>NZ_JARJHD010000005.1:0-158740 GCF_030441955.1 Enterococcus spodopteracolus | reverse complement strand
AAAATACTAGAAGTCAACTCCTTAGTTAGACAGAGAATTTTTGCTTTTTAATCGATTGTAGTAACTCGCTCAAATCTTCAATCGGCACCTAACCATTATAAGAGAACAAGCGATAAGAAAAGCACATAACTTGAACAATAAATAAAATCATAGTAACCTTAAGTTATCCTCAATACTAAGAATTCGTTTTTTAATACCCGCCCACTCTCCGGAGTGGGTCTTTTTTTTATAGAAAAATCTTAAAAACATAAAAACAAAACGCTTGCATTAACATTAGGTTAACCTTAAACTAATTGTAGGCGTAATTATGAAAAGAGAGTATCGATGGCTAAAACTTTTGGGGAAGTCTACAGCGTGCATATCGATACTCTCTTTATTAATTATAACATACGTAATTTAGACAACAAAATGATTATATAAGTTGAATAATTGATAAAAAGATAGTAACCTTATTGTATCAACCTAACAACAATGCTTTTTCACAAACCGCTCTTTGGAGCGGGTGTTTTTTTAATTGAATAGGCAGCTACTCATGCCAACTCAACCAGCACAGGATTTAAAAACAAACGTTTCTTAAAATCATACCTTCGATGCTGCAATTTTGTATTAGGAACATCTGTGACAATATCGAATAAAAAATATACTTTCATATTATTTTTTGTCTTAGAAGCAGGTAGCATAAAATAGTTTTTATTTGATTAGTATAAGTGGATTAACAGCTTATTTTCTACAAGTTTGAAATCAATTTCGGAATTCCAGTATTTATATAGTTCTTTTTCAAATTTTTTCTTTGGATCATGAAAGAACCACAACATTACCTCTTCGTGGATTATCATTTCTCTCCCCCTTGTTCGATTTTACGAACTTACGTTCTTTTTGTAAAGCGAACAGAAGGTAAAGAAAAAAGCCTGTTGAACAGGCTCAAAGTTATTAACCTAACAATTCCTTTTTCTTTTCATCAAATTCTTCTTGAGTGATTATTCCGTCGTCAAGAAGGCCTTTGAATTTTCGTAACTCATCGGCATCGCTTCCAGAGGGAAAGGACTCTTTAGTATTTGAAGAAATGATTTGATCTAGTTTAGCTGCTATGTTGTTATAATCTTCCAATGTAGACTTTGTTAAGAAACTGTCTGTTTTAGATTCTGAAATAATAAGCATGTAGTTTTGAGAACGGTTTTCGGTAAGGTGAAGAATAAAACCTAATCGCTTAATAGTATCGAATTCTTTTCCACCAGTCCCAGCTCCAACAACAGCACCAACAGGACCAGCTATAACTCCACCAACTATTGCACGAGTAATGCCGTGATGTTTTTTTATTTTTCCACCTTCAAATATAGGAGTGTAGCTAATTAGTTCATCGTAATTGTATACAGCTTGTGATCTGTTCATTGTAAGAGATTTCTTTATAAAAATTTTACCATGTTTATCATCGAAATACATGTCGCCAACGTTGTAGTCACTATGGTTCTTAAAGTATTCTAGTATTTTTTCGTTTTCAGCTTTGCGATTTTCTTTTTCACGTTTCGCCTTTTCTTTAT
Source organism: Enterococcus spodopteracolus (assembly GCF_030441955.1). Taxonomy (NCBI): domain Bacteria; kingdom Bacillati; phylum Bacillota; class Bacilli; order Lactobacillales; family Enterococcaceae; genus Enterococcus; species Enterococcus spodopteracolus. The sequence continues at coordinate 157,202 of NZ_JARJHD010000005.1, read as the reverse complement.
CTGCCTTGCTGCTAAACAAACCCATATCCATTCCTCTTTTCAATAATTTTATAAATTCATTGTATCAGAAATTAAATTTAGAACCTATCGGTATTGAATAATTTCATTTTTTATAAATAGTTCCAAAAATGATATTCATCTTAAATCAACTATTGTCAAGTGGAAAAAAGGGCAAGGAGTGTAAAAGGTTATACAATCATATTATGGAGATAACATACATAGAAAAAGCTAATTTACTACAGGTTCTATACCCTTATAGGATGTTGGATTATTGATATAAACAATGCATATCATATAACAGTAGAAGAAAGTTCTGAGGAAATAAAAAAGTTCGCAAAGTTCGGACACTTTACGAACATAATTATATGCAGATGATGGGACTCGAACCCACACGAGCTTGCGCTCACATGACCCTCAATCATGCTTGTCTGCCAGTTCCAACACATCTGCTTTACAAGCCTACTATAGAATAGTGGCATGTCTGCCGTTCCATCACGTCTGCAAGAAACAACACTTTAATCATAGCGAGTAACGAAATAGATGTCAAGATAAGAAAGAGGAAAATCATGAATAAATATGATGGGGAATTTTCAATTTTAGGAATGGTAGCAGGCATTATCATTGGATCTGCATTCGGACAATTGCCCATGGGGATATTCCTAGGTGTGATCATCGGGATCGCTATGGATTGGGCAGCAAATCTTTGGAATGATCGGCATGAGAAATAAAAGCAAAAAAGTTGATTTTCATCTAGGATTTTTTTAAAACGGTGGCAAAATCCAGATGAATGGAGTATGATATGGAAATAAATGAGTATAATCAGAAATTTCTAACTTTTTTGAAACGAGGGATTGGATCACTATGAGAGAATTTGAAAAATCCAACAAATTAGAAGGCGTAAGTTACGATGTCCGCGGACCGGTTCTTGAAGAAGCCGAACGAATGCAAGAAGAGGGCATCAGTATATTAAAATTAAATACGGGAAATCCAGCACCATTTGGATTTGAGGCCCCAAATGAAGTGATCCGTGATTTGATCATGAATGCCAGAGATTCAGAAGGCTATTCGGATTCAAAAGGGATTTTTTCTGCACGAAAAGCGATTGAACAGTATTGTCAATTGAAAAAATTTCCAAATGTGACGATCAATGATATCTATACTGGTAATGGGGTCAGTGAGCTGATCACGATGTGTATGCAAGGGCTGTTGGACAATGGCGATGAAGTATTAGTGCCAATGCCAGATTATCCTTTATGGACAGCTTCTGTTTCTTTGGCTGGGGGAAAACCAGTTCATTATGTATGCGATGAACAAGCCGAATGGTATCCAGATATTGAGGATATCAAATCTAAAGTTACCAGTCGGACAAAGGCAATCGTGATCATCAATCCTAATAATCCAACAGGAGCTTTATATCCGAAAGAGTTATTAGAAGAAATCGTGAAAATCGCACGAGAACATCAATTGATCATTTATTCAGACGAAATCTATGATCGTTTAGTGATGGACGGCTTAGAGCATATCCCGATTGCGACTTTAGCACCTGATTTATTCGTTGTCACATTGAATGGCCTATCTAAATCACATCGTGTGGCGGGATTCCGTGTCGGCTGGATGGTGTTGAGTGGTGACAAATCAAATGTAAAAGGCTATATTGAAGGGTTGAATATGCTTTCCTCTATGCGTCTTTGTTCAAACGTCCTGTCACAACAAATCATCCAAACTGCCTTAGGGGGCTACCAAAGTGTGGATGAATTGCTATTGCCAGGTGGACGGATCTATGAACAAAGAGAATACATCTATAATGCAATCAATGATATTCCTGGATTATCAGCAGTTAAGCCGAAAGCAGCTTTTTATATCTTTCCCAAAATCGATACGAAACGCTTCAATATTACCAATGATGAGCAGTTCGTATTAGATTTTCTGCACGAGCATAAGATTTTACTTGTTCACGGAGGTGGTTTTAACTGGCCTGATCCAGACCACTTCAGAATCGTTTACTTACCAAAATTAGACGATCTAAAAGTAACGGCGAAAAAAATGCGTGAATTCCTGACAACCTATCAACAAAGATAGGAACTGTCATATTTTGGCTGTGGTGCATATTAAGTAGGTAGCTTTAAGCGTAAGCGAGTAACTGATGGGACAAATCAAGATTTTATGAAGTAAGTGAATCACTATAAAAATTGGAATCAACGATTCTTATGGGCGTTTGCTTACTTCACTAAATCAACCGTTTTTGTCTGGGGTTTATTCCCATTTAACACCTGCGAATAACCAGTTTCGAGTAATAGCCAACGAGTAGTAAAAACGATGTGATTGGCAACTTTTTTATAAAGTAAATACGACTTCATTTAAAAGCCGTCTCGATACCGAGGCGTTTTTTTTAATGTCAATTTTTGAAAAATGATTCATTGCTATTGGACTTTTCTTGAAGTTTACAAAGTAGTCAAGTACAATACATGTAGTCATGCGAATACGCATATTTTTTTTGAGAGGGGGATACTTATGGAAGCATTAGTCGATTCCTTTGGTACGATCATCAAAGAAATCCGAAAAGAACAAAAAATGACTCAACAAATGCTTTCACAAGGCATTTGTTCTCAAAGTGTGCTGAGTAGAATCGAAAATAACGAAGAGTTACCAAATGTATTAGTGATGGCTCAGATCTGTCACAGGCTTGGTGTAACGATCGATTATGTAATGAACTTATCCAAGGACAAGATTCGAGCAGCAACTAGACAGTTTGATCTTCTGGATCTATACTTTTTAAAAAGAGATTATCGTAAATTAGAACAAGAACTAAAATCAGCGAAGGTGACAGAGAATCTCTATTCAGCTGAGGATTTTCAACGGTATTATTATTATTTAGGTGTTTGTGAATTTACATTAAGGAAAAACCTAGTAAAGGCACTTAGTTACTTGAAAGAAGCATTGACTTACTCCAGCCAAAAAGATCGGACACATGTCTGTGATATCGAGATTCAATTGATCAGCTGTATTGGTAAAGTCTATGGGGTTGCAGGGAGAAGTACAGAAGCAAGATATTATTTAAGTCGTAGTGTCCAACTCTTGCATGATACGATCAACGAGCACAACAAAAGCGAATTGACGCAGATTTTTTATAATTATGGTAGTTTTCTATTTCATCAAGGAGAACGCCAAGCAGCTCTTGAACAAGTGAATCAAGGGATTCGTTGGGCACAAGAAAAAAATAGTTATTATTATTTAAATGATTTATTTATTCTAAAAAGTTTGATTTACAAACAGCAAAATGAACTATCAAAAGCATTGTTTTATGAAGAATTAGCTCAAGCAGTAAAAAAGATTGCTAAAAGTATATAAATGGTGTAGACCATTCTTGACTTCTTTCGTAAATAAGAGTAATTTAAAGGTAGATCATCAAAGGAGAGAATAGAATGAGAACTTATATCTATGCTGACAAATTCTTTTTAGCATCTGGTGTGAAAAACACTGGATATCTTGAAATCACTGATGGGCTTTTTGGCGAATATCTTTCAGAAAAACCAGCTGGTGAAGTAACGATCATTGATCAAAGCGGTAAATGGATTGCCCCTGGACTTGTAGACACACATATTCATGGATTTATGAATCACGACGTTATGGATAATGACGCAGAAGGAATCAAAGCTATGTCAGAAGGCTTGTTATCTTGTGGGGTAACTGCCTTTTTACCTACAACATTAACCTCTAGTAAAGAACGTCTAAGAGATGTGGCAGAGACGATTGGAAAAATGTACCATGAAGTTCCTGGGGCTAAAATCAAAGGGATCTATTTTGAAGGACCATTCTTTACAGAAGAGCATAAAGGTGCGCAAAACCCAAGTTATTTTGGCGACCCCGATTTGGCAGTCTTTAATGAATGGCAAGAAGCTTCAGGCGGATTGATCAAAAAAATCGCATTAGCACCAGAACGCGCAGGTGTAGAAGAATTTGTAAAACAAGTGACAGATGAAGGCGTTGTAGTTGCTTTAGGTCATAGTAATGCAACGATCAATGAAGCACAAGCAGCTGTTGAAGCAGGTGCAAGCGTGTTTGTTCATGCGTTTAACGGGATGCGCGGCTTGAACCATCGTGAGCCAGGTATGGTCGGCGCATTATTATCATTGGATCACGTATTTTCTGAGTTAATTTGTGACGGTCACCATGTCCATCCAAATGCAGCACAGATCCTGATGGAAAAAGCAGGACATGAACATGTGGCTCTGATCACGGATTGCATGATGGCGGGTGGGATGCCTGATGGTAACTACAATTTAGGTGAGTTCCCGGTAGTCGTAAAAGATGGAACGGCTCGCTTAGAATCTGGAAATCTAGCTGGAAGTATCCTAAGATTAAAAGAAGCAATCAAAAATGTCGTAGATTGGGGCTTAGCTACACCAGAACAAGCAATCATGATGGCTACGTACGTTCCTGCAGTTAGCTGTAAAATCGACGATACATGTGGAAAGATTGCTAAAGGAAGAGATGCTGATTTCATCGTCTTGAATCCTGACATGACCTTAGATGCCACTTATTTAGATGGTATTGAACGTTATCATGCGTAAAAAAGAATAAATGAACAGCCAAAAGGAAGAAGCAACTCTTAGCTTTACTCTCTTTTGGCTGTTTTTTTGTGGTGTTTTTTAGATAAATAGTTGGTTACTAGATCAATACTTCTAAGCGTGTAATAAATTCATTCTGGTCATTGGTTTCATGGAAATCTACAAGATAGAGTTCATAAAATGGACTTTTTAATTCTAGTTGATGTGTTTGTGCATATTTTTTCAATTTTTGAATGCCTGTGACTTGTTGCTCATAGGCTCCTTGGTAAGTGTAGGTCAAGTATTTCCCGGATGGTAACGTGGACACCTCATTGATCAAAGAGGCAGTTTCTGGATAAAAATAAAAGACTTGATAGGCAAAAGGATCTGACTCTTCATGTAAGATACTTCCAAATAAATTTTGATTGTTGGCACTGAGGTGTTTCTCATATTTTTTATGCAGCTGCTTCAATGCGTAATCAACATCATCGCTAGTCGTCATTTCATCGTGTTTGATTACTTGACGTAACTGATGTTCCATCATGATCGGTTGATTGAATGGAGTATCTTCTACTTCATAGATTAACTGTAAGCGATCATCTAATAAGGAAATTTTTTCTTTTGATTCTGCAATCAAACGATGCAAAGAATCAATTTCAAATCGTAAAAGTTCTTTTGTTCGATCGATATTTTTATTATTCAGATATTCGACGATCTCAGGTAAAGAGACATCAAAATATCGCAGATCGCGAATCGTATTTAGTTGTTCTAATTCTTTGTACGAATAATTTCGATAACCGTTATCGTCATAATCTGGTTGGATCAAACCGATTTTTTCATAGTAACGTAAAGTATGTGGGGTAATATCATATAATTTTGCTAATTCATTGATTTTCAATCGATTCACTTCCGTTTGATTTTATTTATAGTTTATATCTGTCCCTCATTTTACTATTAGTTGATTCAAAAAAGCGAGTATTTTTAAATTATTTACACTAAACCCTTGACCTTAGAGTTACTCTAACCTGTAATCTGATTATAGATTAGTCAGTGTTGGAGGATAAAAAGTATGGAATGGTATAATAAGTCAACGGAAGAAACAATCAAACAAGTTCAAGTCACAGAATATATCACAGAGAGTGATCGGCTGGAACGTCAACAAAAATATGGAAAAAATAAAATGGAAGAAAAAGATCAAACACCAGAATGGCAAAAATTCTTATCTTATTTCCATGATGCGTTGATGTACATCTTATTAGGTGCAGCGATATTGAAAGTAGCAACTGGTGCATTGATGGAAGGTGGCATGATCTTTTTAGTTGTTTTTCTAAATGCGATGATCGGGTACTTCCAAGAACGAAAAGCAGCTTCTTCTTTAGATAGTATCAAAGGATTATTGAGTGATAAAGCAGTGATTTTAGAGGATGGAAAAAAAAGAGAAATCGATCCAGCAGACTTGGTCGTCGGGGATCAAGTAGTCTTGACTGCTGGAGATATCGTACCAGCAGATGTTCGGATCATCGAATCTTTCAATTTACAAGTGGATGAGGCGATTTTAACAGGAGAAACACATTCTGTCAGTAAAACGGTTGAGAGCTTACCTGAAAATACAGAATTAGCTGAACAAATAAATATGGCTTTTTCGGGCACAAAAGTTGAATCTGGCAATGGATTAGGTGTAGTTGTTGAAGTAGGTTCGAATACTCAAATCGGTAAAATCAGTCATTCTTTATCAACTGTTGAAGAACAAGAAACCCCATTATTGAAGAAAATCAAGGAAATGAATACAGGTATATTCAAAGGAATCAGTGCGTTGATTTTATTGCTTGCTCTTGTTTCGTATTTTTATTATGGCATGACATGGGGCTATATTGTTACGGCGATCATTGCTTTGATCGTTTCTTCGATTCCAGAAGGCCTGCCGTCGATTTTAACGATCATTTTGTCGATTGGCGTGAATCGAATGGCAAAGAAGAATGCCATCGTAAAAACATTGCCTACAGTAGAAACTTTAGGTGCGATGACGGTCATTTGTTCAGATAAGACAGGGACATTGACAAAAAATGAAATGTCTTTAGTTCAAATAGCGACATTAAATGATTGGCATACGCCTGAATCATTTGCACAAGCAGCACCTACAAAAGTCGAAGAATATTTGTTACAAGCAATGCATAATTGTCAAGAAACACAATTAGCAGATGGGGAGTGTCCTGAAACAGGAAATGCAACAGAACTTGCGTTATTACGTTATACAAATACGCAACAGGCAATGATCCATTCACCTATTGCCAAAATTCCTTTTGATTCAGCGTATAAATACATGGGGACTGTTCATGAGATCAATGGGAAGCATATCTTGTTCGTAAAAGGTGCACCGGATGTATTGATCGGAAAAGCGGGACAACAAATGGATGCTAGAGGTATGAGCCAATCGATCGATAAAAAACGTTGGCATAAGAAAAATGAGGATTTAGCGAGTCAAGGGCAACGTGTGTTAGCTTTTGCGATGAAAGAAATCAGCGATGAAGACTTATCTCATGATGCACTGGATGAAGCATTGACAATGATTGGCTTATGCGGTGTGATCGACCCACCAAAAGAGTCAGCAATCGCAGCAGTGAAATCGATGCAACAAGCTGGAATACGTGTCAAAATGATCACAGGCGATCATCCACTGACAGCGAAAGCCATCGCAAAACAACTAGGATTGCAAAATCATCAAACAGCAATCACAGGAAAAGAGCTGAATCAACTGTCAGAGCAACAATGGCAACGAGCAGTAAGTGAAAACGATGTATTTGCGCGAACGACACCAGAACACAAATTGGCAATCGTTTCTTATTTACAAGCGCAAGATGAAATTGTTGGGATGACCGGCGATGGTGTAAATGATGCACCAGCATTGAAAAAAGCTGACGTCGGGATTGCTATGGGAATTAAAGGGAGCGATGTTAGTAAGCAAGCAGCAGATATGGTTTTAGTCGATGATAATTTTGAGACGATCGCTTATGCAGTCAAAGAAGGACGTCGGATATTCGACAACTTGAAGAAAACGATTCTCTTTTATTTACCAACATGTTTGGCGCAAGGGTTATTGTTACTTTTCTCATTGATCGGAAACTACCCATTACCTTTGACGACTGTGCAAATCCTATGGTTGAATCTAGTTGCTTCGATCACCTTGTCCTATACTTTAGGATTTGAACGGGCAGAAAAACAAGTGATGAGTCGACGACCACGATCATTGAATGAACGGATTTTGTCACGATATGCATTAATGCGCATTTTATATGTAGGGTTGATCTTGACGATCTTGGGCTTAACTGCGATGGAATATGTCTCAAACGATGCACGTCAGACGGTGTTGATCAATGCGATGGTGTTTGGTCAAGCCTTCTATATGATCAATTGTCGTAGGATTAGCGAATTTAGTTTAGATAGAGGATTATGGAAAAATACCGCATTGTTTTATTCGATTGGGATCATGATCTTGCTTCAAGCCGCGATGATCTGGTTCCCCCCATTAAGAATAGCTTTAGGAACAAACCTACTATCCAGTACGGAAGTCGTCATCAGTCTTTTACCTGGATTGCTTTTATTCTTCTTAGTAGAAATTGAAAAATATGTTTTATCAGCTAGAAGTTACAGGGTAGGTGCTTGATCATTCATATTGTTGAAATAAAACATATAAAGATACCAAAGTAACTAGGTGCTCTTTATTCACACTAAACCCAAGTAACGTTGGAAGAAGAAACTAGTTTATAAAATAAGTTAGTAGAAACGCCCGAAATGAGAATGATCATTTCGGACGTTTTTTTGTACAATATTTTGTTTCATATACCTAAACATGCGCGATACGTTTTTTGTTAAATGTTCAAATATAAAGCCCATTCTGTCATTGTTAATACGAGCAACCTTAGTTAGTAGAAAAGTTAAAAAATTCGACAATCGATTTCGAAGAGTTTGCGTATCCTATTAGTAGATCGGCAAAACTCCCATTAAATCGCTTGATTTCTTCTTTTTGGTGAGAGCGCGGAAACAAACAAACCGCTTTTTCATTTGCTAAGAGATAATCACCATCGATCGTGCGAGCAACCAAGTGAAAGGATGAAAGGAGATTCGCGATATCCGCTTCATCCAGGGAAGTATAATGGATTGTTCGCAGAATACTAGCTTTGAAATGTTGGTAAGAAGGGAAAAACACAAGTTCCTCATAATCGAACAGCTCGTTTTCTTCCAGCCATGTGAGTGTTTCTTCTAATGTACGATTTTGCTTCAATTGTTCAAACAATCGTTTCACCTACTTTTTATTTGGTATCAAAACCGTAAAATCAATCGTTGGATTATTGCCTGTTCCTTTTGCCTCTAACTCGATACTTTCAGGAACGAGTTCATCGCCAACATAATGTGGAGTAACACGATAGCGTACAGTTTCACCTTGATTCAACGCCTTACGGATTTTTAGTTCATAGTAGTTCATGTAAGGATCGTTGACTGGAAATTGAAACAGAGTAACTAGATTTCTTTCGTCGTCGCCACTACCACCAAACTGTTTAGCAATCAGATGTCCGCGAGAATGATCATATCTGGGTCCAGAAATAAATCCAGGAGGACGGATCTCACGGTTTGCGCTGGTTCCTGTATTGATCATTGATTTTTCCAATAAGGCATCCGCACCAGTGGGACGTCCTAATCGATCAAGTTCATGATACTCGATCCATCCTTTGTTTGTTGAGAGCTCAGCGATATCAAAGGAAGCTGTTCCTAATTCTTGTGGCCCAGGATTGTTTCCAGTCGGTGCTAAGTCTTCTTCTTGAGGTAAGCCGTTATTTCTTGGTTCAGATGAGTTAGGTATACTACTTGTGATAGTAGTTTCACTTTTGCTTGTACTTTCGACTGGTTTATCAGAAGATTCCATACTATATGTACTCATGTTTGATCGTTGGTCAGTGGAAACACCCGATTCACTATCGATTGAATCAGTATAACTAGATTCACTGTAATCCCTTGAGATTGGTTGTTCTACATTCACTCGATCCATTCCGATAAAGCCAATTGCGCCAAAAACAACTATAGAGATCAATGTACCCCATAGTTTTTTTAAATTTTTCATTCTTTCACCTCCTATGTTAGTATAATCCAAAACCAAGCGGACTAAAAGTGAAAACTTTATCCAAAGTAGGTTAATTATATAGGTTAGTATGATATGATAATCTTGTACACAAAGGAGGCGAATGAGATGATAGGAGGAATCGCAATCATCACGATTTACTGGTACGTTTTACTCATATGCGCTGGGGTTGCAGTATTACTTGTTATTTTTGGAGATGTCTTTGATTTTGATGGACCTATTGATCCGATGCTGATCGTTCCCTGGTTGACTTTTACCAGTTTATTAGGTTATTTAGGTGAATCCTTGACCGACCAGTCCTCGTTAGTGATTTTCGTGATCAGCGCGATTATTGCAACCGTTTTAGTTTTTTTGTTGAATTTTTATATCTTGATGCCGATGAAGCACGCAGAATCGACGCTATCAACTTCTGAAAAAACATTAGAAGGTCAAATCGCGACAGTGGTGACCCCGATACCGATCCAGGGAATGGGAGAAATCCAATTAAAAAGTGTGACTGGTTCAATCAGTCGCCCTGCTTGTTTTTATACGCCCCAAGAGAAAATGATTGGACGTGGCGAAAAGGTTTTGATCATTGAAGTAAGAGACCGTGTTTGTTATGTTACACCGTACGAAAGTATGTTGAAAATGTAAAGGAGTGGAAGAAATGGAAATATCTGGAGTGTTTGTTGCAATTGTTTTAGCAGTGTTGATCGTTTTAATGTTATTGATCGTCTTTGTCGCTAAGTACCAAACGGCAAAACCTGACGAAGCATTGATCATCAGTGGTAGTTACTTGGGAAGTAAAAATGTCCATGCCGACGAGAGCAACAATAAAATCAAAATCGTCCGCGGTGGAGGTGCATTCGTACTACCAGTTTTCCAACGTTCGAATCGCATCAGTTTATTATCAAGTAAATTAGACGTATCTACCCCAGAGGTTTATACAGAGCAGGGTGTGCCGGTGATGTGTGATGGTACTTCGATCATCAAGATTGGTTCTTCTGTCGAAGAAATTGCGACAGCAGCGGAACAATTTCTAGGCAAAACGCGAGAAGAACTTGAAAATGAAGCGCGTGAAGTATTAGAAGGTCATTTGCGGTCGATCTTAGGTTCGATGACAGTAGAAGAAATTTACCAAAATCGTGACAAATTCAGCCAAAGTGTGCAAGAAGTTGCCTCGGTGGATCTAGCAAAAATGGGATTGATCATTGTTTCGTTCACGATCAAAGAAGTCCGTGATAAAAATGGTTATTTGGATTCTTTAGGAAAACCACGGATTGCTCAAGTCAAACGTGATGCAGATATTGCAGAAGCAGAAGCACTAAAAGAAACGCGTATCAAAAAGGCGGAAGCAGAGAAAGAATCTCAAGCCGCAGAATTACAACGCCAAACAGAAATCGCCGAATCTTTAAAAGAAAAAGAATTGAAATTAGCTACCTATAAACAGGAACAAGATGTGGCACGAGCAAAGGCTGATCAAGCGTATAATTTAGAAAGTGCCAGAGAACAACAACAAGTAATTGAACAAGAGATGCAAGTAAAAGTCGTCGAACGTCAAAAACAAATCGAATTAGAAGAAAAAGAAATCATTCGTCGTGAAAAACAATACGATTCTGAAGTGAAGAAAAAAGCCGATGCGGATCGTTACGCCAAAGAACAAGAAGCCCAAGCGCAAAAAGTCAAAGAAGTGACTGAGGCAGAAGCAGAACAATTTAGAATCGAAGCCTTAGCCCAAGCCCAAGCCAACCAAACTCGTTTAGCTGGACAAGCCGAGGCAGAAGCCACGTTAGCAAAAGGGAAAGCGGAAGCAGAAGCAAAACAAAAAATCGCAGATGCGTTCAAAGAATATGGAGAAGCTGCTGTGCTTAGCATGGTGATCGAAATGTTGCCTCAATTAATGCGTGAAGCGGCACAACCGCTAGGCAATATCGAAAAAATCTCTGTTGTTGATACAGGAAACTCCTCAGGTGAAGCAGGTGGCGCCAATCGAGTAACAAGCTATGCGACAAACTTGTTGTCGACGACACAAGAAACGTTGAAAGAAACAACTGGATTGGACATCAAAGATATCATTGAGAATCTTTCCACTCGTGGAAATTCTAGACAATTGAATGTCTATGAAGGATCAAATGAACCCACTGAATGAAATAAGAAAGACTCAAAGGATCATTTCCTCTGAGTCTTTCATTTTTTACTATTTATATTCGTTTTGCTCACGAATCTGTGCTTTTACTTCTTCAAGACTTTCAAGTAAAGCCTGCTCTTTTTTTCTTAATTCTTCTAAGTCCTCGACAATCTCTTCTTTTTTTTCAACTTCTGGCGGACGCAAGCAAAAATTGATACCGATAGCAATAAATGTTCCGATGAATGTATCGAAAACCCGCTCAATCGCATAGAAGGCTGACTCTCCTTGAGGGATACTTAAAGAGATCAGCAATAATGTTGCAATAGCAGCAATGATCCCAGAATTATTATTGATACCGTCAGATAAGACGATCACAATGATCACTAAAAGTGGGAGAACGATCAGTTCAACTAAAAAATCATTGTGGAAGTAACTTTTTACAAAAAAATAGAAAATTCCTAATCCGCCACCGAGTAGATTGCCAATAATACGCGAGCGCCCAAAAGAAAAGGTCGTCGTCAAATCTTGGCGCAAGGAAAAAACAGCAGATAGGGCAGCAATCATTGGAATGCCACGATCAAAGAGATGAAAGATCAAAATACATAAGAAAACGGCTAAAGCACTCTTCATTGTACGCATACCAAGTCGAAAGCGTCCAAATTGCATAGTATACTCTCCTTTACCTTCTTTACAATATCATAACTAAACTTACCTTGGATTGCTAGTTTTTCATGAACGAATTTAGTATAATTCAATAAAAAGAAAGGAGCCAATCATGCGTATTGGAATGAGAACGGTAAAAACGATCATCAGTGTATTTGCTTCCATGATGGCTGCAAACTACTTTTCCTTATTGTTCTGGCCATCTGCCGGTATTATTGCGTTGTTAAGCGTAGGAAATACTCGTCGCTCCACCTTGACGACTGGGATCTATCGAATCGCTGCATTTATTGTCGCTACACTTATTGCCTATATGTGTTTTACATTTTTGGGCTATCGAATCATCAGTTTCAGTGTCTTTCTATTATTTTTTATTCCAATCGCCGTGCGGTTCAAATTGACAGAAGGAATCGTTGTAAACTCAGTCTTGATCACTCATTATCTTAGTGAACAAAGTATGAGTTGGCAATTGATCACAAACGAAGCAGCCTTGATGATCATTGGTGTAGGCTTTGCTTTGTTATCTAATGTCTATATGCCAGATAGTAAAAAACGTTTAAAGCAAAATCAAGTGATCATCGAAGAACGATTTCGTCTTCTTTTGAAGAACATGGCAGACTTTTTGCTTTCTGGTGAAGCTTACGAAAATCGAGGGTTATGCAAAGAGTTACAAGTTTATATTCGAGAAAGCCAGGCATATGCACGGAATCATCAAGAGAATAACTTGCTTAGACAAAATCAATACTATGAAACCTATTTTTCTATGCGACGGGCTCAGATCAATGTGATCCAAGATATGCAAGAAAATTTAGCTTATATCCAGGACCCAGTGCCTTATAGCAACCATATTTACGGCTTATTAATCTATACAGCGGAGACATTTTCTGAATCAAATGATGGCAAAGAAATATTGACACGGATCGAAGAGGTCTATGGGATGTATCGTCAAATGCCATTGCCGACTACTCGAAGTGAATTTGAAGATCGTGCAGAATTGTTTCAATTTTTACAGTCTTTCAAAAGTTTTATTGAAATAAAAGTAGAATTTTCTCAGCAGATGATAGTGGATACGGAAAGGTGAATAAATAAGACGAAGCGATGAGAAGGCCATTCTCGCTTCGTCTTATTTTTATTTTGTTTATTTATTATTCTTCCAATGGTCTTGCATATCATCTAAGAGTGCAATCACTTCGGTGGTTAAATACAGGGAACGGTTTGGAAGTTCTCCTTCGATCATTTTTACCATATTTTCAATTTCATAATTCATTGCTTGTGCACGATGGCCACTTTCGATCAATTCTTTTGTACCGTCAGTATAAATAATTTCGGCTTGGTCAGCTCTAGGATAATCATTGATCGAGATATACCCATTTTCAAAAGCAACGATTCCGACTTTTGGCATTTTTGCTTGGAAGGTCAAGTTGATCGTAGCTAGTTCATTTTCTTTATTTTGCAAGATCGTTACAGATTGTTCATCGACACCTGTTTTAAATGGAATCATACGAGAGGCGATGACTTCGGGTTGTGAGCTCAAAAAGAATCGAGCAAATGAAACAGCATAGGTTCCAATGTCAAGTAATGCTCCACCTGCTAAATCAGGGTTGAAGAAGCGGTTGGTCGGATCAGGTTCTTTGCAACTGCCAAAAGGTGCTTGGATCATCTTTAATGCACCTAACTTGCCTGAATCGATCATTGAACGAAGTTGATGATACAAAGGCATGTTGAAAATCGTCATCGCTTCTGCCAAGATCAGCTGTTTTTGTTCGGCTAATTGGATGGCTTGTTGAAGTTCTGCCTTATTCATCGTGATGGCTTTTTCGCATAAGACATGTTTCCCAGCTTCCAAGGCAGGAAGGATGTAGTCGATATGTTGCCGATTCGGAACAGCGATATACACGATATCAATTTCAGCATCTTGTAACATTTTATGATAATCGCCATACGCTTTTTTGATAGAATGGCGTGTAGCAAAATCCTGTGCTTTTTCCAACGTTCGTGATGCAACAGCAACCAATTCACTTGATGTTTGATCGAAGTTTTCTGCAAATTCGTTAGCAATCGATCCTAGACCAACAATGCCCCATTGGTATTTTTTCATTTTTCATCTCTCCTTGACGTGATATATTTAATATAAGAGTATTTAGTTGAATACTCTTGGTTTCGCTATTATTATATCAAAAAAAGGAGATCCACTCGTTTTAAAGAATTGCTTTCTAAAAAAAAGTGAAAGAAATGTTCTAATAGATGATTTTTTGACTTAATTTAAGTAGAATAAGATGGAGGAGGAGATTGCGATGCATCAAGTATACGTTGATCTTATTATGAGTGTTTTACTCGAACAATTTGAAACAGAAGAAAATTTCTTAGATACTTATCTATTGGTGGATGAAACAACTTGGCAAGCTTGGAAGCGTGGTGAACAAAACTTACCATCCGAGGCCATGCAAAAAGTGAAAAATCTTTTTACAGACTATGAATGGATGTTGACGCAAAAAATTCTACGTCAAACCATTATTTTCCCTGAAAAAAGAAACGTTGCAGTAGCCGAATATAAGCAAATCAAAACACGTATTGCTCAGAAATGGGTAAGTAATGGCAGTGCGAATGTAGAGTTGCTCCCTTTAAAAAACGATCAAATTGTCAATGGATATCTTGACTTGAAAGTCAGTATTCAATATGATGAGTGGGGTTATGATGACATTTTGAACTTTCGGTTACCAGCAGAAGTTCAAAAGCAAATCGAAGGGGAGAAAATCGAGTTGTTAGATTGGGTAAATGAAAATCTAGAAGAAACTTACGTTAGTGAGAAAGTGGAGCCAGAAAGGGAATGAAAGGATTTTTTGCGTGAATAAAATTTTAGGCGTTATCTCAGTCGTGATCATGATTGTTGCGATGGGCTATCTGGTTGTTAGTGAGAGTCGGACGGATACGAAAGCTCAAGCTGATAATTCAAAGACAGAACAAACAAACACGACGAGTGCGACAGAAGAAAGTACAGAAAAAGCAACAAAAAAAGCAACCTCTAGTGATTTGCCAGATGTTAAGTTGGATGATTGGTCGCTAGTATTGGTAGGACCTGATCATAAAATCGAGAGAGAAATCGATGAAGCCAACCAATTGGCTGCGCTAGATAATGGCTATCTGATCGACAAACGTATCAAAGCTGATTATGAAGAATTGGCTAACGCAGCTAAAGCTGCGGGCTTTCCTTTAGTTATGGTATCGGCTTATCGCTCAGTTGCGACACAACGAGAAGTGTTCGCTCAAAATGTCCAACAGGTAATGAGTAGTCAGGGAGTCACCGAAGAAGAGGCGACCGCGATTACGAAAAAAACTATGACAGAACCGGGTTACAGTGAACACCATACAGGTTTAGCTGTGGATGTGGTCGATGAAACATGGTACAACAATTATCCCAATACTGTATTGGATGAAAAATATGGTGATGAACCAGGTGCGAAATGGCTTGCGGACAATGCCTCTAAATATGGCTTTATTATCCGTTATCCAAAAGGTCGAGAAGATATTACAAAAATCACTTACGAACCTTGGCACCTACGTTATGTAGGCAAAGAAAGTGCAGAATATATTACATCAAACGATTTAACGATGGAGGAGTACTTGGATCAACTAAAAGAAAAGTAGGAATAAGAGATGGCAAAAAAAAAATGGAAAAAACAAAGGCGCAAAAATAATCGCTGGTTTGCTGTGTTTTTAGGGAGTATGTTGATCATGATGGCTTTTGTTTTTTCTTTGAGAAGTTTGTCATCACCCTACTCTACGGAAGCGCAGCAACAAGAAACACTGACTCATCAAGAATTTATCAACGCATTAGTTCCGCATGCGAAAGAACTACAACAAGGCTATGGCGTTTTGCCAAGTATCATTATTGGGCAAGCCATCCTTGAATCTGATTGGGGTAATAGTACGCTTGCCAGTAAATATAAGAACTTATTTGGAGTCAAAGCCTTTGGGAACGAACAAAAAGTCAATCTGGAAACAAAAGAATATATCAATGAAGAATGGATCACCATTCAAGGAGACTTTCGAGTCTATTCTTCATGGGAACAATCAATGGATGACCACACGGCTTTATTTGTCAATGGTGTCGATTGGAATTCTGCCTTGTATGCAAATGTGATCACTGCGACCAATTATATTGAAGCAGCTCATGCGTTACAGGCTGCAGGATATGCGACAGATCCGACATATGCTGATAAAATCATACATGTGATTGAAACTTACCAGTTAAATCAATACGATCAATAATCAGAAAAGAACGGAAGTGTACGGATGACAGATTTATTTGTTCCAGAAATAATGACAGAATTACGTAAGGATATCGTGAGAGTCCCAGAGGTCATTATGGAAGCAAGTGGTATTAAAATTTTTGGCAAGTTGATACGTTCGATTATCTTCACCACGGATATTGCGATCATCAGAAACACCAATGCAAATGCGGTGATCGCAGTTTATCCTTTTACACCTCATCCGGCGATTACGAAAAGCATTATTGAAGCAGCGGATATCCCTGTGTTTTCAGGTGTCGGCGGTGGCTTGACACAAGGGATGCGTTCGGCATATATGAGCCTTTTTGCAGAAGCACAAGGATCATTAGGCGTAGTTTTGAATGGTCCAACACCAGTAGAGACTGTCCATGATGTCTGTCAAGTGGTTGATATACCGGTAATCAGTACAGTCACGTCTAAATACTCAGAAATCGACGAAAAATTGGCAGCAGGCATTACGATCATCAATATCAGTGCGGGAAAAGATACAGCAGACACTGTTCGCTTTTTCCGAGCAAAATACCCAGAATTACCGATTATTGCGACTGGAGGTCCCACGGAAGAAAGCATCAAAGAAACGATTGAAGCTGGCGCCAATGCGATCACCTATACACCACCTAGTAGCGGAGAGTTATTCAGTCGTAAAATGGACAAGTATCGAAAAATCGAGAAAACAAATTGAGTACCAAACGATAATAAATATCATTCAATCAACCATAGATAATAGTGATCGTTATAAGCTTGGCTTTAGCAACCTTTTCCTTTATGGGATAGGTTGCTTTATTTCATAAATACTATTTTGTTTGTTAGGATAAAACTATGAGGTTTTTCAAGACTAATCCAAAGATAAATCCTTCATGAGAAAAACAAGAAATATAGTTGTAAGTTTCAGAAACAAGTGTTAGACTGTTTTCATCGTTTAAAAAATAAACTATTTTGTTACTAAAAATATCATTTATCAATCAAATATCGAATAACTTATATATCGTCATAATAAGGATGACAGTTTCTAGCCAGCACCGTAAATGTTGGACTATAAGTGAAAAAGTAGTGAGACATCTTTTTTGCTTATACATGAGCAGTAGAGATGTTTTTTTCTATTTTGAGTGGCATGAAATTAGCAAGAAAAGGAGTAAATAAAGTGAAAGAATTAGTTGAACGTATCAATAAAGATGGACAAGTCTTGGGTCAAGGCGTGTTGAAAGTAGATAGTTTTGTTACTCATCAGGTAGATCCAGTTTTGATGGAACAAATGGGCCAACGTTTTGCGGAAGTATTTAAAGAACAAGGAATCACTAAAGTGGTGACGATTGAAGCTTCTGGCATCGCCCCCGCTTTATTTGCGGCCAAAGAGCTCGGTGTACCGATGATCTTTGCAAGAAAAGCCAAAAGTTTGACGATGGATGAAGAATTATTGACGGCATCCGTTTATTCATTTACGAAACAAGTAACAAGCACGATATCGATTTCTCGTAAATTCTTGTCTTCTGAAGATAAAGTTTTGATTATTGATGACTTTTTAGCGAATGGTCAAGCGGCAAAAGGGTTGATCGAATTGTGCCAACAAGCAGGTGCGAGTGTTGAGGGAATCGGGATCGTCATTGAAAAATCCTTCCAAGACGGTCGTCAACTTCTTGAAGAAATGGGCTTAAAAGTGGTCTCACTTGCCCGCGTGGCATCACTTTCTGAAGGTCAAGTAGATTTTCTTGAGGAGGATGCGTAAGCGTGGAGAAAGAAACACAAAATGGAAAAGCAGCAGTCTTAGGGTTGCAGCATTTATTAGCGATGTATGCGGGAGCAGTCGCTGTACCGTTATTGATCGGTACGGGTCTAGGATTTAATCAGGAACAAATGACTTATCTTATCTCGATCGATATTTTCATGTGTGGATTAGCGACGCTCTTGCAGTTGACTGTCAACCGCTTTTTCGGAATCGGTTTACCAGTTGTTTTAGGTTGTGCGATCCAAGCAGTTGCACCGTTGATTTTGATCGGTAGCACAGAAGGTGTCGGTGCGATCTATGGCTCGATTATCGCGTCAGGGATTTTTGTTGTGCTAGTTGCTGGTTTCTTTTCAAAGATCAAAAAGCTATTTCCGCCGATTGTTACTGGAACAGTGATTACAGTGATTGGATTGACATTGATTCCAGTAGCCATCGAAAAAATGGGTGGCGGCAGTGCAACTGCTCCAGGCTTTGGTGATTTGACGAATTTATTATTAGCGTTTGTCACGATCCTACTGATCGTTGGTGTGCAATTATTAGGCAAAGGGTTCATTCGATCCATTGCGGTTTTGATCGGTTTGATCGGTGGAAGTATCTTAGCTGCCTTTTTAGGTAGAATCGATCTAGGAGCAATTGGACAAGCTCCTGTTTTTCACGTACCGCAACCTTTTTACTTTGGAAAACCGACATTTGAAATCTGGTCGATCTTATTGATGATCATCATTTCAATGGTAAGTATGGTAGAATCAACAGGCGTCTATTTTGCCTTAGGAGATATCACTGGAAAAAAAGTCGGGGAAGAGCAGTTGAAAAAAGGCTATCGAGCAGAGGGGTTAGCCGTCATCTTAGGTGGTATTTTTAACACATTTCCTTATACAGGATTTTCGCAAAATGTCGGGTTGGTACAACTTTCAGGAATCAAAACAAGAAAACCAATTTACTTTTCCGCTTTCTTTTTGATCATCTTGGGTTTATTCCCTAAAATCGGCGCAGTGGCTCAAATCATACCTGAACCAGTCCTTGGTGGCGGGATGTTGGTCATGTTTGGAATGGTGGCAATCCAAGGAATCCGGATGCTATTAGAAGTAGATTTTACAAATGACAAAAATTTATTGATTGCCGCAGTGTCGATTGGTTTTGGTTTAGGCTTCAATTTGATGCCCGAATTATTCAGCCAGTTACCTGAAACAGTTCAAATGTTCACAGGAAATGGGATCGTTATGAGCAGTATCACAGCAATTGTTTTGAACTTAGTTTTTAACGGACTAAAACAAGACGAGAGAATCATTAAAGAAGCATTGAAGTGATAATATAGATTGCTTTTATAAATCATAGCTAGTAACTGAATAGGGTAGAGACCTGTTTAGCTTAGAGAAATAAGGCGCCATCCACGAAATTTGTTTTTCGAATTTTTGTGGAGGGTGCCTTATTTTCGAAGAGATTACTTTTGTTCCTGCCGTTTATTCGGTTTTAGGTGGTGCGAGAAGACGAATGTTCCAGACGAATTTTTTTGATTGTAGCAAATTCATGAACAGATTCTCTCTGCATTTTGGATACATGAAGAAAAAGTGTTATATCCTAAAAAAAAACAAATGATTTGGATAAAAAAAAACTTGATTTCAACAAGCAAGAGTCAATTTGTTAAAAACGAACAATAAACCTATTTATATCTTTTTCATTCGAATTTATCTTGATTTACATAGGGGCGATTGATAAAATATGAGTGAATACGAATCGAGAGGAGAAACGAATGGCTGCAAAAATTTCTGTAATAATGGGGAGCATCTCGGATTGGGAGACAATGAAACATGCGTGTGAGATTATTAAAGAATTTGGCGTTTCTTTTGAAAAGAAAGTAGTTTCAGCACATCGAACACCAGATTTGATGTTTTCGTATGCAGAAGAAGCTCGAGAAAAAGGTATAAAAGTGATTATTGCAGGTGCGGGAGGGGCAGCTCATTTACCTGGGATGGTTGCTGCAAAGACGACATTACCGGTTATTGGTGTTCCTGTTCAAAGCCGAACATTGAACGGATTAGATTCTTTGCTATCCATTGTCCAAATGCCAGGCGGCGTTCCTGTGGCGACGACAGCGATTGGAAAAGCAGGCGCAATTAATGCCGGTCTACTTGCGATACAGATGCTTTCAATGTATGATTTAGAGTTGGAGGCTGCATTAGCGAAACGACGCGCAATGTCGGTTGAATCTGTAATAGAAAGTAGTGATCAACTTGGTTAAACCATTATTACCAGGCTCGACGATCGGAATCGTCGGTGGTGGACAGTTAGGTCGCATGATGGCGATCAGTGCAAAAGAGATGGGATTCAAAGTCGGTGTACTTGATCCGATGAATGATTGTCCGGCTGCTCAAGTAGCGGACTGGCACATTGAAAGTTCCTACGATGATACGTTTGCTCTAGAAGAACTTGCAAGACGAACTGAGGTTATCACCTACGAATTTGAGAATGTGAGTGTGGAAGCACTGAATGCGATTTTGCCGATGTCATTTATTCCTCAAGGAACAGATTTGTTGGCGATCACGCAAGATCGTCTACTAGAAAAATCATTTTTAGAAACAAATAACATCGTGATCGCTCCACATGCAACGATCGTCAGTCCCACAGATATTCAAGATGCAATCGATGGTATCGGTTATCCTTGTGTCTTGAAAACAACTCGAGGCGGATATGACGGTAAGGGGCAATATGTACTGAAGAGTCGAGCGGACTTAGCTCCTGCGATGGATCTTTTAAGAGAAGGAACTTGCGTATTAGAAGCTTGGATCCCATTTGAAAAAGAATTATCGATCATGGTCGCAGGAAATGGGCAAGGACAATATACGACATTTCCAGTTGTTGAAAATATCCACCGTAATAATATTCTCCATGAAACGATTGCGCCAGCATCTGTTTCAGCGGATGTGATCGAAGAGGCAGAAAGAATTGCTAAAGTGGTTGCTGAAGCAGTGAGTTTGTCCGGTGTGCTTGGCGTCGAAATGTTTTTGACGAAGACTGGTGGATTGTATGTGAATGAATTGGCACCGCGTCCACATAATTCAGGACATTATACCTTAGAAGCATGCGGAATGACACAATTTGATGCGCATATTCGTGGGATTTGCGGTTGGCCTTTACCTAAAAAAGTCCCATTGTTAAGTGATGCAGTCATGGTCAACGTTTTAGGTGAACAACTATTAGAAAGTTACAATTTGATTGCGAAAAAACAAGATTGGAAATTTCATTTCTATGGCAAGAAACAAGCGAAAAAAGGTCGTAAGATGGGACACATCACGATTTTGACAGAAGATATCGAGTCGACATTGAAAGAAATCGAAAAAACGAATATTTGGGATTAAAGGAGAATAGTTGATGTTAGAACGTTATACACGACCTGAAATGGGCAATATTTGGACAGAGCAAAATAAATATCAAGCATGGTTAGAAGTTGAAATACTTGCTGATGAGGCTTGGGCTGAATTAGGAGAAATACCTAAAGAAGATGTAGCGAAAATCCGTGAACACGCGTCTTTTGATATCGCTCGTATTTTAGAGATTGAGCAATCGACACGCCATGATGTCGTTGCTTTTACTCGAGCAGTTTCGGAAACACTTGGCGACGAAAGTAAATGGGTCCATTATGGATTAACAAGTACAGATGTGGTTGATACAGCTTATGGTTACCAAATCAAACAAGCAAATGACATTTTGCGCGAAGACTTGAAACGTTTCACAGCGATCATTGGTGAAAAAGCCAAAGAGCATAAGTATACAGTCATGATGGGACGCACGCATGGTGTGCATGCTGAGCCAACGACTTTCGGCCTTAAATTAGCTACTTGGTATTCTGAGATGAAACGAAATATCGAACGTTTTGAACATGCAGCAAAAGGCGTAGAAGCAGGGAAAATCTCCGGTGCGGTTGGTACGTTTGCGAATATCCCTCCGTTCATTGAAGAATATGTCTGTGAAAAACTAGGCATCCGTCCGCAAGAAGTATCGACGCAAGTTTTACCACGTGATCTACATGCCGAATATTTTGCGACGATGTCATTGATTGCGACCAGTATCGAACGCTTTGCGACAGAGATTCGTGGACTTCAAAAATCGGAAACACGCGAAGTCGAAGAATTTTTTGCCAAAGGACAAAAAGGCTCATCTGCTATGCCACATAAACGTAATCCGATCGGTTCAGAAAATATGGCTGGCTTAGCGCGAGTGATCCGTGGACATATGATTACCGCTTATGAAAATGTTTCGTTGTGGCACGAAAGAGATATCTCTCATTCTTCTGCAGAACGGATCATTCTACCTGATACAACGATCCTACTTGATTACATGTTGAACCGCTTCGGCAATATCGTTAAAAATCTAACGGTATTCCCAGAAAACATGAAACGTAACATGGATGCGACATTTGGCTTGATCTATAGCCAACGTGTGATGTTGAAATTGATTGATAAAGGGATGACAAGAGAAGAAGCCTATGATCTTGTTCAACCTAAGACAGCGTATGCTTGGGATAACCAAGTGTCCTTCCGTCCGTTACTTGAAGAAGACGAAGCAATCACTTCTGTTTTGACACCAGAAGAAATCGCTGAAGCATTTGATTATAACCACCATATGAAAAATGTGGATGTCATTTTTGAACGTGTTGGTTTAGCATAAACCATTCAGTAAGAATAGATGTTAACAATGTTTCTCGACTGATCGAGAAAAAACGAACAATCACTAGCTAGAACTATTTTTTTTTAATGCAAGAAAAAAAGAACATCCTTCAGATTAACTTCTGAGGGATGTTCTTTTTGGGTTAAGCATAAGCCATTTGATGCCCCAAATTGAAATGTTGGGAATGTAGAAGATTCAATAATGTTTCAACAAATGTATAGCCAAATTCTTGTTGATCGAAGGTCACGAGCAATCGGTAATGATGCTTGAATAACTTTTGCTCATGGATTTGTTTGATCACTAGTTCATGGTTGTTTTGAGTTAAGTAATGGAATGTTCGTTTTCGACACTCCGATTGTCGTTTTGCTGCACGGCGAAGTTTTCTAAATGTATAAAAACTTCGATCCTTCATGCAGGCATCAACATCTTTGATAGCAAGTAGATCATTGTATAAGCGTGATTTTTCTTCAACAGATAAATCGAGTAAAAAGCGTTGGGCAGACGTACTTGGTTCTTCCATTTAGTTACCTCCTTGAAACCTCTAACTGTTTTCTTTAAATCTACTATATCACCAATCGATAAATGTGTAAACGCTTCTTAACGAGGAACAACTAATCTTAATAAAAGCAATAAAGACGAACATTAAATGTTTTTAATGTTTAAATGTACACTTTTGTATTGATTTGATTCCTGACCCTTGTTAAAATTTAAAGTGAAAAGACGAACAAATAATATGTTATAGTAAAATAATGTTAATGAACAAGGAGTCGTAGACATGGAAAAACAGAATTTACTCTATGAAGGAAAAGCAAAAAGAATGTTTAACACGGATGATGAAACTGTCCTATGGGTAGAGTATCTAGACCAAGTGACTGCCCTCAACGGTGGAATGAAAGACCAAATGCAAGGAAAAGCAGAATTGAACAATCAAATCACAAGTGCTATTTTTGAATACTTATCGAATCAAGGAATAAATAATCATTTTCTTGAGAAATTGTCAAAAACCGAACAATTGATAAAAAAACGGTCGATCATTCCCTTGGAAGTGGTCGTCAGAAATATTTCAGCTGGAAGTTTTTCAAAACGCCTAGGAGTAGAAGAAGGGCAAGTGCTACCGACACCAATCGTTGAATTTTTCTACAAAAAAGATGAATTAGATGATCCATTCATCAATGATTCACATATTGCTTTCTTAAAGCTAGCAACTCCAGAAGAGGTCGCCGAACTAAAAAAACAAGCGTTACTCATCAATGAACAGCTAATCAAACTATTCAAAAAAATCGATTTACAATTAGTCGATTTTAAAGTGGAATTTGGCCGAACGGATACAGGAGAAATCGAATTAGCAGATGAGATATCCCCGGATACTTGTCGCTTATGGGATATTGCTACAAACAAACATATGGATAAAGATGTCTATCGACGAAAGCTCGGCGAGATTATTCCGGTCTATCAAGAAGTACTCGATCGTTTAAATCAATTATCACTCGAAAATAAAGGAGAATAAATCATGTATTTTGTAAAAGTGTACGTAACATATAAAGATTCAGTATTAGACCCACAAGGAGAGGCAGTTAAAAATGCGGTACATCGTTTAGGCTACGACAACATCGAAGATATTCGTATCGGGAAGTATTTTGAAATCCAAGTCTCAGCTAGTGAAGAGGAAGTAGAATCAACGATCGAAACGATTTGTGATCGTTTATTAGCAAATGTCAATATGGAAACGTATCGTTATGAAATCAATAAAATGGAGGAAGTTTAGCATGAAATTTGCCGTGATTGTTTTTCCTGGATCGAATTGTGATGCGGACTTGCTTTGGGCGATTCGTGATGTGATGGGCGCAGAAGCAAACTATGTTCGTTATGACGAATCTTCTCTTGAAGAGTATGACGGAGTATTGATCCCTGGCGGCTTTTCTTACGGCGATTACTTACGTTGTGGGGCGATTGCTCGTTTTTCAACAATCATGGATGAAGTGATTCGTTTTGCGGAAGAAGGAAAACCTGTTTTTGGTACATGTAATGGATTCCAAGTGTTGACGGAGGCTGGATTGCTACCAGGCGTATTAAGAAGAAATGATTCATTGCGTTTTATCTGTAAATCAGCGTCATTAAAAGTCAACAATCAAACATCCTTCACTTCAGAGTACGACAAAAATGAAGTGATCCAGTTGCCGGTGGCCCATGGAGAAGGAAATTATTTTTGTGACGAGGAGACGCTTCAAGAACTGATTGACAACAACCAAATCGTGTTTACCTACGAGGGAGAAAATCTCAACGGCAGTGTGGCCAACATTGCAGGGATCACAAACAAAGCAGGAAATGTGTTAGGGATGATGCCCCACCCAGAACGAGCAATGGAAGCATTACTTGGCTCAGAAGATGGCAAACGTTTCTTCGCTTCGCTATTGAAGAATTTCGGAAAGGTGACTGCATAAATGAAAACAATGATGGAGCCAACTGCGTTAGAAATCAAAGAACAAAAGATTTATATGCAATGGGGATTGACGGATGAAGAATACCGGATGATCGAAGAAGACATCTTAGGTAGGATGCCTAATTATACGGAGACCGGTTTGTTCTCAGTAATGTGGAGTGAACACTGTTCTTACAAAAACTCCAAGCCGATCTTAAAAAAATTCCCAACAAGTGGGCCGAATGTCTTACAAGGGCCTGGTGAAGGCGCAGGGATCGTTGACATTGGAGACGGACAAGCAGTGGTTTTTAAAGCAGAAAGCCACAATCATCCTTCGGCAGTCGAACCTTATGAAGGCGCAGCAACAGGTGTTGGGGGCATTATTCGTGATATTTTCAGTATGGGTGCACGTCCGATTGCTCTACTTGATTCACTACGTTTTGGTGAATTAGATAATCCTCGTACAAAATACCTTTTAGAAGAAGTTGTTGCTGGTATCGGAGGGTATGGAAATTGTATCGGCGTACCGACAGTGGGTGGTGAGATCGCCTTTGATCCTTGTTATGAGGGGAATCCATTGGTAAATGCCATGTGTGTTGGGTTGATCGATCATAAAGATATCCAAAAAGGACAAGCATCAGGTGTTGGCAATTCGATCATGTATGTGGGGGCTAAGACAGGTCGGGATGGTATCCACGGTGCGACATTTGCCTCCGAAGAATTTAGTCAAGAAGAAGAACAACAACGTTCAGCTGTGCAAGTGGGCGATCCTTTTATGGAGAAATTATTGTTAGAAGCTTGTTTGGAATTGATTTTGGACCACTCAGACATTCTTGTCGGCATCCAAGATATGGGTGCGGCAGGACTTGTTTCATCAAGTTCAGAAATGGCCTCAAAAGCAGGCTCTGGTTTGGTATTGACTTTGGACGATGTACCGCAGCGTGAATCACAGATGACCCCTTATGAAATGATGTTGTCTGAATCACAAGAACGGATGTTGATCTGTGTGAAGGCAGGATCGGAAGCGCGTGTTCAAGAACTATTCCAAAAATACGATCTAGATGCGGTGACGATTGGAAAAGTAACAGATGATGGTCAGTACCGTTTGTATCACCATGGAAAAGAAGTAGCCAATCTTCCGGTAGATGCCTTAGCAGAAGATGCGCCTGTCTACCAGAAAGAAATGGTTGAACCAGAACGGATGACAAAATTCCGTGAATTAGGTCAATATCAACCAGTGATCTCTGATCCGAATGAAGTATTGACTGCGTTGTTGAAGCAACCGACGATCGCATCAAAACGTTCGATTTATGAGACATATGATTCGCGTGTCCAAACCAATACAGTGGTTGCTCCAGGTAGTGATGCCGCAGTCTTGCGTATTCGTGGAACCAAAAAAGCGTTAGCGATGACGACGGATTGTAATGCTCGTTATATTTATCTAGATCCAGAAATTGGTGGTCAGATTGCTGTTGCGGAAGCAGCAAGAAATATCGTCGCGAGTGGTGGTCAACCTTTAGCGATTACGGATTGTTTGAACTATGGTTCTCCAGATAAACCAGAAGTGTTCTGGGAGTTAGCGTATTCAGCTGATGGAATTGCCAAAGCATGTGAAATGTTGGAAACACCCGTGATCTCGGGAAATGTTTCTCTGTATAACGAGACAGATGGCCAAGCGATTTATCCAACACCGATGATTGGTATGGTCGGATTGATCGAAGCACACGAACATATCACCACTCAAGAATTCAAACAAGCGGGAGATTTGATTTATGTGATCGGCCAGACGTTTGCAGACTTTAACGGTAGTGAATTACAAAAGCTACAGCTAGGTAGAATCGAAGGAATGATGGAACATTTTGATCTAACAAAAGAAAAAGAAAACCAAACTTTGATGTTAGAGGCAATCAAAGCTGGATTGATCCAAAGTGCGCATGACTGTGCAGAAGGTGGGTTAGCGGTGGCTATTGCGGAATCAGCGTTCACAAATGATTTCGGTGTTTCAACGAGAGTTGATCTGCCGACTACTCATCTGTTTTCTGAATCACAATCGCGTTTTATTGTATCAGTAACAAAAGAAAATCAACAAGCCTTTGAAACATTAGCTGGTGAGCATGTGACACTCCTTGGTCACGTAACGGCAGAAAAACAATTAGTGATACAAGCAAATGATGGAAGTGTTGACTTGGCAGTCGCTTCGGCGAAACAGTCTTGGGAGGAAGCAATCGAATGTCTTATGAAGTAAGAAGCATCAATGAAGAATGTGGAGTATTCGGTGTTTGGGGACACCCTCAAGCTGCCAATGTTACTTACTTTGGTTTGCATAGTTTGCAGCATCGTGGGCAAGAAGGCGCTGGTATCGTATCAAATGATGACGGGAAATTATATGGTCACCGTGATCTTGGACTTCTTTCAGAGGTATTCAAAGATCCAAGAAAACTAGCAGCTTTATTTGGACAAGCAGCGATCGGTCACGTTCGCTATGCTACCGCAGGCAATGGCAGTGTGGATAATATCCAACCTTTTTTATTCAAATTTTACGATCGCTCGATTGGGTTAGCCCATAACGGCAATTTAACGAATGCTCGCTCTTTACGGACGTCTTTAGAAAAAGATGGTGCCATCTTTCATTCAAATTCAGATACAGAGATTTTGATGCATTTGATCCGGCGTAGTAACGAAAAAACATTTTTAGACAGACTAAAGGAAGCCTTGGCTGAGGTAAAAGGTGGATTTGCTTACTTATTACTGACAGAAGACGCGATGGTTGCGGCACTAGACCCAAATGGTTTTCGCCCATTAGCCATCGGTCAAATGAAAAATGGCGCATATGTCATTACTTCTGAAACCTGTGCGCTGGAAGGGATCGGTGCGCGGTTTGTACGTGATGTCTTGCCAGGAGAAATCGTGATCATCAATGATGATGGCTATACGATCGAGCAATACACGACAGATACTCAATTGGCGATTTGTTCCATGGAATATATTTACTTTGCACGTCCAGATTCTGATATTGCAGGGATCAATGTGCATACAGCACGTAAAAATATGGGGAGACGTTTAGCGGCTGAAGCGCCGATCGAAGCTGATATGGTGGTTGGAGTGCCCAATTCTTCGTTGTCAGCAGCCAGTGGTTATGCTGAAGCCAGTGGTATCCCTTATGAAATCGGTTTGGTGAAAAATCAATATGTGGCACGTACGTTCATCCAACCAACCCCAGAATTAAGAGAACAAGGTGTGCGGATGAAACTTTCTGCGGTTCGGGGCGTTGTGGAAGGGAAAAAAATCATTATGGTCGATGATTCGATCGTTCGCGGCACTACCAGCCGAAGAATCGTCAATCTATTAAAAGAAGCTGGAGCAAAGGAAGTCCATGTGCGGATCGCATCTCCACCATTGAAATATCCATGTTTTTATGGGATCGATATCCAAACGAGAAAAGAACTGATCGCAGCGAATCATTCAATCGAAGAGATCAGAGAATGTATCGGCGCAGATTCGTTGGATTTCTTGAGTGAAGAAGGCTTGATTGGAGCAATCGGCCTACAAAAAGATGCCCCTTATTCAGGGGTATGTATGGCTTATTTCAACGGCGATTATCCGACACCGCTATATGACTACGAAGAGAAATACCAAGAATCTTTAAAAGAAAAAGTATCTTTTTTTTAAACGAAGCAAATGAAAGGAGCAAGTCATCAAATGGGTAATGCTTATGCAAAAGCAGGTGTGGATGTTGAAGCGGGTTATGAAGTCGTGGATCGCATCAAAAAACATGTGAAGAAAACAGAAAGAATCGGTGTGATGGGCGCATTAGGAGGCTTTGGTGGCTGCTTTGACCTTAGTGGATTCCAATTAAAAGAACCTGTCTTAGTTTCCGGGACAGACGGTGTGGGTACTAAGTTAGCTGTAGCTATCGCCGCAGATCGCCATGAAACGATTGGTATCGATTGTGTCGCGATGTGTGTCAATGATATTTTGGCACAAGGAGCAGAACCTTTATACTTTTTAGATTATTTGGCAACAGGTAAAAATGATCCAGAACGTCTCGAAAAAGTCATAGCAGGCGTTGCCACTGGCTGTGTTTCAGCAAACATGGCATTGATTGGTGGCGAAACAGCAGAAATGCCAGGTATGTATCAAGGGAACGATTATGATCTGGCAGGTTTTGCGGTAGGGATTGCGGAAAAAGCGCAATTGATTACTGGTCAATCGATTGCAACAGGTGATATCTTGCTCGGTTTGCCTTCTAGTGGCATTCATTCCAATGGGTACTCTTTGGTTCGTAAAATCTTTTTTGAACAGCAAGGTTTTTCATTAGAAGAAACGATCGACGGGTTGGATACCTCTTTGGCAAATGTGTTGCTTGAACCGACAAAAATCTATGTTTCGACTTTATTGCCATTAATCAAAAAAGAGAAAATCAAAGGTGCCGCACATATTACAGGTGGTGGGTTCATTGAGAATATTCCACGGATGTTGCCAGAAAATGTTGCTGTCAGCATCGATCTAGGCACTTGGCCAGTTTTACCGATCTTCAATTGTTTACAAAAATATGGTGAGATCCCTGCATATGAAATGTATGAGATCTTTAACATGGGCATTGGAATGGTCATTGCAGTTTCTCCTGAATATGCGAGTGAAATCATTGATCAGATCCACAAATCTGGTGAAGAAGTCTATCAAATCGGACAAGTCGTACCGTTTGAGGAACAAAAAGTCGTGATCGCAGAGGGGAAAAAATGAAGATTGCCGTCTTTGCTTCAGGAAATGGCAGTAACTTTCAAGCGCTGATCGATTATTTTAAAAAGAACCGACTTTCAGCGACAATCGAGTGGTTGTTTTGTGATCAGCCGCAAGCCTATGTTTTACAACGGGCAAAAAAATCGCAAGTGCCGAGCACATGTTTTTCACCGAAAGAGTTTGCATCCAAAACGGAGTATGAACAAGCGATCCTTGAAGAATTAGCAAGCCGACAGATTGATTTGATCGTATTGGCAGGCTATATGCGAATCATTGATGAAGGTTTACTGTCTGTTTACGAAAATAAAATGATCAATGTTCATCCTTCGTTATTACCAAATTTCCCAGGTCTTCATGGGATTCGCGATGCTTTTGAAGCGGGCGTGAAGGAAACAGGTGTCACTGTCCATTATATCGATCGTGGGGTGGATACTGGACCAATCATTCGTCAGGAAAAAGTGATGATCGAAAAAGAAGATACATTAGCTACATTGGAACAAAAAATCCATCAGATCGAACATCAGATCTTTCCAGAAGTGATTGCAAATATAGTAAATATGGGAGATGTAAAAAAATGACAAGAGCGTTAATAAGTGTTTCAGATAAGACTGGGGTCATTGACTTTGCGAAAGGACTACGTGCTGCCGGTATAGAGATCATTTCCACAGGTGGAACTAAAACAGCTTTGGAAGAAGCGGGAATCGAAACCATTTCTATAGATGAAGTAACCGGTTTTCCTGAAATGATGGATGGTCGAGTGAAAACTTTACATCCAAAAATCCATGGAGGATTATTAGGGCGTCGAGATAGTGAAAGCCACATGAAGGCAATGGAAAAAGAAGCCATCCAACCAATCGATATTGTCTGTGTCAACCTTTATCCATTCAAGGAAACGATCTTAAAACCAGGAGCGACTGAAGCAGATGCAATCGAAAATATTGATATCGGTGGACCGAGCATGTTGCGAAGTGCTGCAAAAAATCATGCTTTCGTAACAGCCATCGTTGATCCAGTTGATTATGCGATCGTTTTAGCAGAAATCCAGCAAGAAGGTCATACGAGCCTTGAGACACGTAGAAAGCTAGCAGCAAAAGTTTTTCGTCATACGGCTGCTTATGATGCATTGATTGGTCAATATCTCACAGAGGCCGTAGGTGAGAAAGAACCTGAGAATCTAACACTTACCTACACGCGTAAACAAGACCTTCGTTATGGTGAGAATAACCATCAAGAAGCAGCGTTTTATCAAGCGGCATTACCATCGAACTACTCGATTGCGTGTGCGGAACAATTGCACGGTAAGGAACTTTCTTTCAATAATATTCGTGATGCGGATGCGGCGTTACGTATCATGAGAGAGTTCACAGAACCAACAGTCGTTGCGCTAAAACACATGAACCCATGTGGTATCGGAAGTGGCGAGACGATTTTCTCTGCGTGGGAAACAGCTTATGCTGCTGATCCGGTATCGATCTTTGGCGGCATTATCGTCTTGAATCGGGAAGTCGATTTGGTTAGTGCACAAGCAATGACTCAATTGTTTTTAGAAATCATTATCGCTCCTAGTTACAGTGAAGAAGCACTAGCTGTACTGCAAACAAAGAAAAATCTCCGTCTGTTACAAGTCGATTTCTCGAATGTGGTAGGAAATGCTAACGAAATGGTCTCTGTCTTAGGAGGTTTACTAGTCCAACAAGATGATCGTGCAATGGAAGAACCAGAAAGTTGGACCGTAGTCACCAATCGGCAACCCACCAAAGAAGAGCAAGCAGCGATGGCTTTTGCCTGGAAAGCGGTCAAACATGTGAAATCAAATGCGATCGTTGTTGCAAATCAACAGCAAACCCTCGGTATTGGGGCCGGTCAAATGAATCGTGTGGGTTCGGTCAAGCTTGCGATCGAACAAGCTGGTGCTAAAGCCGAAACAGCTGCGCTTGCAAGTGATGCTTACTTCCCAATGGATGACTCTGTCGAATACGCTGCGAAGTATGGCATCAAAGCAATCATCCAGCCGGGAGGAAGTATCAAAGATCAAGCCTCGATTGATATGGCAAATAAGTATGGTATCGCAATGGTATTTACCGGCGTACGTCATTTTAGACATTAAGAAGGAGCGGATAAAATGAAGTGTTTAGTGATTGGCTCGGGAGGGCGAGAACATGCGATCAGTAAAAAACTTGTAGCTAGTCCATTAGTCGAAGTAGTGTATTGCGCACCTGGAAATGTAGGAATGCAAAAAGATGGGGTTCGCTTGGTGGATCTTGTTGAAACGGATCATGAAGGATTGATCGAATTTGCTCGATCTGAAGGGATCTCCTGGACATTTGTTGGTCCAGAGATTCCTCTACTCAATGGGATCGTTGATGATTTTCAAGCGGAAGGATTAGCGATTTTTGGCCCTACAAAAGCTGCAGCCTTAATTGAAGGTTCAAAGAGCTTTGCCAAAGAGTTGATGGCACGTCAAGGTATTCCTACTGCAGAGTCACAAACGTTTACCCGTTTTGCTGAAGCGAGAGAATACATTGAAGCAAAAGGCGCACCGATCGTTATCAAAGCAGACGGATTAGCTGCTGGCAAAGGGGTCGTTGTGGCGGAAACCCTCGAAGTCGCTGTCGAAGCCGCTTCAGATATGCTAGAAAATGAGCGTTTTGGTGCTAGTGGGCAGCAAATCGTTGTGGAAGAGTTCTTGTCTGGTGAAGAGTTTTCTTTACTTGCTTTTGTCCGAGATACAGAAGTTTATCCCATGGTGATCTCGCAAGACCATAAGCGAGCGTATAATGAGGATAAAGGTCCCAATACTGGCGGAATGGGTGCTTATACACCTGTACCACAAATCCCTCAGACCATGGTTGATCAGGCTGTCGAAGAAGTATTGAAACCAGCAGTGCGAGGAATGAAAGAGATAGGTCGTTCATTTACTGGTATTTTATATGCAGGGCTGATTGCCACCGCAGAAGGGCCAAAAGTAATCGAATTCAATGCTCGGTTTGGTGATCCTGAAACGCAAGTTGTGTTACCACGACTTAAAAGTGATCTAGCAGAAATCATTGACCGCCTATTATCAGGAAAGGCAGTCGAGTTAACATGGGAGACAGAAGGATGTTGCTTAGGTGTAGTCGTTGCGGCAGAAGGCTATCCAGGAAAATACCAAAAAGGTGCCTTGCTTCCAGATTTCTCAGCTGATCCAGCTGTGGCCGTCTATTATGCCGGAGTAGAGAAACAAGCGAAAGAATTAGTAGGTGCAGGGGGACGGATCTATTTGGTGGAAGCGAGTGGACAGACAATCGAAGAAGCGCAAGAAAAAATATACTCTGTTTTAAAAGTCAAGAATACTGAGCATACATTCTATCGGACGGATATCGGCTCAAAAGCCTTGATACAAAAGTAAAAGTCACATAAAGAAATAAAACTATTTTTTGCTGAAACGGAAAAATAGTTTTATTTTTTTTGAAGCCTTTTCATTGTGGTTATGGTAAAATCGAGTTGGTAAGAAAGGATGAGATTTGATGAAAAAGATTCGTTTAGGGACTTCCGACCAGCTCGTATCCTCCGTCATTTTAGGTTGTATGCGTTTGAATGGTTCTGAGCAACCTGAAAAAGTGATTGAAACAGCTTTTGAAAATGGCATCAACTTTTTTGACCATGCGGATATTTACGGTGGTGGGGACTGTGAAACAATTTTTGCTCAAGCGTTAGCAAAAACTTCGCTAAAACGTGATGAATTATTTATCCAAACGAAATGCGGGATCGTACCAGGAAAGATGTTTGATTTCTCAAAAAAACACATCATTCAATCGGTTGAAGATAGCTTGCGTCGATTAGATATAGAATACGTTGATGCCTTGTTACTTCATCGTCCAGACACACTCGTTGAACCCGAAGAAGTGGCGGAAGCGTTTGATGAGTTGGAGCGATCTGGCAAGGTTCGTTTCTTTGGTGTGAGCAATCAAAAACCAATGCAGATCGAATTATTGAAAAAATATGTGAACCAGCCATTACTGGCGAACCAATTACAATTTGGTCTTAAACATTCCGAAATGATCGATCAGGGAATCCATGTGAACATGACAGATCAAGCAAGTATTGACCATGATGGCAGTATCCTAGATTATTCTCGTTTACATGAGATGACGATCCAAGCGTGGTCGCCTTATCAATATGGCTTCTTTGAAGGTGTATTCATTGGAAATGAAAAATTCCCAGAATTGAATCAGTCGTTAAACGAACTGGCAGAAAAATATCAGACGACACCAACTGGGTTAGCGTCGGCGTGGATCTTACGCCATCCTGCAAATATGCAGGTGATCGCTGGAACGATGAATCTGGCAAGGATTGGAGAGATCGCGAAAGCATCGATGATCGATATGACCAAAGAAGATTGGTATGCATTGTATCGTGCTGCTGGCAATATTTTGCCATAAAATAAAAGATATCGTTAGCCGACTCTCTGCTTTTTATGAGAATGAGAGTCGGTTTTTACAAAAATAGAAAAACGATGAACAGCATCGAAGAAAAGAGGAGAATCAATGAATAAACAGTTAAGGAAACTATTACAAGATGAGAGAAAATACTTATACGCCGATTTTACTACATTACATAAAACACAACAAAAACTATATAATGAGATCATCAAAGAACAAAATAACTTATTGAATAAATTTCCTGAAAATGAAACACAAGCAAAAAAACTCATCGACCCAATCAATTCTTATGAAAATAAGATCGAAATGTGGGTAGCCAACGCTATGCGGATGGAAAAAATGGAGAAACATATCCAATCTATCCGATTAAAATTACATGCGGGCCTTCATCAACCAAGCAAGGCTTTCGAAAGAATGGGCTATCAGGAAAATTCGGCAAGAATCATGCTTGAAACACGTAATGAACGCTTTTATCCCCACGTGTTTCAACAATTGATTTCAAAAATCACTTCTTTCATTGGTCAGAATGTAACTTTCTCTCGTGGTGAAGCAAAAATTCCGCGATCAATTGATTTAAACCTAAGCAAAAAAACGTTACAAACACGTAAAGACCGTTTGTCCGCAGAATTTAATGCACTACACAAAGAATCAAATAAATGGAAAAATGATTTGAGAAACTTAAAGGAACAAGTGTTACAGTATCGTAAAGATTTAGCAAATCCAGATTTTCGAAGAGATTTTAAAATAGATTTGGAGCTGCACCATTCCATTAATTTTGTTGCAGGACCTGTAATCCAATCAATCGAATCACTACATTCAAGTATGTTGAAATACGCAGAAAGTTTGATTCTTTTAAATAAAAAAGAGGGAGAACTTTTTGAGACTAGAGCACAAATCAATGGTAAAGAGCAGTACGTCAATGGGAGTCATACGATGAAAAACTTGAATTACCAACGTGGTCAGGCTCTAGCTGATTTGAAAACAATAAGTAAAAAATACTATACCCCTGAAGTACTGGTAGCAATCGATTATGCACGTGATCTAGGTGCAGGAGTACTGAGAACAGTCGATGTAGATAAGCATGTACAGATGAATAGAAAGCTCCAACAAATAGCTCAATTAAAAACAAAAGGCTCTTTCGTCGACCGTGCGAATCATGCGAAAAACATGGCGAGAGATTTCCAACGAAATCGCCCAACAACAAGTAACCATGAAAAAAGCCGTTAAGGATCATTGTGATTTTACAAACAAAAAAGCAAAGTAGAATCAAAAAAAGCGAACATTTAAAAATGTTCGCTTTTTTTACACGAAAACTTAATTAAAGGTAAAATACAACTTTTTTATAAAAAAAAGCTTGATTTTTTTATTAAATTACGTTAAATTACTTGAGGTGCTAAAAATAAGCATATAAAAAGCAGATAATGTTCGTGTTTTTTGCGGATATGAAATCGAGAGGACGATATGATGAAAGTATTTGATTACGAAGATATTCAACTGATTCCTAATAAATGTATCGTAAACAGCCGTTCGGAATGTGATACAACTGTGACTTTAGGTTCACATACATTTAAAATGCCGGTTGTGCCAGCAAATATGCAAACGATCATTGATGAAACGATTGCGGAATTTTTAGCTGAAAATGGTTATTTCTATATCATGCATCGTTTTGAAGAAGAAGCACGAATCCCCTTTATCGAAAAAATGAAAGCAAGAAATTTAATTTCTTCTATTAGTGTAGGCGTGAAAAAGGACGAGTATACTTTTGTAGAAGAATTGGCAGAAAAATCTCTTGTGCCTGATTATATTACAATTGATATTGCCCATGGACATTCAAATGCTGTCATTGCGATGATCCAGCATATCAAAAAGCATTTACCAGATACGTTTGTCATTGCAGGGAACGTCGGAACACCAGAAGCTGTTCGAGAATTAGAAAACGCTGGAGCAGATGCAACAAAAGTCGGCATTGGCCCAGGGAAAGTATGTATCACAAAAATCAAAACTGGTTTTGGTACTGGTGGTTGGCAGTTAGCAGCACTAAGATGGTGTGCGAAAGCTGCCCGCAAACCGATCATTGCTGACGGTGGTATCCGCACGCCTGGAGATGTGGCGAAATCAGTGCGTTTTGGTGCGACGATGGTGATGATCGGTTCATTGTTTGCAGGACACGAAGAATCACCAGGAGAAACAAAGGTTGAGAACGGTGTCGTTTACAAAGAATATTTTGGATCAGCTTCTGAATTCCAAAAAGGCGAAAAGAAAAATGTTGAAGGTAAGAAAATTTGGATCCAACACAAAGGATCTTTAAAAGATACGTTAGTTGAAATGCAACAAGATTTACAATCTTCGATTTCTTATGCCGGTGGTCGCGATTTAGAATCAATTCATAAAGTCGATTATGTCATCGTTAAAAACTCGATTTTCAATGGAGATACGATTTAATTCGAAGTAATAGATTGGTAAGAGAAATCTTACCAATCTTTTTTATACATTTTCTTTCTTTTTGAAACTAAGCTATAATAGTAGAAAGTAAATATTTGGAGAATGCATATGTGGACGAGAATAACTAAACATAAAGGTTCTGCTTACCAACAGATCATGGACCAAATTTTGAAGAAAATCGAAAATGGGCAATTGCAACCAGGAGATAAATTACCTTCTGAAAGAATGTTTGCTGATTTTTTTGGTGTGAATCGTACGACTGTTGTGCATGCGTTAGATGAATTGCGCGGACTAGGGATATTGGAAAGTCGTCAGGGGAGTGGTCGGTTTATTTCTTCGGTGGCTTGGGGTGATTTTTCAGAGCCACGTATTGATTGGCGTCAATTGATCTCTGCAAGATACGATAAAATCGTTGATAGTTACGGAGAAAAAGTCAAAGAAGCAAGTCGGAAATCCGATTTTTTAGATTTATATTCAAGTGAAATGCCGCTTGATGTATTACCTAATATGAAGATGCCTAATTATACATTAGAAGGTATCTTAAAAGAAGAACAAGCCGTTTCCTTGTTTGGGTATCAACCACTGATGACGCAGATCAGAGAACGCTTGATCAGAAATAACGGATTTTCGTTTAAAAAAAGTCAATTGCTAATCACTGGTGGGGGACAACAAGCGATTTTTCTGATTTTACAAACCATTTTGTCGGTAGGAGATGCAATCGCGGTGGAATCCCCGACTTTTTTCTACCGCTTACCATTGTTTAAAGCACTCGGTACCCGCTTATTCGGTATTCCAATGGATGATCAAGGGATTGATCTAGTAGAACTGGAAGAAGCCATTCATAAGCACAAGATCAAAGCGGTCTTAGTCAATCCAAATTTTCAAAATCCGACAGGTACTGTAATGGCTACTGAACGTCGCCAACGTTTAGTCGCGCTGTGTCGCAAATACCAATTGCCGATCATAGAAGATGATGTGTTTGCAGATTTAGCTTTTTCTCCGGAGAAACAAGCTTCGATCGCTCCGATCCATGCGATTGATCCGGAAAATGTCTTGTATGTCGGCTCATTATCGCGTCTGTTAGGGGAAACGACTAAAATTGGTTGGATCGTGGGCCCAACTATTCTGATCCAACGATTGTCTGAGGCACAAAAAATGATGGATGTCTCTTTGAGTATCTTTACACAAATGGCCGCAACTGCTGTTTTTGATTCTTCATTTGACCGAAACATGGCAAGTCTTTGTCAACGACTAGAAAAGAATAGTCAGCTCCTACAAGGTTGGGTCGATTCGCAAGACTTCTTTCATTTAGCTCCTCTTGCAGGCGGATACTACGGATGGTTGACTTGGGAGGGTGAAAGGTTCACGAAGGTATTAGCAGAAAGATTATTGCGTGAGGGCTTAGGTGTGGCTCCAGGCTATCTGTTTGGTGAAGCTATCGGTTTAAGAATCAACTATAGCCGTATGAGCCCTGATGACCTGCCAC
The DNA here is from genome assembly GCF_030441955.1 of Enterococcus spodopteracolus. Taxonomy (NCBI): domain Bacteria; kingdom Bacillati; phylum Bacillota; class Bacilli; order Lactobacillales; family Enterococcaceae; genus Enterococcus; species Enterococcus spodopteracolus. The sequence continues at coordinate 118,572 of NZ_JARJHD010000005.1, read as the reverse complement.
TGTTCGTTTCACACATGGACAAATTACGTACATGGTTGGAAGAGAAGCAATAGTAAGGAAAGAAAGAGTAACTTTTGTTATTTTTTCTTTTCTTTTTTATTTTGTGAATAAATTTCTAGAAAAGTTGACGTATTGCCTGTTAATCCAAAGAAATATGTAGTTGTACAGGCTTATTGTTTGTAAAAAAGCCTAGGTTAAGGATAAAATTAAGGTAAGTGATTTGTGTAATCACTCACTATTGAGAAAAAAATTAATACAGTGACTGGTAAAAGGTTGTAACAACTTGAATACAGAAAAGAAACGATTGTTATAAAAGCGGAGAAACACCTCTATGTTTTTTTAGGAAAAATGTAAACCGCTTACTACCTTGTGATTACCTTCACTATTTTAACAGAGATAGGGATTGTTATAATTTTTTTTAATAGTGAAAATTTGTGCTTAAAGCTTGTATTTCGGAGGAATACGTGATAATTTATTAGTGAAGCCGGAGAAATAGTGATACAGATATCGTCGCTGTTTCAACCGCGGAATGAAGAGAGTTTCTTATAGATGAGAGAGGAATGTGTGATAAATGGCAAACAAGAAAACACCTATCGACTTCCAAGCGTTGCTTGAAGAAGTCAATTCAGATTTTCCGGTATACCAAGCACTTGATCAAGATGGGAAAGTAGTAAACCCTGATCTTGTTCCAGATTTGACAGATGAAGAGTTAGTAGAATTGATGACTAGCATGGTTTGGTCTCGTGTATTGGATCAACGCTCAACAGCATTGAACCGTCAAGGACGTTTAGGATTTTTTGCTCCAACTGCTGGACAAGAAGCAAGTCAATTAGCTAGTGCATTCGCTTTTGACAAAGAAGATGTACTATTACCAGGTTACCGTGATGTTCCACAATTGATCAAACACGGCTTACCTTTATCTCAAGCATTTCTATGGTCTCGTGGACATGCAGCTGGAAACTTCTACCCAGAAGAATTGAAAGCTCTACCACCACAAATCATTATTGGTGCACAATACGTCCAAGCTGCAGGTGTTGCATTAGGACTTAAAAAGCGTAACAAGAAAAATGTTGTTTTCACTTATACAGGTGATGGCGGTTCTTCTCAAGGTGACTTCTATGAAGCAATCAACTTTGCTGGAGCTTACCATGCGAATGCTGTATTCTACATCCAAAACAATGGATTTGCGATTTCAACACCTCGTGAAAAACAAACAGCAGCAAAAACATTAGCGCAAAAAGCAGTAGCAGCTGGTATCCCTGGTATCCAAGTGGATGGTATGGACCCATTAGCCGTTTATACTGTTTCAAAAATGGCACGTGACTGGGCAGTTTCTGGTAATGGACCTGTATTGATCGAAACATTGACTTACCGTTACGGTCCACATACATTATCTGGTGATGACCCAACACGTTACCGTGAAAAAGATGTTGACGATGAATGGCAATTAAAAGATCCATTGATCCGTTTCCGTAAATACCTAACTGAAAAAGGTTTATGGAGCGAAGAAAAAGAAGAAGCAATCATCGAACAAACAAAAGAAGAAATCAAAGCAGCAATTGCTGAAGCAGATAAAGTTCCAAAACAAAAAGTTTCAGATTTCTTGAAAAATATGTTTGAAGAAACACCACAAACAATCAAAGAACAAATTGCAATCTATGAAGCGAAGGAGTCGAAATAACCATGGCACAAAAAACAATGATTCAAGCAATCACAGATGCCTTAGCACTTGAACTTGAAAACGACGAAAACGTACTCGTTTTTGGTGAAGATGTCGGCAAAAACGGAGGCGTATTCCGTGCAACTGAAGGATTGCAAGAAAAGTTCGGTGAAGACCGCGTATTTGACACTCCTTTAGCAGAATCAGGTATTGCCGGATTAGGTTTCGGTTTAGCACTTGAAGGATTCCGTCCTGTCCCTGAAATCCAATTCTTTGGCTTTATTTTTGAAGCAATGGATGAAGTTGTAGCACAGATGGCTCGTACGAGATACCGTATGGGTGGAACAAGAAATATTCCAGTAACGATCCGTTCACCATTTGGTGGTGGTGTTCATACACCTGAATTACACTCAGATAACTTAGAAGGACTGATTGCTCAATCTCCTGGTATCCGTGTAGTAATTCCGTCAAACCCATATGATGCAAAAGGACTATTGATTGCTTCTATTAGAAGTAATGATCCTGTTGTTTTCTTGGAGCATATGAAACTTTATCGTTCATTCCGTGAGGAAGTTCCAGATGAAGCGTACGAAGTGCCTTTAGACAAAGCCGCAGTGACTCGTGAAGGAACAGATGTATCGATCATCACTTACGGTGCAATGGTACGTGAAGCCATCAAGGCAGCAGATAATCTTGAAAAAGAAGGTATCTCTGTTGAGATCGTTGACTTACGAACCGTTGCTCCATTAGATGTTGAAACAATCATCAAATCTGTTGAAAAAACCGGACGTGTCGTTGTTGTTCAAGAAGCACAACGTCAAGCGGGCGTAAGCACTCAAGTAATCTCTGAAATCTCTGAACGTGCAATTCTTTCATTAGAAGCACCAATCGGACGCGTTTCTGCACCAGATACTGTTTTCCCATTCGGTCAAGCAGAAAATATCTGGTTGCCAAATGCTTCTGATATCGAAGCAAAAGTAAAAGAAATCGCAGAATTTTAAGGAAAGAAAGGACGTTAAAAACCCATGGCTTACCAATTTAAATTACCTGATATCGGTGAAGGTATCGCAGAAGGTGAAATCGTTAAATGGTTCGTTCAACCAGGCGATACGATCAATGAAGACGATACATTACTAGAAGTACAAAATGACAAATCAGTGGAAGAAATTCCATCTCCAGTGACAGGAACAGTGAAAAGCATCGTTGTTCCAGAAGGTACAGTTGCAAATGTTGGTGACGTATTGGTTGAGATCGATGCACCAGGACATGAAGGAAATGAAGACAGCGGAAGCGAAGGCGTGGCAGCTACTGAGCAAACACCTGAAGCACCTGCTGCTGAACCAACATCTGAAAGTTCATCTGCATCAGCAGAAGCTTCTGAGGGTGGCGTATTCCAATTCAAATTACCTGATATCGGTGAAGGTATCGCAGAAGGTGAAATCGTTAAATGGTTTGTTAAAGCCGGTGACACGATCAATGAAGACGATACATTATTAGAAGTGCAAAATGACAAATCAGTGGAAGAAATTCCATCTCCAGTAACAGGGACTGTTAAAACAATCGTTGTTTCTGAAGGTACAGTCGCAAATGTTGGTGACGTATTGGTTGAGATCGACGCGCCAGGACACAATAGTGGACCTGCAAGTAAACCAGCGGCAGCAACTTCTGCTGCAAAAGTGGAAACTTCAGGTTCTTCAAGTATCCCTGAAGCTGCAAACCCAGATAAACGCGTATTAGCAATGCCATCTGTTCGTCAATTCGCTCGCGAAAAAGACGTGGATATCAGCCAAGTTTCTGCAACTGGAAAAGGCGGACGTGTGACAAAAGAAGATATCGAAAACTTCTTATCTGGTGGAGGTGCTCCGGCAGCTGCAAGCAAACCTGCTGAATCAGCTGCACCAACAGAAGCATCTTCTGAAAAACCTGCTGAAACAAAAGCTGCTCCAGCAAAAGCATTCAAATCAAACTTAGGCGATCTAGAAGAACGTGTGGCATTGACACCAACACGTAAAGCAATTGCCAAAGCAATGGTCAACAGCAAACAAACAGCACCTCATGTCACTTTACATGATGAAGTTGAAGTAACAAATCTTTGGGATAACCGTAAAAAATTCAAAGAAGTGGCAGCTGCTAACGGTACGAAATTAACGTTCTTGCCTTACGTTGTCAAAGCGTTGACTGCCACAGTGAAAAAATTCCCGATCTTGAATGCGTCAATCGATGATGCAAAACAAGAAATCGTTTATAAAAACTATTACAATATCGGTATCGCAACAGATACAGACCATGGTTTGTATGTGCCAAACGTGAAAGATGCTGACCGTAAAGGAATGTTTGCAATCGCAGACGAAATCAACGAGAAAGCAAAACTTGCACATGATGGCAAACTAGCGGCAGATGATATGCGTAATGGAACGATCACGATCAGTAACATTGGTTCAGTTGGTGGCGGCTGGTTCACACCAGTAATCAACTACCCTGAAGTAGCAATCCTGGGTGTAGGAACAATTGCACAACAACCAATCGTCAATGCTGAAGGTGAAATCGTTGTTGGCCGAGTGATGAAATTATCATTGAGTTTCGATCACCGAATCGTCGATGGTGCGACAGCACAACAAGCAATGAATAACATCAAACGTTTATTAGCTGATCCAGAGCTATTAATGATGGAAGGATGAGAAACAAATGGTAGTTGGAGATTTTGCTGTTGAATTAGATACAGTTGTAATCGGTGCGGGACCTGGCGGCTATGTCGCTGCCATCCGCGCTGCTGAAATGGGCCAAAAAGTAGCGATCATTGAAAGAGAATATATCGGCGGCGTTTGTTTGAACGTTGGTTGTATTCCTTCTAAAGCGTTGATCGCAGCAGGTCATCATTATCAAGAATCACTTGATTCATCGATGTTTGGTGTAACAAGTGAAAATGTCTCACTAGATTTTACAAAAACACAAGAGTGGAAAGACAACAAAGTAGTGAAAACATTGACTTCAGGAGTCGGCTACTTGTTAAAAAAACACAAAGTTGAAACGATCGAAGGCGAAGCATTCTTCGTAGATGATCATACATTACGTGTGATCCATCCGGATTCTGCTCAAACGTATTCATTCAACCATGCTATCGTTGCGACAGGTTCTCGTCCAATCGAAATCCCTGGATTCAAATTTGGTGGTCGTGTCTTAGATTCTACAGGTGGACTAAGCCTAACAGAAGTTCCTAAGAAATTCGTCATCATCGGCGGCGGAGTAATCGGTGCTGAACTTGGAGCAGCTTACGCAAACTTAGGTTCTGAAGTAACGATCCTTGAAGGTTCACCACAAATTTTACCTACGTATGAAAAAGACTTGGTGAAATTAGTGGAAGATGACTTCAAGAAAAAAGGCGTAACAGTTATTACAAATGCAATGGCTAAAGAATCAATCGACAATGGTGATAGCGTAACTGTAAAATATGCAGTAGACGGAAAAGAAGAATCAGTAACAGCTGACTACGTGATGGTCACTGTTGGACGTCGTCCGAATACTGAAGACATGGGCTTAGAACAAGCTGGTGTTGAAATCGGTGAACGTGGCTTGATCTCAGTTGATAATCAAGGGCGTACAAACGTACCTAACATCTTTGCAATCGGCGACATCGTTCCAGGCGCTGCTTTAGCACATAAAGCAAGTTATGAAGCAAAAATCGCCGCAGAAGCAATCTCTGGCAAAAAAGTAGCAGTTGACTACAAAGCAATGCCAGCTGTTGCCTTTACTGATCCTGAATTAGCATCAGTAGGGATGACGATCAAAGAAGCAAAAGAAGCTGGACTAGAAGCGACAGCTTATAAATTCCCATTCTCTGGGAACGGTCGTGCTTTATCATTAGGTAAAACAGAAGGTTTTATCCGCTTAGTGACAACGAATGAAGACAATGTCATCATCGGTGCGCAAATCGGTGGAGTTGGAGCAAGTGATATGGTTTCTGAACTTGCTTTGGCAATCGAATCAGGTATGAACGCTGAAGATATCGCGTTGACGATCCATCCACATCCATCTCTAGGTGAGATCACAATGGACGCAGCTGAATTAGCTTTAGGCTTACCGATCCATATTTAATCATTCAACTAAATGCAATTCTCTCTGAGAAGAGAGAGTTGTGTTTTTTTATACTCTAAATAGTGATTATAAAATTATTATGTAAACTAAAATAGAGCAAAACCACTTGGAAGAAGTCTTCTTTCTATGATAAACTGAAAGGGATGAATAGAATAGGAGATAATATCTATGAATGAGTATCAATACCCATTAGACTTGGACTGGACCACTGAAGAAATGGTCATCGTGATGAACATGTGGGAAGCCCTCGAAAAAGCGAATGAACAAGGAATCAATAACCAGGAATTTCTAACAACCTATCAACAATTCAAAACAGTGATTAAATCAATTGGAGAAGAAAAACGATTAGGACGAGAATTTGAAAAAGTTTCTGGCTATTCGCTATACCGTGCTGTTCAAGAGGCAAAGAAGAACACCAACAAAATGCTAAAAATGAATGGGTGAGACGATGGAGAAAATGATTGAGGAAATAATTGCCTGGTTGGTAGCAGCAAAAGAAAAGATTCTCCATGCACAAAATGAGCAACTAACAGTCGCAGAAAAAACGAATCGTAAAGATCTAGTGACAAACATGGATCGAGAAATTCAAGCATTTCTGATCAATAAAATCCATTCTGCCTATCCTCAAGCAAAAATTTTGGCAGAAGAAGAAGGATACAACAACTTATCGGATTTGAGTGGTCAAGTTTTTATCATTGACCCAATTGATGGTACGTTAAACTTCGTGGTACAAGGAGAAAATTTTTGTATCATGCTTGCTTATTACGAAGATGGAGTGGGACAGCTAGGGTTTATCTATGATGTCATGCGAGATGAATTATACTGGGGCGGTAAAACGATCGGTGTTTACAAAAATGATGTGAAATTACCCCAACCGCAAGACCTTCCATTAGATAAAGGATTAGTAGCAATCAATAGCTATCTCTTCGGTCATGATCGATTCAATATCCATGCGATTGGTGAACAAAGTATTGGCGTTCGAATGTGTGGCTGTGCTGGCTTAGAATTGATTGCGATGTTAAAAGGAAACCACATTGGCTATATATCTAATCTAAGTCCCTGGGATTACGCGGCTGGCAATGTCTTGTTGAAAGAGTTCGGTATGCGATATAGTGGGTTTTCCGGTGCACCATTGAGTTTCAGTGGCAGAGAATATTATTTAGCTGCAACTCCAACAGCCTATGCGACTATACTTGACATGCTTCAATTGGATTGATTATTTTTCTAGCTTTGAGATACATCCAACAAAAAGTTCATATAAAATAAGTGAGGGACGATAAAATTGCTTTTTTGAGCAATGTAGTCCTTCACTTATTTTTTTTGAATGATTATAGTATCGGAACAGTCATTTATAGAAGATGCTAATGAAAAAGTTTTTGTAATGACTGTTTTTTTACATAACTTCGGATTTTTTGTGCTATTTTGATTAGAAAAAGGGCGAATTATTAATTTTCTCGAAAAAATGAAAACATTTCACTATATTTCATGAAAAAAGTTTGGTATAATAAACAGTCGAGTAAAATTGCCCTGTGATAAAGAATCGATAAAAAAGGAGTTACTTAAATTGAATAAAAGAAATGACATCCGTAACGTAGCGATCATCGCCCACGTCGACCACGGAAAAACAACATTAGTTGATGAACTATTAAAACAATCTGACACATTAGACGCCCACACTCAATTACAAGAACGTGCGATGGACTCAAACGCACTTGAACAAGAACGTGGAATCACAATCTTAGCGAAAAATACAGCTGTTGATTATAAAGGGATTCGCGTCAATATCATGGATACACCTGGACACGCGGACTTCGGTGGTGAAGTAGAACGTATCATGAAAATGGTAGACGGCGTTGTCTTAGTTGTAGATGCTTATGAAGGCACCATGCCGCAAACACGTTTCGTATTGAAAAAGGCTTTAGAGCAACATATTACACCGATCGTAGTTGTAAACAAGATCGACAAACCATCCGCTCGTCCTGAGTATGTGGTAGATGAAGTCTTAGAATTATTTATCGAATTAGGCGCAGACGATGATCAACTGGATTTCCCAGTGATTTACGCCTCTGCTTTGAACGGAACATCAAGCTTATCCGATGATCCAGCGGACCAAGAACCAACAATGGCACCGATCTTTGATACAATTGTCGAAGCTATTCCTGCACCAGTTGACAACAGCGATGAACCTTTACAGTTCCAAGTATCATTACTTGATTACAATGATTATGTTGGACGTATCGGTATCGGCCGTGTCTTCAGAGGAAAAATCAAAGTTGGTGACCAAGTATCACTGATCAAACTTGATGGCACAGTGAAGAAATTCCGTGTGACAAAATTATTTGGTTTCTTTGGCTTACAACGTTTAGAGATCCAAGAAGCTAAAGCTGGTGACTTGATCGCTGTCTCAGGAATGGAAGATATCTTCGTTGGGGAAACAGTTACACCAGTCGATCATCAAGAAGCATTACCGATCTTGCATATCGATGAACCAACATTACAAATGACTTTCTTAGTCAACAACTCTCCATTTGCTGGACGCGAAGGAAAATACGTGACATCACGTAAAATCGAAGAACGTTTGATGGCAGAATTACAAACAGACGTTTCACTTCGTGTTGAACCAACAAATTCACCAGATGCTTGGACAGTTTCAGGTCGTGGTGAACTTCACTTATCGATCTTGATCGAGAACATGCGTCGTGAAGGTTATGAATTACAAGTATCACGTCCAGAAGTTATCGAAAGAGAGATCGATGGCGTAAAATGTGAACCATTTGAACGTGTTCAAATCGATACACCAGAAGAATACATGGGTAGTGTCATCGAATCATTGAGCCAACGTAAAGGTGAAATGCAAGATATGGTCCATACAGGAAATGGTCAAATTCGTTTGACATTCTTGACACCTGCTCGTGGATTGATCGGTTACTCAACAGAGTTCTTGTCAATGACTCGTGGTTACGGAATCATGAACCATACATTTGATCAATACTTGCCAATGCTTCCTGGCCAAATCGGCGGACGTCACCAAGGTGCGTTAGTATCCATCGATACAGGTAAAGCAACAACGTATTCAATCATGAGTATCGAAGAACGTGGTACTGTATTTGTTGAACCAGGGACAGAAGTCTACGAAGGTATGATCATCGGTGAAAACAGCCGTGAGAATGACTTGACAGTCAATATCACAAAAGCAAAACAAATGACCAACGTTCGTTCTGCGAACAAAGACCAAACATCAGTCATCAAAAAACCAAAACAATTAACACTTGAAGAATCACTAGAATTCTTGAATGACGATGAGTACTGTGAAGTAACACCAGAAAACATCCGTCTAAGAAAACAAATTTTAGAAAAAAATGCACGTGAAAAAGCATCTAAAAAGAAAAAATAATAATTTTGACCGAATCCTAGAGAAAGCTCTGGGATTCGGTTTTTTTGTTATATAGGATCGATCATTAAATCAAACATAGTTATTCAATTAAATACTAGTTAAAAGCTGTTGGTGAACCGCTTTTCTCTATCCGATGTTTTTTTAGTATAGTCAAAATAAATCATAAAATTATACGATTTCCTGATGGATAAGATTAAATAACACTATTCTTTCAATTTATACCAATTAACATGAAAAAAATGGCGTTATCAAAAAGTGTATTTAGGTTTAGAGTTAAAGTGGGAAAGTTCTAATAGAATAATACTAATGATGGAGGATGAATAAAATGTAAAAAAGAAAAAATAAATGACGTTATAATAAAATGAAGCTTTGCTTTTGAATGATCATTAGAAAAAAGGAGGAGTATAGAAGACTCAAGATGAGAATGATTGCTTACTCAATTGAATATTTTCTAAGACTTCTCCGAATATACTTGTAGAATAAATGGAGGTAAATCTTAGAAAAATGAAAAAGACAAAAATTCTGAATAGCCTGATGATTATCGGCTTGGTGTTAGGAAGTATGAATGATGCTGTTGTACAAGCAATTTCGAGCATAGAGTCAAAGACTGAGAAGACATCATTGGTTGAAAAAAAACAATTTTCAATAGAACCAAACAAAGAAGAAGACAAAATAAACAACAAAAAAATAGCTATCAAAGATGAAAGTAATGAACAACCAATTGAGAAAAATAAAAGGACTAGTGCCAGGAATAATAATCCAAGCGATAATTTTGATAGTGTTCAAGGAAACAACGGTAATTACTTTAAACCGACTACTGATGCAACTTTACTGAAAATTGGTGAAGAGCAGGCAGCTCGAGTGCAATCAGATTTGTCAAAAAAATCTATAAATATTTCTAACTTGCAACATGAGAAAGACGACAGCTTTGAAGTTTTAAACTTTTCTACGTGTATTTTTCCGAATGATAAAGGATTGGTTATGTGGCCAATAAATGGAGGGCGTAATAGTGTCTATTGGACGCAAGTTGATTCCAACAGTGGAATTTGGCGGATGCGCCTGTACGCTGCAATGGATTCAAAAAACGAACCCTATTTAAATGCGAAATTTACTCGGCTAAAATACGGTTCTGTCAGTGGGAATGAAGTATTCGCCTTTCCAAGAGTGGCTTATTTATCGAATCCTACAGGTCATATAAACGATATGAAACCATTTCTCACGAAAGCTACATTTGAAGTACGGTTACCGACTGCTGAAGAGGAAATCGGTAAAATTGTAGCAACTGCCAAAGAAGGTACACATAAACTCATGCAAAATGCTCAACCGATCCCTAATCCAGAAACTTATCTAGATGTGAAAAATACACGTGGAAAAGTTGAGTATAGTTGGAAAATAGCCCCTGATACAACGAAAGTAGGAAAGCAAGATACGAAGATTTTAGTAAAAGACGAGTCGGGTAGAGAAATAGAAGTAGTAGTTCCAATCACTGTAGAACCTCTAGCTGTAGAAATCAAGGGAAAACCAGGACCATTTGACATTTATCAATATGATAAATTGCCAGATGTGACTGAATACTTTGAAGTAACAAATCTGTATGGTACCTATACGCTAAAATGGTTCGATGATGTGAATACTGATTCACCAGGCGAACAAACATGGCGAGCAAAAGTAACAACTTCTGATGGACGTGAGGCAACTTCTTCGATTCAGATGGATGTGACGCCACATGAGGGCTTAAAGGTTAACCTCAAATCAATTGAAGATCGAAAACTCGGTTATAATTATCCAACATTTGCAACAAACTTTAGAGATTATATTGATTCGGTCACTATGCATGGTGAACCAGTCGAATTAAGAGATCTTGAATTTATTCCACAAGAAAGTGCGGAGGCAGATTATCGGATAGGGGGTCTTCAAACACTCAAATTGACAGTTCAAACCAAGCACCCAAATAGCGGTGTGATGATTAAGGGAACTGGTGAGGTAACACTCAATGTTCTTTGGGACCACTCGATTTTGATGAAATCAATCAATGGTGAATCAGCTGGATCATTTACTTTAAGAACAGATAATTCAGGAAATGAGACGGCAAAAGTTGTATTTGGGATGGGGATACCAACCTCAATAAATTCGGCAGTTGGTCCGCAGAGTACTCCATTTTCGCTATATTATTCGTTTGAAGTTTTACGAGGCGAAACAGTCATTTATAGCCAAGAAGTGACAAATCGCGCAACTTGGCAGCAAATCATGGATAAATTTGGAGATTCTACTGGAACGATCGATGTCCATTATGGTGATGTCATTAAGATATATCATCCAGAACGAACGCCGAATAGTTCAGTCTTGATGATCGACGAACAGGAACAGGATTATACATATGATACGACGTACGCCTACTACAAGATTACTCCTTATGGATTTGATCCATTCCCCTTGCTAGAAGCAGAAGCTTCACAAAAGAGTTTTGTTTTAGGCGAGAACACTAAAACGATTGATCCAGCTTCATTAATAAAGAATGTAACGATTAATGGTCGATTAGTTGATAGTAGTTCATACGAAGTGGAATCATTGATCGATTTTGATACAAGTAGTATTGGAACAAGAAAAATGAAATTGAAAGTCACGATGAATGATGGACTTTCAGCAGAGGAATTCGAAGTCGATTACCAAGTCAAATGGGGCAGCACATTTGTGCTAAAAGGCTTGAATGATGCGACGGTTGGCGCATTTAGTCTACTAAAAGAAAACGATCAATGGGCATTGCATGCTAGTCAAGGAGTAAATGGGACAGACTTGAGTCAACCGGTCAATAATCATTTTGGCCGAGACATCTACTATGGTATTGAAGTGATCGAAAATATTACTACCAAATACCAATATAACGTACTAGGCAATCAATCGATTAAAGAAGGAATCGAAGGGTTCAATCAAGGAAAACCATTAACCGTCAAACAAGGCGACGTCATCAAAGTGTATCATGCAGAACCAACAGGTAATAGTCTATTGATGCAAGATGAAATAGCCAAAGACTTTACAATGGGCTCAAATGATGCCTATTACGAAGTCACAGAGCATGGGCTAGAACCGATCCTGGCGATTTCTACGGATACTAAACCACAAGAATTTAGTTTAGGTGATGATGCCTCGGGGATTGATGGAACGCAACTGATCAATCAGGTAACGATCAATGGGACCGAGTTAACACCGGATCTATATACAGTCAAACAATTAGGAAACTTCGATACAACTACAGTCGGTCAAAAAGAACTTGCTATCCAATTTGACACAAAAGATGGGGTAGTATCAAAGGTTATCACAGTGCCTTATAAAGTGAAATGGGGTAGAACGATCGTGATGAAATCTAGCACTGGTGGTTCAGCAGGTGTTTTCTCACTGCAAACTACTAATACGACCAGACAGTTGAAAATCCATCAAGGGTTTGACTCGCCATTAGACGAGCGCTTAGGAAACGATCAAGACCTCTATTATTCAATTGAAGTCTTACGTGGTGAAAAAGTCCAATATAGTCAAGAAGTCCCAGGTCGTGTCACGCTACAAGAAGTCATCAATAGTTTTGGAACTAATGGCACTCCAGCTGTCACTGTCCAGTTAGATGATGTGATCAAAATTTATCACCCCCAAAAATCTCCTGGTAGCTCGGTACTGATGGTCGATGAACTAGAAGAGGACTTCACGTATGGTTCAGATTATGCGTATTACAAAGTAACGACATATGGTTTTGAAGCAATGCCAGTCATGGAAGTCCATACAGCTAATAAAGCCTTTTATCTCGCACAAGATGTAACTACTGTAGCTGATGCTGAATTAATTGATCGTGTGACGATCAACGGCAAAACAGTTGATCCAGAGGAATACACAATTGAGAGACGTTCAGAAATCGATACGAAAACGATTGGGAATAAAAACGTCGCTATGCGTGTGAAAATGAACGATGGTTTATCTAGTGTACAACTTGAACTGCCTTATCAAGTCAAATGGGGAAGTACATTTATTCTAAAAGGTGAAGAAAAAGAAGGGAAAAGAGGGATCGTCGGTTCTTTTAGTCTGCTTGATCAAAATGACCAGTTGGCTATCTATGCCACAAAAGGCGAAGATGAAACAGAACTTAATGCGCCAGTCAATCCTGCTTATGGTCGTAATGCCTATTATCGAATCGATATCCTAGCAGATCCTAAAAATAAAGCCAATAGTTTATTTCCCGATAACATCAAATATACTTATGAAGTGGCAGGTAATCAAACGGTTCGTCAAGCAATCGAAGGGTTCAATAATGGGCAATCATTACCTGTGGAAGAAGGAGACATTTTCCGTGTCTACCATGCAGAAACAGATAACCAGAACTTACTGATGTGGGATGACATCGTCAAAAACTATACAGCTGGGTTAAATTACGCTTATTATGAAGTCAATAATGGCGAGTTTGAGCCGATTACGTTGATTTACGCAGATGTTGCTAGTCAGGAACTCGTATTAGGTGAGGATACCAGTGAGGTAGACGTGACAACGTTGATTGACAATGTTGCATTCAACGGACAGAGTTTGAACTCAGAACTATATAAAGTAGAACAAACGGGAGCGTTTGATACCCATACGACAGGAGAAAAAACAGTAACGGTAAAAGTATCAACTGCAGATGGAGTTTCTTCGACTGACATTGAAGTGCCATATGAAGTGAAATGGGGCAGCACGATCCATTTAAAAAATCGTAAAGGTGAAACGGTTGGATCGTTTGGACTACTTAAAAACAGCAAACAAATCGAAATCCAATCTGTCCAAGGAACCGATCAAACAGTGTTGAAGAATAGAGTGAATGAATACGATGACACCGAAGTATATTATGGAATCGAAATTCTCAACGAACGTAAGCAAAGCAAATATCAATACGAGGTTCGTGGCACACAAACAATCGAGCAAGCCATTTCACGTTTTAATACTGGTAAATCACTAGCGGTGACCCCAGGTGATATCGTGAAGGTTTATCACGTAGATACTAGTAACAATTTATTGATGGCAGAAGAGAGCGAACGAAACTACACCTATGGCAGTAATTACGCGTATTATAAGGTAACAGATTATGGTTTTGAGCCTACAGGTGAGTTAACAGTTGAACCTGCTCAGCCTTCTTTTGCACAAGGCACTGAAAGAGTTGACCTGAAATCGTTAGTAAAAGAAGTGAAAGTCAATGGGCGTGTAATACCTAAAAACGTCTATACTGTTTCTTTAGATGGAACATCTGAAATCGATACAGAAACTATTGGCAGTCGTTTTGTTTCTCTCGATGTCAAAGTGGATCGGAGTTATGGGAGTTTATCTACTCGTACAGAATCTTCATATGAAATCGTTGAACCTGGACAAGAAACAGCGCCAGGAGAAGAGGACGCTAGTGCAGAAGATGGTACTGGTACATCCAACGATCCAGATGCAGATGGAATTTCAGCAGAGACTGGATTAGGTGAGGGTTCCGCAGCCGAAGGTGATGAGAGTAAATTGCCACAAACCAATCAAACCATCAATCGAGTACTGCCATATATTGGTGCATGTTTCTTACTAATAGTAGGATTTGTTTTTTGGAAACGAAAAATGTCTAAGAAATCGTTTGATAAACAGTAACGGATAGTTAAAATGACAACGAAGCAGTTGAAAGAGCGAAGTGATAATTACTTTGGCATTCTTTCAACTGTTTTTTTATGATCACTAAAGGAGTCACGGACAAGAAATATAAAAATAAATCCTATGAGCAAAAAACAAAATTCTCGTAATAGGAAGTCAATCATTAGCTGTGGAGAACTTAAAGAAACAAAAAATGAAAGCAAGAACGGCAAGATGAATTTTTTAAAGAACTTTTAAAAAACTCAAAGCACTCTGTTTTTGGTTTCACAAATGGTGTTTTGTTTCACAGAGTTAGGCTTGCTCTTATGAGCAGACAGAAGTAGAATAGATAGTACATGTCTGATGAATCATTTGAGAAAATGCGTAATTAATAGTTAGATGAAAGAAGTGAAACTTGAAATTGTAAAAACAAACAGAAATCGAGGAGGGCGCATGTGGAGCAGTTATTAAAAAAATATTTTGGATATGAGCTTTTCCGCCCAGGCCAAAAAGAAATCATTGAAAAAATCATGGCTCAAGAAGATGTCTTGGGTATCATGCCGACTGGAAGCGGAAAATCAATATGTTATCAGCTACCTGCGCTAGCATTGGAAGGGGTGACGATCGTCGTTTCTCCCTTGATCTCTTTGATGAAAGATCAAGTGGATGCTGCGAATCAACTGGGGATCGCTGCTACGTTTATTAATAGTTCATTAGAAGGATATGAAGTGGCACAACGTTTTCGTTCATTAGATGAAGAAAAGTATCAATTGTTATATGTTGCACCAGAACGTTTTATCATGCCTGATTTTATCCAAGCGATGAATCGTTGGTCCGTTCGCTTGATTGCCATTGATGAAGCCCACTGTATCTCGCAATGGGGGCATGATTTCAGACCCAGTTATTTGCAGATGGCGAAATGTTTAGAAGGTATTCCTCAGCGTCCGCCCATCGTAGCCTTGACAGCAACTGCTACTGTCCCTGTAGCAACAGATATCAAAAGACTTTTAAAAATCCCTGAAAAGAACCATATTCAAACTGGATTTGCACGAGAAAATCTGAGGTTGCAGGTTATCAAAGATCAAAAAAAAGAGCAATATTTGGTCGAGTATTTAAAAGTGAATCAAAATCAATCAGGCATCATTTATGCCGCGACTAGAAAAGAAGTAGATCGACTATATCAGTTGTTGGCAAAATTTGGTTTTTCCGTTGGCAGATATCATGGCGGTATTTCAGAAAGTGAAAGGACGGAAATGCAAGAAGCTTTCCTCTATGATCGTATCCAGCTATTAGTAGCAACAAACGCTTTTGGAATGGGGATCAATAAAAGTAATATTCGTTTTGTCATTCACTACCAAATACCAGGTTCATTAGAAGCATATTATCAGGAAGCTGGTCGTGCCGGAAGAGATGGCTTACCTAGTGAAGCCATTTTGCTATTTGCGCCACAAGATGTGCAAGTCCAAAAGTTTTTTGTTCAACAATCGCAACGTGAGGAGGCACAAAAACATAAGGAATACGACAAGATCCGAGCAATGACTGAATACGTCCATATCGAATCCTGTCTGCAACAATATATTCTTTCTTACTTTGGGGAAGCAAGTGAGCCTTGTCAGCGTTGTGGCAACTGTCTTGATGATCGTGAACTGATCGATGTGACCACAGAAACGCAAATGGTTTTGTCGTGTTTGAAACGAATGGGTGAGAACTACGGAAAACAATTACTGATGAAAGTCCTTGCCGGATCAAAAGATCAGAAAATCAAACAGTTACAGTTTGATCGATTGTCTACGTATGGTCTACTAAGGAATCTGTCACAAAAAAATATATTACAGTTGATCGACTATCTGATTTCAAGTGGCTACTTACTTGCGGCTAGTGGTGAATACCCAATTTTGAAAGTCAGCGATCTTGGGGTGCAAGTGCTTATGGGAAAAGTAACTGTCCACAAAAAGGAACCCCAAAAAGTGCAACAATTGTCGCATGACGAAACAGATGGCCTATTTGAAGTATTACGCCAGTTACGGACTGATTTAGCTGTTGATGCAGGTGTTCCGCCGTATGTTGTTTTTTCAGATGCGACACTCAAAGAAATGAGTCAGCATCGACCAAATGACCGATTGGCACTTCTCCAAATCAAAGGGGTAGGGCAAAGCAAGCTTGATAAGTACGGTGAAATGTTCTTGCTGGCAATCAAAAATTTCCAAGAAAGCGCTCCGCCAAGTGACAGTTAAAAAACCTAAAAAAAGCCTAGATAAATCTAGGTTCTTGCCCAGTTATCGCGTAAAATATGCTATAATGAATGAACTTAGAAATGGAGGGAAAGGCAAATGGATTCTCTTTCAAAAGAGACGGCACTCAATGTGTTGATTGATGAGGCAGATCGCATCAAGCGTTTGATCCAAAATCAAACAAACAGTCTTTGTATCTCGCAGTGTAAAGCCTTTGAAGAGGTAGTCGATACACAAATGTATGGATTTTCTCAACAAGTGAGTTTTGCGATACGTGTAGGGATCATTGAAAAAAAAGAAGGGCAACTGATGCTCAGTGAGTTAGAACGTCAATTGAATCACTTATACAATGAAGTTTACCGAGAAAATTATGATAAAAAAGAAAGTGGCAAGGGGGAATAAGCTTGCCGAATAAAGTGAAAAAAAGGCATCTGTTGGATTACAGTATTTTGATTCCATATTTGATTTTATGTATCATCGGGTTGATCATGGTTTATAGCTCCACCTCCTACTTGCTATTAGCAAATGGGAGCAATCCAGCGTCATCAGTCATCAATCAAAGTATTTTTTGGGTGCTTAGCTTGATCGTTATTGCACTCCTATACAAAATGAAAATCGGTGTATTGAAAAATCAGCGATTGATCATGGCGGCTATCGCAGTCTTGACGATTTTATTATTGATCGTCTTATTTTTTGGGGAAGAACGTAATGGTGCAAAAGGTTGGCTTGAAATTGCCGGATTTTCTATCCAGCCCGCCGAATACCTAAAGATCATTGCCATCTGGTATCTTTCCTTTACTTTGTCACAGAGACAAATGAGTGTGCAAAAAAACTTCATTGCAACGGTCAAACGACCTTTATTGTTAGTACTTGCCTTGACAGTGTTAGTGGCAAGTCTACCCGATTTTGGGAATGCAACGGTTATTTTTTTGATCATCATCGTGTTACTATTAGCTAGCGGCGTCAATTATTTTTACACCTTGATCGTCGGTGTCGGAGGAATCATTTTTAGTATAGTAACAATTTGGTTGATCAACGTGACCCAAGGGAAACTTTTCCCTGGTCGCCTACAATATATTTATCATCGTTTTGAGATTTTTCAAAACCCTTTTACTGATGAATTGAATAACGGACACCAAATGGTGAATGGTTATTATGCGATGTTCAACGGTGGTCTATTCGGTCGCGGATTAGGGAATAGTATCCAGAAAAAAGGATTTCTACAAGAAGCGCAAACCGACTTTATCTATGCCATCGTAGTAGAAGAATTAGGAGTGATCATGGGTATTTTGATCTTAGCTTTATTGATGTTCATGATTGCGCGTATCATCTTAGTGGGTATCCGCTCAAAAGATCCATTTAATTCTTTGCTATGTATCGGAATCGGTTCGATGTTTCTGATCCAAGTATTTGTCAACCTTGGCGGGATCACTGGGATCATCCCATTGACAGGGATCACATTCCCATTCTTGAGTCAAGGTGGTTCGAGTTTGCTGATGCTTTCGATCTGCGTAGGTTTCGTCCTGAATATCAGCGCAGATGAGAAACGTAAGAGTTTAGGTATTTACTAAAATTGACGTAGGAGTGATTCGATGAGAAAAGTTTTGGTAGCTAACAGAGGAGAAATTGCTGTACGGGTATTTCGTGCCTGTACAGAATTAGGGATCCAAACTGTAGGTGTCTATGCAGAAGAAGATGAATATTCCGTGCATCGCTTTAAAGCGGATGAGGCATATCTAGTTGGTAAAGGAAAAAGACCGATAGATGCGTATCTTGATATTGAAGGGATTCTTGAGATTGCTAAGGCTAGTGGAGCGGACGCGATCCATCCCGGTTACGGATTATTATCTGAAAACTTACACTTTGCCACACGGTGCAAAGAAGAAGGCATCACTTTTGTTGGGCCAGAACTTCATCATCTTGATATTTTTGGCGATAAGATCAAAGCAAAAACAGCAGCAATCGAAGCTGGTATCGCTTCGATCCCTGGGACAGATGGTCCAGTAGAGTCAATTGAAGAAGTTTTATCATTTGCTGAACGTCATGGCTATCCCGTGATGATCAAAGCAGCATTAGGCGGTGGCGGTCGTGGGATGCGTGTAGCATATGACGAAAAAGGCGCTCGTGAAGGATATGAACGTGCAAAAAGTGAAGCGAAAGCTGCTTTTGGTAGTGATGAAGTCTATGTTGAAAAGTATATCGCTGATCCGAAACACATCGAGGTCCAGATCTTAGGGGATACCCATGGAAACATCATCCATCTATTTGAACGGGATTGTTCAGTCCAGCGGCGTCATCAAAAAGTCGTAGAAGTCGCTCCTTGCGTTTCGATGAATGAGCAACAGCGTCAACGTATTTGTCAGGCTGCTGTCCAGTTGATGAAGCATGTGGGGTATGTCAATGCAGGGACAGTCGAATTTTTAGTGGAAAATGACGAATTTTATTTTATTGAAGTCAATCCACGTGTCCAAGTTGAACATACGATTACTGAGATGATTACGGATGTCGATATCGTGACGACGCAATTATTGATTGCACAAGGAAAAGATCTGCATAAAGAAATCGGATTGCCACAGCAAAGTGAAATAAAAATCAAAGGTTCAGCCATCCAATGTCGGATCACAACGGAAGACCCATTGAGTAACTTTCTACCAGATACTGGTAAGATCGATACGTATCGCTCACCAGGTGGGATGGGCGTCCGCTTAGATGTAGGGAATGCCTATGCAGGTTACATCGTTACCCCATATTTTGATTCGCTTTTAGTAAAAGTTTGTACACATGCGGCTGATTTTGCAACAGCGATCCAAAAAATGGAACGTTGCTTGAGAGAATTCCGTATCCGTGGAGTGAAAACAAATATTCCATTTATGTTGAATGTCATCTTGCACCCAGAATTTCAATCAGGACAAGCTAAAACGACGTTCATCGATAGTACCAATGAATTATTTGACTTCCCACGCTTACGTGACCGTGGAAATAAAACG
The DNA here is from genome assembly GCF_030441955.1 of Enterococcus spodopteracolus. Taxonomy (NCBI): domain Bacteria; kingdom Bacillati; phylum Bacillota; class Bacilli; order Lactobacillales; family Enterococcaceae; genus Enterococcus; species Enterococcus spodopteracolus. Next base: position 98,598 of record NZ_JARJHD010000005.1, on the reverse strand, counting down.
ATGAAATACATCGGAGAAATCACAGTAAATGGTTTCCCTGGCATCGAACGTGGTGAAAAACCATATTACGATGCACCACGTATGCCAAAAGAGCTGATCACTCGTCCGGATTACATCACAGCAAAAAATGTCTTAGACAAAGACGGCGCTTCTGCATTAGTGGATTGGGTCAAACAACAAGAAAATGTGTTATTGACAGATACCACGTTTAGAGATGCCCATCAAAGCTTATTGGCTACTCGTGTGCGCACAAAAGATTTTAAAGAAATCGCGCGATTGACTGGTGAAGGGCTTCCTGAGCTGTTTTCAAGCGAAATGTGGGGCGGTGCGACATTTGACGTCGCCTATCGTTTCTTGAATGAGGATCCATGGAAACGCCTGAGAAAGATTCGCTCCTTGATGCCAAATACTTTATTGCAAATGCTCTTTAGAGGATCGAATGCTGTCGGCTACTCCAACTACCCAGACAACGTGATCGCTGAATTTATCAAAGAAGCAGCGACACAAGGCATCGATGTCTTCAGGATCTTTGACAGTCTGAACTGGGTACCGCAAATGGAAAAGAGTATCCAAGCCGTTCGTGATACAGGGAAAATTGCAGAAGCGACGATTTGCTACACAGGTGATATCAATGATCCAAGTCGTGCGAAATACAATGTGCAATATTATAAGGACATGGCAAAAGAGCTGGAACAGTTAGGCGCTCATCTGATCGCAATCAAAGATATGGCAGGACTGTTGAAACCGCAAGCTGCTTATCGCTTGATCAGTGAATTGAAGGCGACAACGGATCTACCAATCCATTTACACACACATGATACGAGTGGCAATGGCATCATCACTTACTCAGCAGCAACTAAAGCGGGTGTCGATATCGTTGATGTAGCGATGAGTGCGATGAGTGGAAATACTAGCCAACCAAGTATGAGCAGTTTGTATTACGCTTTGGTCAATGGTCCACGTGTACCAGAAATCAATATTGAAAATGCGCAACAGTTGAATCACTATTGGGAAGATGTTCGCATGTATTACAAACCATTTGAGAATGGCTTGAATGCACCTGAAACTGAAGTTTATATGCACGAAATGCCAGGTGGACAATACTCGAACTTACAACAACAAGCCAAAGCAGTTGGCTTAGGTCATCGTTGGGATGATATCAAAAAAATGTACCACACAGTAAACTTGATGTTTGGTGATATCGTCAAAGTTACGCCTTCTTCTAAAGTTGTAGGCGATATGGCCTTGTTCATGGTCCAAAATGAGTTGAGCGAAGAAGACATTTACGAAAAAGGCGAGACATTGAGTTTCCCGGAATCAGTCGTTACCTTCTTCCAAGGTGAATTAGGCCAACCAGTAGGTGGGTTCCCAGAAAAACTCCAAAAGATCATTTTGAAAGGTCGTCCAGCCATCACCGAACGTCCAGGCTTGTTCGCTGAAACAGTAGACTTCGAAAAAGTCAAAGCAGAATTAGCTAAAAAGATCGGCTATGAACCAAAACAAGAAGAAGTCTTGAGTTACTTGATGTATCCACAAGTCTTCTTGGATTATCAAACCGCTTATAATCAATTTGGCGATGTCACATTACTGGATACACCGACTTTCTTCCAAGGGATTCGTTTAGGGGAAACGGTCAACGTTCAAATCGAAAAAGGCAAGATCCTGATCATTCGTTTAGATGAGATCGGTGAACCTGATATTGAAGGGAATCGTGTGTTATTCTTTAATTTGAACGGTCAACGAAGAGAAATCACCGTCAAAGATACGTCGATCGTCAGTGCGGTAAAAACTAGACGAAAAGCAGAACCAACCAATCGCGAACAAATCGGTGCGACGATGTCCGGTTCAGTTTTAGACGTCTTGGTGAAAAAAGGCGATACGGTCAAAAGAGGCGATACATTGATGGTTACTGAAGCAATGAAGATGGAAACGGCCATTGAAGCACCATTCGATGGAGAAATCGCACATCTCTATGTTGTTGCTGGCGACCCCATTTCTTCAGGAGATCTATTGATCGAAGTTACAGAAAAATAAGAAAGGAGAGGGAACATTTGAAACGACTAGGTCTATTTATAGCAACACTACTATTCGTCACGTCGGCTTTATATTTGGAGCCAGTAGTGTTCCCTCCCAAACTTGAAACATCCACGCAAGACCAACAACTGATAGGAAATCAAAATCAGGTAACGTCTTGGAAATACCAGGAGCTAAATGCGACTGGCTTTTCTACATATATTGGTCGATCAGTCACCGAATTAGAAGCAGAGATTGGTTCTCCTAAAGATCGTTTGACGAGCGGATTCGGCTTCGAGATCAGATATTATCAAGATCCAATTCAACAAATCGTACTTGAAGCAAATATACAAAATGACCGAGTGGAGGCTATCAAAGTTTTAAATGCGAACGCAACTAGTTTGACACCATTTGCCGTTGGCATGACTATGCAGGATCTGACAGAGATTACAACGATTTTTCCGAACTTCACATTCGAGTATGAAGAGACAGAAGTCGGAATCGAGTTAACTGAAGAAGACATGAATTATCGTCCCTTGATTGCTTTTGATAACGGTACATTTGCGATGCTTTTCTTTGATCAAGACACAGGTGGATTATTTTCAACAGTTTATTTAAATAAGAAAAGCTTATTGAAATTAATGCCTTACCAGGTCTTTGGAGAGGGATTGCCCCACTACGAAATGGATAGTTCAGCAGACTGGGAAAGTATCAATCAATCAAGAGAGCGTGTCATCACTCGAGTATTGACGAGATTACGCCAAGAAGCTGAACTGCCTGATTATCATTACTCTCCAGATTTTATGATCCAAACGAATGTACTGTTAACAGACTTTATCGAACAACCAGAAGAATGGTTGGCAGAAAATCGTTTGGCAGAGTGGCAAATGGCAACACAGACTTCGCAAACTACAGTTAAATTTACGTTGTCAAATGATGAAATCAATCGCTTAGTGGAAAAACGACAATTAGATCAAACAACAGGAATTTTCATGCATCCAATCATTGATCCGACTTTTTCAGTTTTATTGTTATATACTGATCCTTATTATCATGATCGATTCTTGGAAAAAGAAACAACACAGTTAGGCGTTGCGTTTTCGAAAGAAAACATGTTAGTCTTAATGAAGGAAAAAGAGGAGACTAGTGAAAGTAGTGATAATCAATGAGGAGTTGTTTGAACTGGAGGACCAGTGTCATCAGCTTGTTCAAACGATTGTAACAAGTGAAATGATGGAACAATATCTCAAAACTAAAAAAGAGATGGAAACTTCTATCAACGTCAACCAGTTAAAAAATGATTTTATTGCAAGCAGACAAGCATTTGAAGAAATTTCACCTTATGGAAAGTACATTCCGGAGTTTCGTGAAAAACAACGAACTGTACGCCAAGCCAAAAGGCAGTTGGATCTAAATGAGGAAGTAGCTGCTTTTCGAATAAGTGAAACAGAATTACAAAAGATACTAGATTCCATTGGAAAACAACTTGCACATACGATTTCGACAGAGATCAAAATCAGTGCAGGTAGTCCATTTTTTGAAAAAAGTGAAGGGTGCGGAGGAAACTGCCATGGACATAGAAAATAAAGAATTTGAACAAACACATCGGCGAGGGTTAGTCGTGTGGGTATATAGTTTAAAACAATTGAAAAATCTTCGCAAATTTGGATTAGTGCATTATGTCTCTCGTAAAATGAAGTATGTGATCATGTATTTAAATGAAGACAACTATGAACAAACGGAAGAAAGGATCAAGAAATTACATTTCGTACGAAATGTCGAACGTTCTTATCGACCAGATATCGAAATGAATTTTGCTGAAAAAATCGGTAAAAAGGCGGATACAAAAAAAGAAGGCTTCGAGATCGAAGAATTAAACACCAAGATCCGCTTAGCTGATCACGTTTTCTAGTAAAGAGAGTCAAGCGTTATAGTTAATAAAATCGACGAAAATAAAGAAAATGTGATAAAAAGATTTTGAATAGTTATAAAAAGTTAAATTAAGAAAAAATAGACTTGAGAATTGACGATTTTAGTCGGAATCAAGTCTATTTTTTTGGTATACTAATAACAGTATGTTTCAAGGAGTGAGTAGATGCGAGTAATTTCAGGAGATTACGGCGGTCGCCGTTTAAAAAGTTTAGCTGGGCCAAATACTCGACCGACGTCTGATAAAGTCAAAGAGTCGATATTCAACATGATCGGTCCTTATTTTAATGGAGAGGTCGTTTTGGATCTTTACTCAGGAAGCGGGGGTCTAGCGATCGAAGCAGTTTCCAGAGGCTGTAGCTACGCAATCTGCGTGGAGAAAAACTATCAAGCACTAAAAATAATCAAAGAAAATATTGAAATCACAAAAGAACCGAACAAATTCAATACAATGAAATTAGATGCTGATAAAGCGATTGAGTCACTGGCGAAAGAAGATCAAAAGATTGATATTCTATTTTTAGATCCACCTTATGCTAAACAAAAAATCGTCGATCAAATTGAACGTATGGAAGAATTGGCTCTTTTTCAGGATGCTGCCTTGATCGTATGCGAAACAGATAAGTCAGTGAAGCTTCCTGAGACAATAGGAAATTTTCAACAAATCAAAGAGCAGACCTATGGCATCTCTGCGGTGACCATTTATAGAAAAGAGGAAATATAAATGAGAAGAGCTTTATTTCCAGGGAGTTTCGACCCATTGACTATGGGACATTTAGACACGATCGAACGAGCTGCGAAGTTGTTTGATGAAGTGATCATCGGTATCTTTATCAATACATCAAAAAAAACATTGTTCACGGCTGAGGAACGCTTGGAATTGATCACACAAGCAGTCGCACACTTAGAAAATGTCCGAGTGATCCACCAAGAGACACAGTTGACAGTGACGACGGCAAAAGAATTAGGTGTTCAAGCGCTGGTTCGAGGTGTTCGCAGCTTCAAAGATTTTGAATATGAACGTGACATTGCGCAAATGAATCATCATTTGAGTCATGAATTGGAGACGGTGCTCTTTATGGCAAAACCAGAGTATAGCCATATCAGCTCAAGTATGCTTAAAGAGGTTCTTTATTTTGGTGGGGACGTGAGCACCTATTTACCTACTGTGATCAACGAAGCATTAGTTAGAAAGCGTGAAAGTGATGCAGAATAAGAAATGGTGGAAAACATTATCCGTAATCCTTTTAGGTACGTTATTAGCAGGCTTTGTCATTGTTCCTTTACCCTATTACGTGGAGGCTCCAGGTGCCACGATTGATCTTAAAGATATGATCACAGTCAATGATCAAGAAGATAAAGAATCGGGCTCTTTCTCTCTCACTTCGGTAGGAATCAGAAGAGCAACAGGATTTGGTGTCGTCTCCGCACTGCTGTCAGATTTCAAAGATGTTATCAGTGAAGAAGAGTTGACTGGTGGAGCGACAAATGAAGAATATAATCAGATGCAAAAATATTATATGGAATCCTCACAAAATGCCGCCATTGAGCAAGCCTTGAAACTAGCGAATATTCCGTATACGATGGAATTCAAAGGTGTCTATGTCATGGGCGTCGAAAAAAATTCGAGTTTTTACAAGAAACTATCTGTTGGCGATACAGTCACGAAAGTAGATGGGATGAGTTTCAAGAGTGCGGAAGAATTTATGGAGTACGTGAAAGGACAGGAAGTAGGACAGGTTGTCACAATCACCTTCATCCACAATGGCAAAGAAGAAGAAGTTTCAGGTAAACTGATCGAGTTATCGACAGATAAAAAACCAGGAATCGGGATCACGTTGACCGACCATACAGAAATCGCCACAGACACAGAAGTGGCAATCAATTCTGGTTCAATCGGTGGCCCTTCAGCAGGCTTGATGTTTACTTTGGAGATCTATGAACAGTTGACCCATCAAAACATCCGTAAAGGGAAAAAAATAGCCGGTACAGGGACAATCAATAGTGCAGGTGAAGTGGGACGAATCGGTGGAATCGATAAAAAAGTGGCAAGTGCAGACGAAGCAGGAATGGATATCTTTTTTGCGCCAGATGATACGATTTCTGAGGAAGTGAAAAAAGAAAATCCAGATATCAAAACGAACTATGAAGAAGCCAAAGCTGCGGCTAAAAAACTCAATACATCAATGAAGATCGTTCCGGTCAAAACAGTGCAAGATGCCTTAGAGTATCTTGAGAACATGAAATAAACGATTTATCGATTTGTATGTTTTGTACTCATATTTTAAAGCGAGGTCAAGACATGTTTAGCCTCAACAAATAATGCGCCATCCACGAAAATTGTTTTTTAAATTTTTGTGAGTGGCGCATTATTTTTCGAAGAGGTTCTATCTGTTCCCGCCGTTTATTCGGTTTAGGTGGTACGAAAGGGCTAATGTCCCCTCTTTTTCTTTTTTTTCAATAATTACAAAAAAACGTTTTGTTATTTTGTAGGTAATTTTAAGTAAGTTTGCTACCATAATAAAAAAAGAGTTAGAAAGGGGCAAGGAAAACATGGAACAACCAAGCAATCGCCAATCATCATTCGATATTGGAGAACATTACTCAGATAAAAGGTATAAAAAAAATTTTGGACACTTGCGAAAAACAGCAGATTTTAAACGTGTATTAATTGATTTTGACAAACAACTGGAAGAAACGAAAGATCAACTGCCAAAACATCGAAACGGTGTGTTGTGGACCAGACGCTTACTTGCAGAATTTCGACAGAAAAAGTTGAGCAAAGCGAATAGAGTTTTCAATTTTATTCTTAGGCGTAAGAATAAAGAGCCTGAAAAATATGAGAATACACTAAAGGATTTGAACAGTAAATATTTTAAATCAGAATATATACAATCGATTGTTGATAAAGATGTATGGATGGATCCAAAAGAAATCGTTGATGAAATCAAGTACTTAGCTTCAAGAGCGAAATCTATCCCTACGACTCGCGGGTTGGAACTAAGAGAACAGTTTCGAGCGCAACCTTCGGAGCAAAAAAAATGGCGTCAACCTGAAACAGAAGAAGAATTACACTACAGTACCCTTTCTTTCCTAGAGGAAGGTGGAGAAAGCAAGAAGTCGCGCAAGATAACTATCAATAGAAAAGATGACCCCGTCATTTACGCAGTAATCCGACGAGAGGACAATGGGGAGAAAGTTTCATTAAATATTGAAGTTTCTCATAATAAAGAGAAACGAATCGAAAAACCTATAACTGGACACCATAGAAATCCTTCCGTTCATGGCGAGGTAGCCTTTACTGGTCACCATGAGCAAGAAATCAAACAACCAAGACGGTTATCACCAATTTCAGAGTTGCAAGAAAATAATGGGAAAAAAAATTTATTGAAAGATGAGTTTGAACGACGTGATACGAAACTTCGAGAAGTAAAATCTGCGATCAATCAAGGACTTATTTCGTCAAAAAATTTATCTGGAGAAGGCGCTGTGCAATCGGTGAAAAAACGGATCTGGGAAATAGAGAACGGATCTGGGAAGTCCGACCGTATGGTTTTTAATAGTCATAATGCCTCGGACAAACGTTCATTTGGCATGACCAAACAAGCAGCAATGAGTAAGTCAGGGGAAAATCGACCACCAGCTCCGCCTTCTCCAAGTTTGAAGCCAAAACCAAGGATAGAACCAACTAGATAAACCCTGGATATAAAAAATAAAAGAAATCATCATTTGAGGCGTATCTAATAGTGAAGGAACATCGCGGTGCAGATGTTTTTTCACTATTTTTTAGAAAGGAAAATGAAATAGCAAAGAATACTAATGAAGAAAATAGTTCAAGAAATCTTTGATTCGCCAAAACGCCTCATTCTATTTTTTATATGCAGTGTATCAGTTAGTATGATAGTAGGAGTGGGCGTATACCGTCAGATCAGTCCAACTAAGATCAATGAATCTAGTAACGTACCGTTGGTAACCGCGACAAGCTCGGATAGTTACCAAAAGACTGCGACAACTGGAACAACGACAAACGACCCAATCATGTATGTAGACGTGAAAGGCAATGTCCATCGACCAGGAATATACGCATTTACCGACGAGGAACGTGTGTTTGATATCATTGAAAAAGCAGGAGGATTGACTGCACACGCTGATGAAAAACAAATCAATTTCGCTGCAAAAGTTTCGGACCAACAAGTGCTTTATATTCCCCAAGTTGGCGAAGAGATGCCTCAGTTCATAGAGGAAGTAAAGGCAAAAGAACAACCAGAGGAGAAGAAAGTCAATCTTAATACTGCCAGTCTTGCTGAATTGCAGGAGCTTCCAGGAATCGGAGCAATGAAAGCACAAGAGATCATCAATTATCGCGAAGCCAACGGTTCCTTCCAAACAATTGAAAGTTTGAAAGAAATATCGGGATTTGGCGAAAAGACAGTTGAAAAACTGAAAAACTTCGTTACAATTACAATAGAATAAACCAATGAGGTGACAAATTATGAGCAATGAACGAATTCCTTGGGATCAGTATTTTATGGCACAAGCCGTATTATTATCATTAAGAAGTACATGTACACGATTAGAAGTAGGTGCCACATTAGTTAGAGAAAAACGAATCATTGCGGGGGGGTATAACGGCGCAGTGAGTGGGGATGTTCATTGTATCGACGAAGGTTGCTATGTCGTGAATGGTCACTGTTTACGAACGATCCATGCAGAAATGAATGCGTTACTCCAATGTGCAAAACTCGGAGTTCCTACAGAAGGAGCAGAGATCTATGTCACTCATTTTCCATGTTTGGCATGTACGAAAGCATTGCTTCAAGCTGGAATCAGGAAAATCCACTACTTGCATGATTATCGTAATGACCCTTATGCACAGTCATTGATTACTCAATTAGGTGCATCCGTCCATCAAGTCAATTTAGATATGAAATATTTTGCTAAACTTCAACAAGAGTCAACGGGAGAACTTGATTAAACAATTTGGCGAACAAGTTCGTAATTACTTGATTTTACCAGCAATGTCTTCAGTTATTTTATGTTTCGTTTACTATAAGGAGCATGATCTGTCTCGCTTGATCGTTGCTGGTCTTTTTCTTCTGGTTCTATTCAAACACAAGCAAGCGGTGATCTATCTTTGTTGTTTTTGCAGTTTGTCAGTCTGGTTTGCTTGTCTTCATTCAGAGGTTCCCTCGATTGATCACACAAGAACAACTGAAGAGTTTCTATTGATGACCGATACAATTCAACGGAATGGCGACTGGTTGACTGTCGAGGCGCAAAGAATCCCCACGAAACAAAAAGTCCAGCTAAGTTATCAAGCCAAAACCAAAGCAGAAGCACACCAATGGGAAGACTTTCGCGGGTATCCGATCGAACTTCGAGTAACTGGCAGTTATCAGACACCTGAATCGTTGCGTAATCGTTATGCATTTGATGCGGTCAATTATCTGAAGGGATCACGAACTAGTGGTCAGTTCCATGGAAATGATTTTCAAGTCCTGCCTTCAACAAGGGGAGGGGTGACTTTATTTCGTGACCTCCGTGGAAAAGCAATCAATTATGTGAAAAAACGCTATCCTAAAAAAATAGGAATGTATATCAACGCGTTACTTTACGGTTATCGTGATGCTTCTTTTCGCGAATCCGAATCAATTTTTAAAGCCACTGGATTACTGCATCTATTCGCAGTTTCAGGGATGCATGTCTACTATTATTTAGGATTTTTGTATTATCTTTTTCGACGAAGTGGTTGTCTTTTGTCGATTACGATTCTTCCACTGACATTGCTTACAGGGGGGTATATCCTATTAGCTGGAGGCTCATTTTCTGTGGTTAGAGCAGGGAGCTTATTTATTTTGAAGCTTATACTTAAATTGGCAGCAATCAAACTATCTACGTTTGATTGCTTTTCTTTGAATCTATGGTTGCTTTTATTGTTCGATCCATTGATCCTGCTTCAAATGGACGCGCAATTAAGTATATGGATGAGTTTATTGTTTATGACATTTTCTTACTCATCAAAAGGTTGGAACAATCGTTTATTCTATTTATTCCAAACAAGTGCAATCCAATTACCTTTAAGTGCTTGGTATTTCTATGAGTGGTCGTTTTTAAGTGGCTTATTCACGACACTTGGTATTCCATTATTCCAATACGTCCTTCTTCCAGGGGGGATCATTCTCTTTGTAGCAGGCAACATCCTTCCGCAGTCCTTATTAGAAATCCTCGAATCGTGTTTGATTCTCTTTGAAGACTTCCTCTCTTGTTTTGATTTCTCCACACTGACGATCGGGCAACCCGCTTTTTATTTCGTTTTATTGAGTATTGTCGTCCTCTTACTTTTGTTTGAGAGCGTCACGATTCCGCCATGGAAAAAAATCATTTATTCATTATCACTCCTCCTCAGTTATTTCTTGATACCATTCCTTGATGCCTCGACTACGTTCACCTTTATCGATGTCGGACAAGGTGACAGTATCCTACTAAAAAGTCCGATGAAACAAGAAGTGATTTTAATCGATACTGGGGGCAGATTAAATGTTGAAACAGAAGCGTGGCAGCAACGTATTACTCGTCCTTATGCAGAAAGTAATATCGTTCCATATTTAAAAGGACAAGGGATCGCCACGATCACAAAACTATTTCTCACACATAATGACGCTGATCATATCGGGGAATTGGAAACACTCTCGTCACATTTCATCATCGAAGAAATATACATTGGTTGGGGAGCTGCCACAGATCCAAAGTTTCGCAAACGATTGATAAAAATGAGTCAGTTAGGAACCAAGATCATAGAAGTCAGGCAAGGAGATCGAATATCTGCTTGCTTTGACTTGTACGTTTTGATGCCAAGTAAAGAAGGGCAAGGAAAAAATGAAGATTCAGTGGTTCTCTGGTTCGCATATAAGAAGCAGCGCTTTTTATTACTGGGGGATTTGGATCAAGAAGGGGAACTCGACCTGTTGGATGCTTACCCAACATTAAGGGCGGAGATCGTGAAATTAGGACATCATGGGAGTCGTAGTTCGAGTCATCCTATGTTTTTGGCTGCTTTACAACCGAAGGTGGGGATTTTATCTAACGGGCTTGACAATCGCTATGGCCATCCACATCCTGAAGTTCTTGAAACGTTGGAAAGCTTAGAGAGTACAGTTTATCGGACAGACAAAAATGGGGCGATCACTTTTTATTGGCATCCTATTTGGACAAAAAATGGCCGACTTCAGAAAATGATAGACTAGCAATTTTTGTTTTCTCGTGATAGGATAAATTGGAAAGTGGTGAGAGATGTGAGTATCCAAGTTGAACTACAAAAAATTCGTAAAGAAAAGCTCGCACCTTGTTATCTCGTTTTAGGAACGGAGAAGTTTTTACAAGACCAAGTGCGTACAGAAATCCTCAAGAAAATACAAATATCAGGAGAAGATGACCTTAATTTTCTGCGATTTGATATGACTCAAGCAACGATCGATGACGTAATCGCTGAAGCAGAAACCTTACCGTTTTTCGGTGATCAGCGGGTGGTTTTTGTCGAAAACCCTTATTTTTTGACGGGTGAAAAAAACAGCAACAGTATCGAACAAAACACAGATCTTTTAGTAGACTATTTAAAAGAACCGCTTGAATCAACCGTACTTGTCTTTTTTGCGCCTTATGAAAAATTAGATGAACGAAAAAAAGTCACGAAACAATTGAAGAAAACAGCGATATCGATCAATGTTCAGCAATTGAATGAAAAAGAAGTGCGACAGTATTTATTGAATACATTAGAAAATACACCGCTTACTCTAGATCGTAAAGCAATTGACCTTTTTTTACGATTGACTGATTTAGACTTATCAAAAATGATGGCAGAATTAGATAAATTGATGTTATATGGACAGAATCAATCAGCAATCTCTGCGAAAGAAATCGAAGAATTAGTGCCTAAGACATTGGAACATAATATCTTTGACATGACACAATATATGCTTTCTGGAGATACGGAACATACCCTGCGATTATTTGAAGATTTAGTCACACAAGGGGAAGAGATTATCAAGATCAATGCGATCCTACTCTCCCAACTACGATTGTATCTCCAAACGAAATTTTTAGTCAAAATCGGGTATCAACAAGCCAACATTGCGGAAACTTTGAAAATCCATCCCTATCGGGTAAAATTGGCGATGCAAGAAGTTAGGAAGTTTGATGAACGAACATTAGTCCAATTGTTCGACCAATTAGTCGAGATGGACTATCAAGTAAAAAGTGGACAGATCGAAAAGAAATTGAGTTTTCAATTATTTGTGTTTCAAGCAGCTGAAAGATTAAAAAATAAGTAAAACAATAGCCACACAAATACACACAGTTCGGTTGATCATCAGAAGGGTCAGCCAAACTGTGCGTATTTGTGTATAGAAAAAGCAAATAAAAAAACCGGCCGTGGCCGATTTCCTTATTTAGCGATTTTTTTGCTTAAACGAGATTTGTCGCGGTTTGCTTTGTTTTTGTGGATAAGACCTTTAGTTTCAGCCATATCGATCGCTTTAACAGCGTCTTTATATAACGCATCTACGTTGTCAGCACCTGAAGCTACAGCATCCTCAAATTTTTTGATTGCAGTACGCATAGCACTAGTTTGAGATGAATTTTTTACATTCGCGTTTTCGCTTGTGCGAACACGTTTGATTGCAGATTCAATGTTTGGCATTTGTTTCACCTCCGATAAGTAAAGTTCTTACGCGTGTTACCGCATAATTCAACATTCATTATTATACCTAATGCGAGCGCGCATTGCAATATCAACATGACAAGTTTTTTTCCTTAACACGTAAGAAATATCAGAGAGCGTGGATTTCTGAGTGGCAGAAAAACAAGAAAACAAAAGAAAAAGCGCTGTTGTGGGAGACAACGAGCGCTTAACCAAACGTGGTTTAATTTATCTTGGTAAATAAATAATTGAATGGGATGTTTGGTACTGAAATAGTATATAACAAAGTCAACCGTTTGCAAAGTTTTTTTTGAAAAGGGATACGATTGCTTCAAATCAATGAATCATAACGTTAACATAGATTAGTTATTTTATAACTAATTGGAATGCATGGAAATAAGCTATTCGGGTGTTCCAATGATTTTGATGTATTCATCGATGTTTTTGATCATCATTCGTTTGATGACTAATTGATTTCGGCGATTCCATTTCCCGCTAACTTCCAATACATATTTGTTTAAAGGTAAACGTAAAACATATTTTGCCAAGTAGCGATCTTTAATTAGACAATTGATTACCCGATCTTCAAGTTGGAGATTCAAACCAGTCAACATCATTGGTTGTTCTTGTAAAACATACGTATCAATCAAAAGACCTTCAAAAGTTTCCACGAGCGTCTTCCTTTCTTCTAAATCAAACATTTCGCACTTCTTTTAAAATTTCCTGCATAAAAGAGTTGCACTCACACCTAGTATAACAAAAAAGAAGCACCAAGCCAAAAAAAAGCCGAAAGAACTTGAATAATCCCAAGATCTTTCAAGTTTTCCGACTTTTTTATAGAGTTTTGAAAAAATAGTTACGTATATTAAAAATTGGCATCAAAAACGTTTTGGATCAAATCAGGAAATAGTAAGTAAGTCAATCCAATAATCAATAGAACAGCCAATAAAAACCATCCAACAGTCCCAAAGAAATATTTTAGTTTTTGCATATGCGATCACCTCAAAACTAGTATACCACGAACAAAAAAATTATCCTTTTCTCAACCACTAGATGCATCATTATTTATTAAAAGAAAACAATTGGAGAATGCAATAGGCGATTCCAGAAGCAATCACAGGGCCCGCTGCGATCCCTTTTAAAAAGACAACGCCTAAGATCGTTCCAAAAACTAAAGCCACAGTGATTTGTGGATCTGTCGCAATCAAGCCAACGCCTTTAGACGACAATACAGCAACTAAGCCACCACAGAAGATCGCTACCCAACCCATAGGTGATTTGAACGCATCAAGCAAATCTTTTAAACCAATATCACCTGTAGCAATAGGCACTAAAATCGCCGCAGTAATGATCGTCACGCCAATATTGATTCCTTTCCCTTGGAGCCATGTCAAAAAATCTTTTGATGCAGGAATAAACTTAACAAGTAAAATAAAACCAGTCGCTAACATCAGACTTTGATTTTTAGCAAGGACGGCAACCAGCATGATCAACCCAAGAAATAACCAACTTTCCATCAAAAAACCTCACTTTCTAATTATTCATCATACCATTTTTTTAATACGATGCAAAAGAGTCATTAGCAAAATATTTGATCGAACATAGAACGAACAAAAGAGTGCGAAGAATTAGACGAAAAGGCAAAATGAGAAAAATACCTACGTTGATGATGTCAAAACATGTTTTTATGAGGTGAAGAATAGACTATCTGATTTATCATGTATACTTGATGTGAAAAAGTAACAGATCAAAAATATATAAAAAAGAAAGGGTGAATGTTTGTGAGAGTCAGTTGAAATGGCGTAATTAAATAAGAGGAGATGGGAAAAAGAGAAGAAGATCATGTGGCATGTCATTCCATACACTGATTGATCAATGAAACATACATAAAAGCTGTGACGTACTGCTTACAACAAAATTATGATAGACATAATAAAAAAGGAGGTCATTTATGAAGCGAAAACCGATCAAGAAGCGCCAAATCGTACTGATCATCACTGGCATATGCCTATTATGGATTGGAGGAACGATGTATATGGACCATTTGAAGTTAGAAGAAGAAATGATTCGAGTTGTGAATAGTGAAGAAGCAAAAATCATTTTTGAAACAGGGTTAAAAAACATAGAACCAAAGGCGCTAACAGCGGAAGGTGTCATACAAAGTTATAAAATCGATTATGAAAGTATAAAAAGAAATCCAATGGGTGGAATTAGTGTACAACTGATTATCAATGATAATGATGAGCTACTTACTTTCAATATCTTAAACCGCTATATGATAGACGGGAAATTAGGCGAACTGGAAAATGGTAGTGGAGGTTGGTCTAGTGCACTTGATAAATTATTAAAGGAAAGGATGGATGACAGTGAAGAATACTGAAAAGGATAAAGTTGAAATAGCAAAAAAGCAATACGAAAAATTAGATTTGGACAGTCCTTTTTCAATTAATAGTAATAAATTAAATATCGGTTACGTCTCCCACATCAACAGCAAAATCACCGGCGAACAATCCTTTATCATTACCGACAAATATGTTCCCTTATCAGCACCTCTTAGCGAAAGGGAAAGCGTAAAAGAAGTCATAGTTTTATATCGTGGTTCGTCGTTTGATTCTTCATTAGATACCAAATTAGATTGGCAGTACAATAATATTTTTACAGCTTTTCAGGTGATCAATGGTGGTGGGGCAGCAGCGATGCCTCAGCTTCAATCTTCTGCGACAACACTACAACAAACATTGGAAGCTTATCCAAATGCTGAATTTAATGTCTATGGTCATTGTTTAGGGTCAATGAATGCGCAATATGCGTTAGCGAGTATTTCTTCAAGTGATGCGGATCGTGTTTATGGCTATGTGTATCAGGGACCGAATATCTATGAGGTATTAACGCCTGAGCAAAAACGGCAAGCGGATTATTTGACCGAAGAGTATCGTCTTTTGAATTACATTGACTCAAAAGACTTAGTTGCGATTGGATATGGGGGAGGCAAAAAGGCAGTTGGGCAGATCGTTTATCCACTATCTGAACGGCTAGGCTTGAGGCGCACGATCGATCAACATATGTGGGGAGGTTACCAATTTGAGGAAGATGGTGCTTTATTGACAACGAATGGCAGTGGCACTGTATTAGCAGAGTATCAAAGACGATTGAAAAAAAGATCAATTGCTAGTATTAAAAGTGAATGGAGCGGACAAACAGGGGGAATGTCGGCAGCTAAAGAAGTTTATCTGGATGCAATTCAAGCGAAAAGCATTGTTTCAGGAATGAAGACAGCGATTGATGAAAAAATCACTGAACTGATGACGGTCTATCAAACAGGCATCGATCAGGCGAATCAATTGTGGCAAGATACAATCGCTAATGCGCGTTCATATGGAAGCAATCTTACAGAGATGGAACAAATAGAAGCGTTAGAGCGAGGAGGGGTGACTCGACAACACGTACTAATCGAACCAGTCACTGACTATGAAGCGGCGTTGAATCAACTTCGCTCGATCAAATCAAGTTACGAAGATCTGATCTATCAAATCAATCAGACGATTGATCAGCAAATACAATGGGATAGTGAATTAGCGAGCCAATTCAAGAAAGGAACATTTTAGTGATGGCTAATAATGAGTCGAAAGAAATGAAAAAAATCGAAGAAGATTATTGGCACAAGAAAGATGAATTAGAGAATAAAATAGCGGATCTTGAAGTAGAAAAACGTTCATTTACACGCTACTTAGATCAATTAGGAGAAAAAATCCCGCTGACTCAACGAATATTTTTAGACGGAGGAACTATCGATCCTCGTATCGCGTATCGCTTGATCAATGAGGCAAGCGAAGAAGGGCAATATCTTGTACGTAAAGCATTACATAGGATTGAAGACGAATTAGCAGAAAATCAGCAAAACTATCAGTTAGCTAAATTAAATCATAAAAATCAATAAATGGAAGGGAAAGGTAGCAATGTTTGATGAGCAAATAAGGGGACTAGAAAAAGCATTGATTACTTGGTTTATTGCTAGTCATAGCCGTGCCAGTTCAGATACAAAAAAGAAGACGATCCAAGTCACGCGAGATCTCACAAACCAAGAATTAAAAGATAGGACAAAACAGTATACCGATCGATTAACTGATGCGGCAAAAGGAGAATGGGTCGATAAGGCAGCGAACGTGGTCAAAGACATAACAAAAGCTTTTAGTTAGAAAATTTAAAAGTCTCTGGGACATTCGATCTCTTGCACCACATAAAAAACGCATAAACGGCGGGAGCAAAAGTAACCTCTTCGAAAACTAAGGCGCAATCCATAAAAATCTGAAAAACAATTTTCGTGGATTGCGCCTTAGTTCTTGATGCTAAACACTTCGGCCCCGACCGCGCTTGAGAAGTTATTTACGTTTCAATCTTTCAAGGAAATAGTCTTCCAATACACCGCCTAATACAAAGATGAGCCAAGAGTAAGCCCAGCTTCGGGTCATAAAGGACCAAACCATGTAAACGATGAAGATGCCCGGCCAGTATAAACGTTCAAATAAACGAATCATTTCCGCTGAGTCGCCATACATATGTTGAGACGCTCGCGGTCCAGGCTCATCTTCATCTGAGATAAAGAACGTTCCTTCTGCCACTTTTGAAAACCAAGTGTAGATGATGCTGACATAGACGATAAAGAAGACGCCGAGTGCCACGAAAGCAAAGAAAAGTAATAAAGCGAATCCAATCGGTAAGCCAAAAGCTCTATTCGTCAAGATAGGTGTGACCGAAAGGATACATAAAATGATACCGAAAACTAGTCCTACTCGAAAACTTTTCGCATAGGCTTCTGTTTGTTGTCTTGCTTCGATTTTTACTTGCTGTGAATAGGGACGATCATTTAGTTTCTTCTTACTAGCTGAATAGCTCAAACTTGTAGTAATAATCAAACCAACGCCTAAAGCGACCAGAAGAAACAATGCTAGAAAACCGATGATCTCGCTAATACCATTAGCAAAAAATACGAGCATTCCTACAGCTAAGATACAACTAGCAATTCCTGTTGAAAGAAAAAGGGAGAAACGACGAACTTGGTTCCAAAATGAAATCACTTCATCGAGTTCAATCTCGTTTTCCCAGACTTCTTCGTCAAAAGAGGACCGAGAAAGTTCCAATTCTTGGAGGATCTCATCAATAGAGCCAAATTCACTGATGACTGC
Source organism: Enterococcus spodopteracolus (assembly GCF_030441955.1). Taxonomy (NCBI): domain Bacteria; kingdom Bacillati; phylum Bacillota; class Bacilli; order Lactobacillales; family Enterococcaceae; genus Enterococcus; species Enterococcus spodopteracolus. Next base: position 80,778 of record NZ_JARJHD010000005.1, on the reverse strand, counting down.
ACCAATGGCTTCATGCTCTGATTTTCCTTCTTCTAATAAGCCATGATACTGATCTTCCATGATTGCCAATAGGTCTTCTTTGGCTTTTTTTGTTTCAGGTGTATTCGGTACATTTAAAAATAAACTATCTAGATAATCCTTAATGGTTTTCATGTTTCTCCTCCTTGTAGAAAACGGTCAACAACGATTTTTGTTTGCTGCCACTCGTCTTTTTTTTCTTCTAATAATTTCTTCCCAGCACTACTGATTCGATAATACGTTCGTTTCTTGCCATGGGTGACTTCGCCAGGATAAGAAAGGATTAGCCCTTGTTTTTCAAGGCGTGTAAACGCGGAATATAAGGTTGTTTCCTTGATGATATACATTGAATCAGTTCCCTCGCGAATCTGTTTAGAGATTTCGTACCCGTAGGAATCTTCTTTGGAAAGAATCGATAAGATGATGGCATCATTATACCCACGAATTGCATCACTTGATATCACTCGATCGCCTCCTTCATAATTACTACATCTGTCGTAATAATTATAAAACAATTACTACGACAGGTAAAGTAAATAAAATGAATTACTTAGAATTCAGTCTTAGGTCTGAGTCTTTTTGGTCGAAATCGATCAGTAGAGACAATACATGTAGAAATGTAGCAATGTTCAGTCTAGATGTTTATTTCTTTTATTCTCATTTGAGCTTTTATGAGTGATTTGGTACAATTGATATAAATATAGTGAAAAGGAGGGACATATTTAATGGGCAGCTTGACTAAAATAACAGAAGCAGATAATTATTCTAGATATCATATTAGCTTTAGTCATGCAATTATTTTTGTATTTTCTATCCAAGGCATCAGTGTGCTTAAAAGTAGAAAATTCAATCAAAAATAAATGACCATTCAATATGTTTATTCCATTTTTAGCTAAGTACCAGATAAATGAAATAACAACAGGTCATGAATTTTTTCATGGCTTTTTTGATTGGTCTTAAGGAGCGAGAAAATGTATATTCAAGCGAATAAGATCAGTAAAAATTATAGTGGCGTACCTCTTTTTGCAAATTTGAATTGCACACTCAATAAACAAGACAAAATCGGATTGATCGGACAAAATGGAACTGGGAAAACAACTCTTCTTCAAATGTTGATCGGGTCTGAAGGTGTTGATGAAGGGACAGTTAGTAGAAAAAAAGGGCTGTCGATTGGTTATATTCCACAGAAAATGGAAAATGGCTCAATCGTTACTTTTGACTATGTGTATCAAAGCTTCAAAGACATCCAAGAATTGCAAACACAACTCACTTACTATGAAGAAAAAATGTGTATCGCAACAGAAGATCTGGACCATATCATGAAAGTATATGGCGACTTGCAGCAACGATTTGAGACGATGGGCGGATATGGATTAGAAGATCGGATCACGAGTGTTTTGAAAGGATTAGATCTTGCAGAACAAATTGAAATACCGCTTGATCAATTAAGCGGAGGCGAACGTATTCGAGTAGAATTAGCCAAAGTACTATTACAAGAAAATGATGTCCTTCTATTAGATGAGCCAACCAATCATCTTGATCTCGACTCTGTACAATGGTTAGAAGAATATCTGAAATTGACAAATTGTGCGTTCCTCGTGATTTCCCATGATCGTGCGTTTCTTGACAATGTAGTCAGAAAAATCATGGAGATCGAGGACGGTCAGATAATCGAATATTCGGGAAATTATAGTCGTTACATGACGTTGAAAAAACAACGGATACAGGAACTTCAAAAAAATCATGAACTTCAGCAAAAAGAAATCAAACGATTGAAAGGAATGATACGACGCTATCGTCAATGGGGAAATGAAGGGGACAATGAAGCATTCTTCAAAAAAGCAAAAGAAATCGAGCGCCGATTAGAAAAAATGACACTGATCAATGCGCCTAAGGTCCCCCGCGAAAAACTAACTACAATCAGTCAAGAAGATCTGTCGGGGAAAGAAGTGTTAGTTGCCAAAAATATAAAGAAAACAGTAGGTAAAAAATGTTTGTTTTCAGATAGTTCGTTTAAGGTCTATCGTGGTGAGCGGATCGCCATATTAGGTAAGAATGGTTCTGGGAAATCAACGCTATTAAAAGTAGTGATGGGGGAAATAGGAGTAGATGAAGGGGCCATTAAAACTGGCGCAAGTTTGTCAATTGGCTATTTACCTCAACGCTTAACGTTTGATCAACCAGAACAACGGATATTGAATTATGCTAAATACCTGATACCTGATGAACAGAAAGCACGACAAGTATTAGCGAAATTTGGATTCTTTAGTGGGGATGTCGCTAAAAGGATCAAAGATCTTTCTGGCGGAGAACAAGTAAGGCTGTGCCTCTTGAAACTATTCCAAAAGAAATTCAATGTATTGATCTTAGATGAACCAACCAATCACTTGGATATCTATGTAAGAGAAGAAATCGAAGAATTATTGTTTACATTTACCGGTACCATTTTAGCAGTTACTCATGATCGCTATTTCTTGCGAAAGAATTTCGATCAGATATTATTAGTGAAGGATAAAAAAATCGAAAAGCTATTGTATGAGGATCATTCATTTTAGCTCAAAAAAGTATATAAAAAATAGTAGTAAGCTCAACGATGTCTGAGCTTACTACTATTTTATTTTGTTGTTGCGCTTACCAATCATTTAGCTAGTTTGCGATGAGCATATCAAATTACATGGCGATGAACCAGTAACCGATCAAGATGATCCCTAGAATGATACGATACCAGCCAAAAACAGTAAAGTCATTACGTTTCAAGTAGTTGATCAAGAACTTGATCGCAAAAATCGAAACGATGAATGAAACCACAGTACCCACTAAAAGAATAACTGTTTCTTCCATTTGGAAGGTGTTACCATCAGCAAGGTATTTCACGATCTTTAATCCACTGGCACCAAACATCACGGGAATGCCAAGGAAAAATGAGAACTCAGTGGCAACGAAGCGGGAAGCACCAATCAGGATTGCTCCAAGGATCGTAGCGCCGGAGCGTGAAGTCCCTGGTATCAAAGCCAAGACTTGGAAAGCCCCAATCAGAATCGCTGCTTGGAAAGTCAAATCATTCAGGTTTGACCAACGAGGTGTTTTATTTTTGTTTCGCTTTTCAACAATGATAAAACCGATACCGTAAACGATCAAGGCGATCGCTACTGGTAAAAATTTATAAAAATGGGCATCTAACCAATCGTCCAATAATAAACCAATAATAGCTGCTGGCACACAAGCAACAAGTACTTTTGACCATAAAACCCACGTATCTTTTTTCTCGATCGAGGATTTGCTTGGTGCAAAAGGATTCAACTTGTGGAAATACAAAACAACGACGGCTAAAATCGCTCCTAATTGGATCACGACATTGAACATCGACATGAATTGTGAACTTGCATCAAGCTTGATGAATTCATCTGCTAAGATCAAATGTCCTGTACTACTGATTGGCAGCCACTCTGTGATTCCTTCAATGATTCCTAGAATCGCTGCTTTTATGATATTTGCAAAAAACATAAATTCCTTCCTTCCCAATTAAAATACAACATTTAGTATACCGTTCTTTGTTTCCAAAGCCAAATTGTTTCTTTGAGATTAATACAAAAATAAAGGACTTCAAAAAAAGTACACTGAAATCAAAAGACTTCAATGTACTTATTCAATGACTCATCACATAAATGATTCTCTTGTCTGTTGTTTTCCTTGTTCGATATAACTGGTATCGTTGACACTTTCAATTGAAAAACGACCATTTTTATAGGTTACTTTTGTGACACTACCATTTAACAATCCAGCACGAACTGGTTGAGAAGGATCGATCAAGCTAAGAAGAAAAGCAATCGTTAGGCCGTGGGAGACGACTAAAACATTGCCGCCATTGTTCTTCTCACACTGATGGGCAATATCTTCAAAACCTGACCAGACACGTTCTTTTAATTCGGCATAAGGTTGCGCCCAGCCAGCAGTATCCGTCTCATAGATGGCATTAGCGATTTGTTCAAAGGTCACATCTGTGGTGAACATCTCATCGTATGTTTGAAAATTTAGTACACGAGGAATGACACCCCACATCTCCATGTCGTAGCCACCTTCTAGCGAACCAAAACACCATTCACGAATCCGTTTATCAATAAAGTAAGGAATTTCTTTCCCTTTTGTATGTTCGCTTAAAACGATCCGTGCCGTTTCGATTGCACGACCACTGTCGCTTGAATAGGCGTAAGAAAAATCGATATCTTTTAGACCTTTACCTAAAAAATGGATACCTTCTTGTCCTTGTTTCGTCAATGGTGTGTCACACCAGCCTTGCACACGTTCAATCGTATTGAACATTGTTTTACCATGACGGACGATATACAGGGTTGTTTCACTCATGTTGAACGACCTCCTAAGTTTGATTAAGCGTTAAAAAATGGGTTTGTTTTTTTCTCGTGTTCAATCGTTGTTGGTTCTCCATGGCCAGGATAGACCACAAATTCATTTGGTAGAACAAAAAGTTGTGTCGTGATGCTATAGAGTAACTGCTCTAAATTACCGGTGTAGAGATCGGTGCGACCAATACTCCCTTTAAAGAGTGCGTCTCCCGATATCACGAAGTCATCGAAAATAAAGCTAACACTACCGGCTGAATGACCAGGTGTTGGAACGACTTCAAATGACATATTCCCAAGACGGTATTGTTTCATTTCAAATTCATATTCCGCAGGAGAAACAATGATATTATCCATATCATCATGGCGACCAAGTCCTGAGAGATTCAAGATTGGATCTCCAAGCCATTCTTGTTCTATTGGACTGACATAGACAGGGATCTCATAGGTATTTCTCAACGCTTCGACAGCGCCAATGTGGTCGTAATGCGTATGCGTTAGTAAGATAGCGACAGGTTGTTGCTGGATCTTCTTGATTTGTTCTTGGATCATTTCAGCGTCAGCTCCTGGATCAATGATCAGAAGCGCTTCGTCGTTGTAGACAAGGTAACAGTTTTCCTCGATTGTTCCAGTTTTTAATTGTAAAACATGCATAAAAGAAAACCTCCAACTTTTAAAAATTCTTTCTTCTATCGTTCGATATAAGTATAACGCAAATATGGATCAGAAACAAAAGTGTCTACTTTTATAACATCAGTTATCTGAATTGTCAGATTATATGAAAAGTGTTTAAAAATTTTAAACGGAAGAATAGAAAATTTTCATTGATTTTTCATTTACTCTTGTTACATTGAGTGTATCCAAAAATCCAAATTCTATATCCTATATCCCTGCTTATCCGAGCAGGGTGTTTTTGTTTTTTGCGAAACGGTCTATTTTGCGGTACTCTAATACAAGAAGGAGGCGACCATGGTGAAAAAATCTAAAATATCTGTCCGTCACTTAGTCGAGTTCATCTTGCGTCGCGGAAGTATCGATAATCGAAAGAAAAGTAATCATACCGCCTTGGAAGGTGCAAAAATCCATCGCAAGCTCCAAAAAGAAGCAGGCGAAGAGTATCAAAAAGAAGTGTTCTTACAAACCAGCGTACAGCTTGATCCTTATGAACTGATCGTTGAAGGACGAGCAGATGGTATCTTCAAAAAAGAGGGTGTGTACCACATCGACGAAATTAAAACGTCGGAACCACGCTTTGAAGATTTAGAACCTGAACAAGTCGAATTGTTTTTTCATCAAGCAAGAGTGTACGCCTATATTTATAGTCAAGTAAACAACTTAGAGGAGATCAACCTCCAGCTAACCTATTATCAAACCACAGAAGAAGTGATCACACGGAAAGTGGAACATCAGACGAGAGAACAACTGGAAGTGTTTTTTAAAAAACTGACCGAGGATTACCAAGAGTGGTTGATTTTTCAGGAAAATTGGCGCACGGTACGTAATGCCTCATTGATGGCACTAAAGTTTCCATACGAAGAGTATCGTAAAGGACAAAGGGAACTGGCAGTTGCTGCCTATAAAACGATCCGGACAAAACAAAAACTGTTCGCGGAAGCCCCCACTGGTACTGGAAAAACGATCTCTACATTATTCCCAGCCTTAAAGGCGATTGGAGAAGATGAAGGAGAACGTATTTTTTACCTAACCGCGAAAACTATTACGAGACAGGTGGCTGAAGATGCATTAGCAGCGTTAAAAGATGTTGGAGCTGAGACAAAAAGTGTGACCTTGACTGCGAAAGATAAGATTTGCTTCTTAGATGAGACAACGTGTAATCCGGACCAATGCCCTTATGCAAATGGCTATTATAATCGAATCAACGAGGGGTTATGGGATTTATTGAACCACGAAAACCAGATCACTCGTGAGGTGATTGAGAAATATGCGAAGAAACATACTTTATGTCCATTTGAACTCTCTTTAGATGTCAGCTTATGGTGTGACGTGATCATCGGAGATTACAACTATCTTTTCGACCCAACGGTTTACTTGAGACGTTTTTTTGATGAAGAGAAAAATGAAGATCATCTTTTCTTGATCGATGAAGCACACAATTTAGTCAATCGTTCAAGAGAAATGTATTCTGCTGAGTTATCTTATGGAAAAGCACGTAAAGTCTATGGAGAGATCCCGAAGGAATTTAAAAAACTACGTCGTCGATGGAATCGTCTTTTAAAAGCTTTTGATCAGATCCAAGAAATTGCTCTTGAAGAAGGGTGGAACTATCATCATCAAAAAGCCCCAGCAGATTCATTGATCAACGCAGGGTTTCAACTCGGCGAATTTATTCAAGAATGGTTGGCTGAATATCCTGAACATCCGATGCAAGAGCAAATTTTAGGATTTTATTTTGACTTGAATCATTTTTTAAAAATCAGTGAATTCTATGACGATCACTATGAAACAACTGTAGAGAAAAGTTTCCATGATTTGATCGTGAAGCAATTTTGCATCGATCCTAGTTTATTTTTAGAACAATCGTTGAACAAAGGACGGAGTAGCCTTTTGTTTTCTGCGAGTTTTTCACCACTTTCTTATTATCAAGAAACATTAGGGGGCAAAGAGAGTTTAGCGTATCGCTTACCTAGTCCATTCCCAATTGAGAATCAACAAGTACTTATAGCAAGTTATCTTGAAACGACGTATCGCAAAAGAGAGCAGAGTATGCCACGTTTAGTAGAAACGATTCAACGTTTCATTCAAGGGAAGACGGGCAATTATATGATTTTCTTTCCTTCCTATCAATATTTGGACCAAGTCGCCGAAGTGTTCAAAGAAACCTACCCTTCGACTCGCACACTTATCCAAGGAACCAAGTTGAATGAACAAGAACGAGAAGATTTCTTAGCAGAATTTATAGTCGAACCGCAAGAAACATTAGTAGGCTTTTGTGTACTTGGCGGCATTTTTTCAGAAGGAATCGATCTCCGCGGATCACGATTGATTGGTAGTATGATCGTTGGTGTGGGCTTACCACAAATGAATCATGAGCAAGAGTTGATCAAATCTTACTATGATGAAAAAGAACAGCTAGGTTTTGCTTATGCTTACCAGTTACCAGGAATGAATAAAGTATTGCAAGCTGCTGGGCGAGTAATCAGAGATATGGAAGATCAAGGCATTGTGCTTTTAGCCGATCAACGCTTTGCTTCATCAAATTATCGTAAACTCTTCCCGCCACATTGGCACCAAGCAAAAGAAGTTCGAACAGTTGAGGCACTATCACAAACTATCCATCAGTTTTGGCAAGACCACTAAAAAAGGACGAAGCAAAATGCTTGTCCTTTTTTAGTGATATCTCAATAGTACCCATGAACTAACGGTAGTTCGTAAATTGCAATTCGATCGGTAAGTCTAGTTTTCTTAAAAGTGCGATCACAGCTTGTAGATCATCGCGATTTTTACCAGTTACTCGGATCTGGTCTTCTTGGATCTGTGTTTTCACTTTTAGTTTTTCATTTTTGATCGCGGTCGTGATCTTCTTGCCATTATCGCGGTCGATTCCATTGACAAGATCAGCAGATTGGCGTGCTTTCCCACCTAAAGCGTGTTCCGTCTCAGAAAAGTGGATATTTTTGATTGGCACATTGCGTTTATTCAATTTTCCAAACAAAACATCTTTGATTTGTTCGATTTTAAATTCATCGTCACTTAGCACAACTAATTTATTTGTATTCTCTAACTTGATCTCAACCGTTGAATCCTTGAAATCGAAACGGTTAGTTAATTCTTTCGTAGTTTGTTGGATTGCATTTTTTACTTCTTCAATAGATACTTCTGAAATGATATCAAAACTTGCATCTTTTGCCATAATGTCCTCCTCGTTCATTCGGTTTTCTTTTATTGTAGCATAGGCTTATTTTTTTGTGACATCTTTACTAAAATTCTTCTCATTTAAGTAGTCACTATTTTATTTTCTGGAAGAAACTGTTATTCTTACATTTGGAATAAACTTGAAAAGGAGAGGTGCTTGTGAGCAGATTCATGACTGTCTATCAAAGAAACGAAAATCTTAAGAAAATAGTGGTTATCTTGATGACCGGTTTGACTGCAGCGGTGGCATTGAATTATTTTTTGATTCCAGCCAACGTCTTTTCTGCCGGAATGAACGGGATCGCCCAAATCATTGCTTCACTATTATCTGAATGGGTCCATATAGATGTCGATACTGGAACGTTTATTTTTCTATTGAATATTCCTGTATTTATACTAGGCTTTTTAAAAGTCGGAAAACGCGCAACTGTACTTAGTTTCATCAACGTTGTTTGTGTGTCAGTCATGACGACAGTTTTACCGACAGGACAGGTAACAGATAATATACTGATGAATGCATTAGTAGGTGGTGTTTTACTTGGCGTCGGTGTCGGTATTTCTCTTAAAATGGGATTTACGACTGGGGGAATGGACATCATTTCATTGGTTCTTTCTCAAACGACAGGGAAAACCGTAGGAAACTATATGCTGATTTTAAATGGCATTATCGTCGTAGCAGCTGGCTTCCTCTTTAATTGGGAAAGTGCTTTGTATACAATCATCTCGATCTATGCAATGACTCAAGTCATCGATGCGATCCATACGAGTCACCAAAAAGTGACCGCCATGATTGTCACTGTGAAACCTGAAGAAGTGACTGCTGAAATTGCGCAACGTATGGTTCGGGGGATGACTCTCTTACCTTCAGTTGGTGGCTATTCAAAACGTGAAGGAAAAATGATCATGATGGTCATCACACGTTACGAAATGTATGATCTTGATCAAATCGTCCATGAGATCGACGAAGATGCGTTCATCAATATTTTACCAACGCATTCTGTTTTTGGTCGCTTTGCCAATGAGAACGAACAAAAAATGTATCGTTCAACAGGGGTTCTTCCTGAAATCAAACATGCATCTAAAAAGGCAAAAAGCAAATAAAAAAGGGATAGACAAACAAATCTACCCCCTTGTTTGTCACCGTTGAACCGAATAACTGGTGGAAAAAGAAGTAACTTCTTAGGAACTAAGAGGATCTATAAAAAAATTTGAAAAACAATTTGCGTAGCTGTTACCTTAGTTCTTGAGGTGAAACATTACTGTCAAGACTTCGCTTGCCAAATGAATATTTACAAACCCCTTAAAAAAAGGTATGATAAACAAAAATTGTGAGAAGGAGAATCCGAAGAATGAGTGAACAAAAATGGTCTGCTGAAGAAGTAGATGAAATCAAAGAGCGAATTCTCACCGCGTTAGAAATGGTGATTGACCCAGAACTAGGAATCGATATCGTGAACCTAGGTTTGATCTATGAAATCGAATTTGACCCTGAAAATGGAGATACCGTTGTTAAAATGACTTTGACAACGATGGGCTGTCCGTTAGCTGATATCTTGACTGAATCGATCCATGATGCACTAAAAGAAGTGCCAGAAGTGTCGAAAGCAGAAGTCAAATTAGTCTGGTATCCCGCTTGGACAACCGATAAAATGAGTCGTTATGCACGAATTGCTCTAGGAATTAGATAGGAAATAGTGCTGATTTAACAGCGTTTCTCACTCATTTAGTATGTAGTCTAAGCCGATTTTTCGGACTTCGGATACCAGATAAAATGTGGTCATTTTCGATACGGATACCATACTTTATGAGAAGACAATTTCTGAACTCTTTTATTAACTTTTAGAAAAAGTTGATAAGGGAGTTTTTGTTTTGAAAAATTTCAGGTTAGAGGAACTATTAGAAGAAATGTTATTCAATGAAAAAGCTAGAGGAATCTCACAAAAGACGATAAAGAAGCATCAGAAGTTTTTGAAACTGTTCTTTGAATTTTTGAAAAAAGAGCAGATATACTTTATTGAAGACGTGACACCAAAAAGCATTCGTCAATTCATGTTGCTGAAATTAGAAGAGGGCTGTGCTGAAACATATGTGAATAGCCATCTAAGAAGCATCAGAGCGTATTTTAAGTATTGTGTAGATGAAGATTATATCCGATACGATAGAAACCCTTGTATGCGTGTTAAGTGGGTAAAAGAGCGTAAGGTAATTATTCAGACATTTAATGATATGGAAATCAAAGAAATGTTGAAAGTAGCAAAGAAGTTAACTTTCTTTAAACCTCAGAAAATGGATAAGCAACATACTGGCTATCAAACTAGATTCACGAATCAAAGAGATTATTTGCTCTTGCTTATTCTTGTAGATACAGGACTTAGGATTAATGAGGTAATGAACTTAAAAGATGTTCACATCACTAATAAAGAGTTATTTGTTGAAAATGCTAAAGGAAAGAAAGATAGGATTGTTCATTGCTCACCGTTGATTTACAAAGAATATATAAAATACAAGCGAGTAGCAAATTCCTTTTTTGAATATAATGAAATAGAGAATATAGACAATTATGTATTTTTAACAAGAGAAGGCAAACAATACAACTATATTTTAGCTGAACGAGCAATCATAAAAATTGGAAATCAATGCAAGATTAGAAAATCTATTCGGGTAAGTCCACACAGTTTTCGACATTATTTTGCTCAAAAATTGGTTCGTAATGGCACTGATATTTATAGAATTCAGAAATTATTAGGACATGCTTCAATTAAAACAACGGAAGTTTATCTAAGAAGTTTAAATATTGAAGATGAAATTAGTAAAGCGGTAAATTTTTCACCATTGCAGACGATTTAAATAAATCGAACGTTCAATTGTTATTGTATTTTTAAAAAGGTATAATTAAGTATTAATTTAAATGAGGAAGGTGACTATAATGGCAAAAAGTCAATTAATCAAAGATATTGCTACGAATAGTATTAGTATTGAAGAATCATTACAAAGATTACTTTTGATAACTAGTGAGCTTGACAATCAACTTATTTCTAAATGGATATTGTCAGAAATAAATGGTTATCACCGACAAGCTACTTTGCCAGAATATAGAAGAAATATTGCTTATAAATTGATTTATTCAGGAATTAATGGTAATTTTCAAATGAAGAATCAGCCACTACCATTACTCCATTTTTCTGAAAGATTTAGAGATGGTCTTAATGAAACTAATATATATATTAGTATAAAATCTATTGAAAGAATTATTCAAAAAAATGAAACTGTTTGCGAAGACTTAACATATCTAGCACCTGATATACTTAAAAATACAAATATTATGTGTTATGAAATTTTTAAAGAATATAGTAATTTATCTTTGGAACAATTATTAAGTAATATAAAAAGCAAACTTATTTTATTTTTGATTAACCTTGAACATCAATTTGGAAACTTAGATACATTGGATATTGAAAAAGAAATCATAACTACTGAAAAAGTTAAGACTCTTTCGAATACTTTTGAACAACTTATGTATGATGGAAAGGTAGACCAAAATGAATAATGATATAAATTTACTTCTTATTGGAGCTTTAGTCTCTCTAATATCAACAATGATTGGTTTCCTTGGGCAAACGCTTATTCAATATTTAATTTCTAATAAAGGAACAGTAAAAATCTATATAAAAAAAGTCTATAGCAAGGTAAACAATCAACCATATGGATTTATCAAAGATGGTAAGGATATGATTTTTTCAGTTCCAATTTGGATTGAATTTCATAATACTAAAGAAAAAAGAGAAATTATTAGAAACGTTAATCTTCAAATCTATAATAAAGGTAAATACATTAGTAATATGGTTCAAGCTTCGCATATAAAAGAAACCGCCTATGCTAACAACGGAGCCTACTCCTTTATTTTAGAGCCGTTATCTATTTCAAAATTCGATTTGCAATTTCTAATTAAAAAATCAGAAATTGAAGACGATTTTAGTGAAGTTAGAATATCATATTATGATTCTAAAGATATGTATCATGAAAGAAAAATTTTAGATATAGATAATCCGTGGGAAAGTAAAATGTACTCTATTGACAAAGATTGGTTTTTAATAAATTAATAATAATCGTATGCCACTTAGAAAAATATAAGTGGTTTTTTCGTGTTCTACAAATTTGCTACAGTTTACATCTGTAGATATAATAAAATTATGGATACTTTTTCAATTTCTATCCATCGTAAACCTTAATCTATCAATAGTTGAGACTGTGATTTAATAAAGATGGATAGATTTATATTATGAGAGATAGAAAGTATCCATAAATCATTCATTATGGAGGGAGGAATATGCCACAAGGAAATATTAATGTCAAACCAATTAAAGAAAAAGAGGTATTGAAGAATTTTGCATCTGAATTACTAAGAAATAAACATGGACAAAGAGATTATACGATTTTTGTGTTTGGTGTTTTTACTGGACTAAGAATTTCAGATATATTGAATCTAAAAGTGGAAGATGTAAAAGGGAAATTAAAAGCGAATATTATTGAGAAAAAGACAGGAAAGAAAAGAACACTTAATCTGATGCAATTGACTAATCAAATCATTATATATCTAGATGAAGAACATGATGGGGAAAGTGAGTGGTTATTTCCATCACCTAGGGATAATACGAAACATTTAGCTACCCATCAATATTATAAGATTATGCAGAAAACGGCTAATATTCTTGATTTAGACTATATAGGAACTCATACATTGAGAAAAACCTTTGGTTATACCTATTATCAGAAAACAAAAGATTTAACTTCACTGATGAAAATTCTAAATCATAGTTCGCAGAGCGTAACTTTGCGTTATATTGGTATTGAGGAAGAGGAGCTTCAGTCAAGTTTAGATAATTTCAATCCATTTAAATAATCAATATAAAAGCACAATCAACTAAGACTGTGCTTCTTTTTTTGCATTCTTTTTCGCAATGGTATTATATTGTTTTCTATTCTCAGTGCTTCTTTTATATAAATTATTTAATCCTTCATAATTATCTATGTCATTTGAAAAAATAATTTTTTTAGTGGTCTTGAAAAAGTTAGCTAAATAGAAAAGTAGTTCAAAAAGACTATTTATTTTAATCAAATGCCATTGTTGTTCTTTTTTTATATAGTAATAGAAACTATCTTTGCTTTGGATATAAATTAAAATATCATCTCGGATAAATTCAGTATTATTTTTCACTCGATACATATTGAAATCTTTCAATTTTTCTATAATTTTAGGTAGTTGTTGCATGGTAGGAATTGCAACAATATCTAAATTATCTAAAGAGGAAGTATGAAACAGTTGATTATCATCACGAATACTAGAGAATTGAACAGGTATCTGAACATGATGGTGATTTATAAAATCTAAGAGCAACTCTTTGTTCTGATTAGACAAACATTGATTAAACAATTGGAAAGCTTGTGGCTTCTGACTGAAATTTTTATGATTATAGATATTTCTTACAGAACTATAAAAAGTAGCACTCACTTGTTTTTGTTGATTCGTAGCTATTGAAAGTTCATTTGTTCTAAAGCCTAGTGTTAACATTTTTTGTATGGCATCAGCTTGCAAGTCCAGACGATTTAAATTGTCTAAATCAAACTTTTTAGCATAGTAGAAGTGTTTAGATAACTTCTTTTTAGAAACCCATTTATGCTTTTTTAAAGTGCTTAATCGAGCTTCTAAGCTGATTCTGTTGCATTGTAGTAGTTTCTCTAGGGTGGATTCATAAATCCCATTAGATGCTATAATTAAGTGTAATAATTCATCACCATCAATTGCTCTTTTGTTGACAATATATTTTTTCAAATTCACTCCCTCCAATAATTTTTATACATTTTTTTTCAGTAATTTTCAATCTCAAAAGTATCCATTTTTGCATAGCTAAGAAAGGTTGAAATAATCCAATTTTATGACCTTTACATAGTAGGGAATCCCTTGTTCAAATTTTAGAAATTTTTTTAGGTAGCTGCTGTTTTGAAAAATTCACGGAGGTTTCCATTAGAAATTTGTAAAATTTCATCAAAAATCATCGAGTTTTCAAAAAGTTATCACGAAAGTTATCTAAAAGTTATCATCCATAAAATCCAAAAAGCACTTTGTGTAGGGTTGATGTAGGGTTGATGTAGGGTATGGAAATTGAGAATGTAGGGATAATGTAGGGGTAGAAAAATTAAGAGAAAAAAAGAGAAATTTCTCTCTAGTATCCATCTCGTAATTATCCATTTTCAATTTACTATATATCTATATTATACCATCGTAAAAACGATGATGGAAATTTTAATGACATAGTTAGAATTGTTGACAAAGAAAAAAACCAACAGATTAATTCTGATGGTTTACTGTTAGTAATAGTTTACTTTTTTAAATCTACTTTCATAGCTTTTTAGTTGTTCTTCTAATTCTTTAGGGGCGTTTAGAGTTATTTGATTTCTTGGAATAGCCATAAACCCATCAGATAAATCTGTTATTGACGTCTTATTTGTTAAAGTTAATTCTTCTAACACAGAATTTTGAAATGGAGCATACCCAAAAGATGTAAAATGTTCCCCTAATGTCAATTTCTTTATTGATGTATTATCTCTTAAAAAATATTGAACTCCTAAATTTGTTACTTTTGTTTTGCTGAAATCTAATTCAAGTATAGTGTCACTTCTCATATTTGCTGTAGAAGTCACTCTATTTAGATTAGAATTTCCAACTATTTTTTCGACCCCTTGAAATCTAGTGCCTGAATTATTAAAATCAATAGTTTTTAAATCCTTACCACGAATAGTATTCGGTAATACTAGTGTTTTTAAATTTGATTTTATACTTCCATCTTCGTTATAAGCACTTGAAGTTAAACCGTTTATTCCAATTCCGTTAGTAGTAGAAAAATTTAAGTATTCTTGGTTTGCGACTCCTGTTAAATAATCTGTTGATTGTCCTAAACTATCGCTAAATACTCCGGATAAACTAGGCTTTAAAGTATCCTTGAATAGTAAATAGCTTATCAAAACAAAAATACCGAATATTACGATTGCTACAACTACAAATAGTCCTTGTGAGCTTCCATTTGTCATTAAAAATACCTCCTTTGTGTTATTTTATCACCTCTTTATTATATCGAATCTGAGTGTTTTTACAAATTTTTAGTGTATAGAAATGCTGTGTATAATTCGATAAATAAGCAATTAATGCTTTGTTTAAGGGGATATAATAGAAAAGTAAAGGTATGATTCATTTTATAGACAATCGTTATATTTGATGAGATAATATAATTACCTTGACGAAAACCATTTATAATGACCTCTAAATCTTTAAGTGTTTTTCAATTACCTTGACTATTCCCCAGTTAGTCAGGGTATTTTTGTATTTAAAATTATTTATTTAAACTAAACTAAGAAAAAGGAAAGGAGGAAACCATTTATGACAAGAACTATTGGTTATATACGCACAAGTAAAAACACACAAGACCTAGGATTGGAAGTACAACGAAAAGCATTAGAACGATTTGAGCCAGATGAATTATTTTCTGAACAAATCAGTGGGCGAAAAGAAAATCGAACAGAACTAGAGAAAGCGTTGAATTGCTTGGAAAAAGGTGACACTTTACTTATTTACAATTTATCAAGGTTGAGTCGTTCCTCGAAACAATTAGTAAATTTAATGTCTGAACTGAATGAGCAGGAGATTTATCTGAAAAGTATCCAAGAATCCATCGATACCAGAACAGCGAGCGGACGCTTGTTCTTTACCGTTTTAGCAGGTATTGCAGAGTTTGAAGCGGAAAGTATTAGTTTACGAACAAAAGAAGCGTTGGCTAACTCGGATAAACGACTAGGCAGACCACCGATTAAGAAAAATAAATGCAAAAAAATTATTATTTTGTATCAAGAAAATAAGTTATCGCTAAAAGAAATTGCAAAAAAATGTGGTGTATCTGAGAAAACGGTTTACAATATTGCTAAAAAAGCAGGTTTATCCCGAAAATGAGACTTGATAAATTATCAATCTAAGGGTAACATTATTGGAGGGAAGCAAGATTTTACCGGCAATAAATCAACGTTTTTTACCGACACTGTATAAAAAAATAAAATACATAAAAAAGACGATTGTATCAACATTTTTGAAGTTGATGGAATGGTCTTATTTTGTTGTGGCAAAAACGTTGATTTATTACCTCTTATTATGTGAAGAAAAGGGTGAGTTTTATGGATTTAAAAGTTCCTATAAAGATAATTATTCGAGATGTAGTTGAACCTTGGTTTGAAAAGATGGTTTCTGAATGAAATAAGGAAGTTTCTATTATCACAATGGTAGTAATTATCGTGTTACTTGTTTTACAGATTGAAATTTTAATGACTTATCTAGTTTTTTAGATTTTAGGAGCTGGACTTTTGAATATTTATTTAGTAATAAAAGATAAATAAAAGGTGTTGAGATTAATGAATAAAAAGAAATTGGGGATTTTAATAGGGATTCTTATAAGTATTATCCTAATTGCAAGTATTAGTTATTACCAATATGAACATCATAGAGAATATACGATAGATGATGCTAAAGATTTAGAACCATTTCGTATGACTGACGACCCTGAATCAGATGAATCAGGAAATTTAATTTTTGAATTTAGTATAGGAAGTCACATTAATGATAATAAATATAAAAAATTAGAATATTTTGTTTACAATACTAAGAGTAAAAAATTTACTGAATTAGAAGGAGATTTTTCTGGATTAAGTTATCAGTTAAATTTAAAAGAACTGGCTCAATATCGAATCAATAAATTTGTGGAAACAGGAGCAGGACAGTATCCGTATGACCCTGAACGATTTGAAAACTTATTAAAAGATGAATTAGTTGAGGAAAAGCTATATCTATTAGCGTTTCCTAAAGGATATGCTTCCGAACACGATTTATATGCTTCCAGTGATTCTGAATTTGCTGAAGCCAATAGTTTTGAAACCATCAGTTTAAGTAACGATTGGTATTTAGATAATCCAAAAAACTTTCGTGGTGGCTATACAACATTAAGTGAATATGTATCAAGCCTTGTGACACAAGAATTATCGGCTGAAGATTTTGCATACCTAGTTACAAAAGTGAGAAGCCATGTGCCAAGAACTGTTGAAATTATTAATGCCATGCCTGTTGAGACCCAGAATTCAAAACGATTAGAAGAAGGCTACTTTGCTAGGGGAAATTTTGATAGTAGGAAAACAATGTATATATTCCCAGAATTACTAAATTTAGCAACTTACAGTCCTGAAATTGACTATTTGAGAACGTATAGCATATCTGAAAGTGAACAAGAAGAATTGAAAGACAAGGTTGATGAGTGGAATCAGAGAATCATCGATGACAAGAAAAAATATGAAGAACAAACAGAGAAAGTATTTTTAGATGAAAATATTCAAGACGTTGGGAAGTTAAATAATACGCTTTTCCGATTTAGAATTAATGAAGATGGTGAGCAATGGATGGAATTAAGCGTGGACAAAGAAGATGAATAATTTAGCAACGAAAAAATATATTATTCACAAAGTGAAAAGCACTTTTTTCAAAGCAAATGTAACGATTACTAAGTTAGTTGTAAATGGAATAGCCAATCAATTATATGATGAGTTTGCCAAGTGTTCAAAAAGCGAGCAGGAACGTTTGTTATTATCTGATGAGCTTGTGAAGTTACTTTGGGATAAATACATGGATAAAATTAATGCAGAAATGTTGGAGGAGATGTGAGTAAAATCATGTCTCTTTTTTTGCTCAAAATTTACAATAAAAACCACTTAAAAAATGACCTTTAAAAAACCCTTATTTATCAAGGGTTCTATGCTTGTTGACAAAAATACAAGATTACTGTTATATCAACGTTTTAAAGCACAATTTTTTGAAAAACACCTCTCAGACAACACGAAACTTTTTTTGTGGGTAAATCCCCATTAAAAATCATCTGAGAGGTGTTTTTTAGGTTGGATTTAAGATGGAAAATATAATAAACATTGATATATCAGTGTTTTTAATAGTTTTGATGAATCTAAGAAAGAAGTAATAAAATAAGAGTATGCTTTTAATAAAAATACACCAATTATTTCATTGTCCGATTGTGATAGATTTACTTTACTTCAGCATTAGATGATGGTAATGTAAGGACCCATTTTTGATTAATATAATAATTTACGGAGGATAATTAAATGGATTCAAAAAAATTAACAGCAGAGGAATTGACTGAGAAACAAGAAAAAGTCAAAGCATGGTTACATATTTTAGACAAAATCTACGGAGTAAAAATGACGGTTTTTTCTAAAGCAATCAATATTCATAACCAAAACTTGCATAATTTTAGAAAAGGAAAACGTGGATTGACGGAAGAAAAAACGATATTATTAGAGAAAGTGATTGTGATGAAATACGGTAGATTACTAATGTTGGAGGACAGAGAGTATGAAAGTATATCTAAGTAATATTCTGAATAAAGTAAAACCAGACCAATACAAAGTAAAGAAGATTTCTAATACTATTATGAACAATTTAAGAGAGATAACTATTCAAGAATTTGCGGAAGAAATAGCTGTGAATGGGAAAACGGTTGTTTTAGCTGAATTATCAGAAAATAAGTTATCAAAAATGACGAAGATTGTCGGACAAGAACTAGTGATGTTGGATTTTGATAACAAGGATGAGAATAATTTATATACGATTGACGATTTAGAAGCCGATACGTTTATGCAAGAGAATGCTTGTTTTATCTATCGAACATTTAGTGACTTGTTCTCTGAGGTTGATAAATTTAGAGTTGTTTTTCAATTGGATAAATTGGTAACAGAGAATCATGAGATAGAACAGATATATCAATCTTTACTTAAAAAATACCCACAAGCTGACACAAGCATTGGTCAAACAAGTAGAATGTTTTTTGGGAGTAATAGTGGTTATGAAGTGATTGATTGGGATAATCGGTTAGATATTGATAGCTTGCTTATTGACGAAAAGATGAAAACTACTAATCCATTGGAAGTAGTAACTGGGGAAATGCTAAGTAAAGACACACCTGTCTACTTATTACTGAAGTATAAGAAATATGATTTAGTCAAACAAAAGTTTGGCAATGAACACAGCAATATTTTTCCTGATGATATTACAGCTTCTAATTATTTTAAAACAAGAGATATGCGAGAGTTCTTGGAAATATCTGATGAAAATCCATTCTATGATATTTTTCATGAAGAAGATAATCCAAGTGCCAGCGTTTATTTTACGAAAGATATTCAAATTTATATGTATAAATGCTTTTCTGAAAGTCATCCATTTCATGGAGATATTGTGAAAGTATTAAAGGAATACTTAGGATTTCGTTCATTTTCTGAAGTGATGGATTTATTAATTGAAGTGACTGATAGTGAAATAAGTTATTTAAGTGAAATAGGTCAAGCAAAGCGTGATTATAACGATTTAAGAGACCAATTGAGATATAAACAATTGAAAAATAATTATCCAGAAGTCTATAGTTATTTAAATCGTTATGAAGATGAAGTGATTGAAATAATGGATATCATGTTCGATTTTACTTATCTGGATAAAACTACAGGAGAATTACAATATTTGAACTATTTATCTTTAGACAGAATCACAAAATATGTCAATGATAGGTTGCATAAGAAAAATTCTAGAAATAAAATTTCAAATATAATGAATTTAATTATAGTGATGGAAATGGTCACAAAGTTACCACCAGAGAGTATTCCAGTAGAATTAAAAGAACAATTGATTGATAAACAAGAAAATGATTCCAAGCAAATAAGAACAAGTAATGTTTATATTCCTACAATTGATTTAGGGAATGCTTTTGAAATCGCTAAGATATTGGAGAAAAATGATACAACTATCAAAAGCCTAGGATTTGAAGTCGTTTATCGAATGTTTGGATTAGAGAAGGCAAAGAAGGATTTTCCTCAAGCATATACCCCTTTAGAAAAAAGAAAATTGATTAAAATGAGTAAGAAAGATTCCAATCTACCTAAAGAGAACGTGGAATTTGAAGACAAAGTTACAAAAATACTTTTTAGGGAGTTAAAGAAACATGGCTATGTATTTGAAGCAGATTTAATTGAATTGATAGCTAAAAAATTAAAGATAAATAAAGCAACAGCTAGGGATAAATATAATAAAGTTAGAGCTGATATGATGAATAAGTATGATTTGATAAGACATAGGAATAATATAGAAACTAATAACCTTCTAGAAATAAAAGGTAAATTTAGTTCTAAAGTAATTATTTATCATCAGTAAGAATAGATTTCTAAATGCTCTAATTATTATTAAGGTATTTTAGAATCTAAATGAATTAATTTTTGGATGATTTTTAAGAGAATTAGGAATAATCTTCTCTTGAATTTCATCTAATTTTTTTAATTTTTGAAAAAATAGGTTAATAAAAGTCAATAAAATCAATAGGTTTTTATCAATTCATTTTAGGGGTATATATTAATATATTCTATTTTATACCCCTAAAATGAATCTCGATTTTCTCCTAGAAAAAAGGGATATTTTTAAAGGTCTTTTTCAAAAAAATTCTATTTTTTTCTATAATATTATATACCGCTAAAACGAACTGAAATATTTCCCTAGAGGAAAGCGACTTTTGAGCAACTTTATTTTCATTTTTTTTAATTTTTACTTTTAAGCATTGATAAATCGGTGGTTTTACCACCGTATTAAACAGAGAATTATAGGTTTAATAAAATAGCGAAAGTTTGCTCTTTATAGTTCCTAAAATAACTAATTAGTGGTAATTAATCATGAATCCTAGTTTAAATATATTTTTAGGGAATCAGTCCTAAAAAAAATCATAACAATAGTATATCTTTAATGGTACATTTTATTCTTTATTAAATGTACAGGTGTTTAAATAACATTAAATTCGTTTTGAACATTCCACCTTCATCCCTTAGTGTCTTGAAAATGATTTTCGATGAATTATACATAAAAATTTATAATCACCTAGAACGCAATTTAAGCAGCATAAAATTTATTATGAAATTTTAGCAAAGAAATTACTAATGATTATAATAGTCAATAAGATTTGAGAAGTATTAATCTGTGATTTGACCATCAGAATTCATTTTTTCAATTTCAACCATTTGTTGTTCATAAAACGGCGAGATAGCTATTTTAATCTTTTTATCTGTTGAAATCGTTAAAGATGAAATATAGTGAGGAGTTACTGCCACTTCAGCAGATGTTTCTGATAACGTAATTAATAATGATTGATTGTCTCCAAAGGTAGCATATCCAGAAACAATAGCAACTAAGCCATCTTTATTAGTTAGTATCGACAAATACTTAGGAACTTCGATAATCCATCCAAATTGCATCTTGTGAGTATTCATTATATGTTCCAACTCTCTATTTATTTTTTGTTAATATAATAGTAACTTAAAAAAAGAAAAAGTGCGAGATAAGAAAATCTTTATAGTTTATCTCAAGAAACACTGGCATAATTGATAGAAATCATTATACACATCTATAGAGGATATTCCCTCTAGATTTGTAAAATGGTAGGATAATAAAAGTCAATAAAATCTAGGGGAATTTACCTGTTTGCACACATATCTTTATGCAAAAGTTTATTTAAGTTTGATAATAGTGTGATTAAAATAGCTATAAACCGTTGAAATATCAGCATTTTTTTTAAGCTCCAGTAAGATTTTATATAGCCTACTTAATAGATGTGCTTATGTTTAGCAATATAGATAAAATTTGCTCTTTATAGTTTTAAATATAACGAAAATAGAGATAATTATTCATGAATTATAGTTTAAATATTCTTAGAAAAATAATCTTTAAACATCGTCTCAACAAGAATATATCATAAAGTATATAATTTTTTCTAAACTACAAGTATTGTATTAAAATAACTCAAAATTAATTTTAAAAAGGTCTGATATTGTTCCTTAGAGCCTTGGGAATCATTTGCGATAAATTATACATAAAAGATTAGAAACGCTTAGAACGCAATTTAAGCAGCACAGGATTGATTATAATTATAGAGCAAATACTTCGGAGCTATTAAAAATTAAAATTATTGTTATTCATGGTCAAATGGGTAACTATTATATTTTAGTTGTGCTAGATTTAGACTTTGAGAATTTACATATAGCCATTGATATATAAGTGTTCAATCAGTATTCATGTAAATTGTAAATGCAAAAAACATCTCTCAGATGAAAGTTAGTGGTTAATTCCCCACAATTATTTCTTCGTTTCATTTGAGAGAGGTTTTTTCAAAAATTCATTGAAATATCGTTGGTATTACAATAATCTTGTATTATTGTCAACAAGTAGAAACCCCTTGATTTTATTGACTTTATTGAGGGTCATTATTTTAGTGTGAGTTTCCATATTTTATGAGCTAGAAAAATATCTTTTTAGGGATTGATATCTAATTAATTAATTTATTTTATAATTAATTTGTTATCATGATATAGAAATTTTGTATTCTTATAATTTCCAATAAAAATGAAAAGGAGCGTAACTATATGGATTTTCTATTTACTTTGTTTGCCTTAATTTTTATAGCAATAATCTTATATCAAATTATGGAGTTCTTAAGGAATGAATCAGCACCGGAAATTTCTGTTCCTGCCACATTAGTGGATAAAAGCATGAGAAGTAGCAGTAATATTGATGCGAATGGGATTTCTAATCAATCAATTACTTACTATCTTTTATTCGAATTTGAGAATGGAGAAAGAAAAGAATTTAGAGTTGGGCATGGAAAATACAAATTATATGTAATTGGAGATACTGGAATTTTGAGATATCAAAGAAAAAGGTTTAATTCTTTAGAAAGGTAAAAATCATTTTGGATAAAATGGAGATATGGATTAAAAAGATTATTGTCTCTAGTTTATTTCTCCATTTTTATTATAACTTTTCCTTATAGATACGCCACCACTAGCTGAGTGACTCCAACCTATATAATTTCCATCTTCATTTTCTATTACATTGGAAAAAATCACTGAACTCTCTGTCAACAGAACTGCTAAAGCTGATAAAATTTCAAATAAATATCTTATATTTCCGTATTCAGGCATCATTGCAAAAATTGATGTTTTAAGCTTTGGTAGGCATTATTCCATGAATATTGAGTTTGTCCAACTGCATGTTTGTTGGTATTTTTCTTATTTAGTTTTTCTTGATTTTTTTGAAATGGGGTGAACTTTTTTTGAAAGAACTTATATTCTGGATTGGATACTATGACGGTCTTATTCGCTATACCTAAGTAATTAATGTCTAATAGATTATATAAAATCTAGTCTATTATAGATTAGATTTTTTTGTTTCCCAAAAACAAATAGGAAACTGTTATAATTAGATAGAATACTTGGCAAAGGAGAAAAATAATGACATTTGATGAACTTATTCAATTAGCAAGGGAACAATCAAGTGAGATTCAAAGAGATAAGGGAACTCTTTTTGAAAAAATTGCACAAATTTATTTCAAAAATGAACCCACATACAAAAATTTATTTTCAGATGTTTGGTTATTAAATGAAGTTCCAGAGGAATATGCAATCCCTAAGAAAGATACAGGAGTTGATTTAGTAGCAAGAAATGAAGCAACAGGGGAATTAACAGCTATTCAAGCTAAATTTTATGACAATAAAATATATAAAAGACATATTGATTCATTTTTAGCTGAACTTGGGAAGTCTTATTATTCTGATGGAATTATTGTTTATTCATTAGATTCATTGAGTAGTAATGCAGATGAAGCGATTAATCAATTGTCAAAACCAGTTGCACAAATTGGTTTGAGTGATTTAAGAAATAGTCAAGTTGATTGGGAATCTTTTATTCCAAGTAGACCGAATGAAGTAAAAGTAAAGAATGTGAAGAAAACTAGACCTTATCAGAATGAAGCAATTGATTTAACAATTGAATACTTTAAAGAAAATGACAGAGGTCAATTAATTATGGCACCGGGAACAGGGAAAACCTTTACCAGCTTGAAATTAGTTGAAAAGATGGCTAAACAAACGAATAAAGAAACCTTTAATGTTTTATATTTAGTGCCAAGTATACAATTATTGAGTCAAACATTGATTGGTTGGAATAATGACACGGAACTAAGTATGCACTCATTTGCTGTGACAAGTGACAGAAATGCTTCTAAAAAGAAGAATGATGACGAATTATCTGCTAAAGATATTGGCTTTCCTGCGACAACAGATTCAGAAAAATTACTATCCAATTATAAAAAAATAGAGAATAATCAACGTGATTTAACGGTTGTGTATTCTACTTATCAATCTATTGAAGTTTTACATGAAGCACAAGAAAAAGGGTTTCCTGAATTTGATATTATTATTTGTGATGAAGCACATAGAACAACAGGTGCTAAGGCTTTAGGAGAAGAAGCAAGCGTATTTACAAGAGTTCATAATAATAACTATATCAAAGCAAGTAAACGCTTGTATCAAACAGCAACGCCTAAAATTTATGGAACAGATGCGAAACAAAAAGCAGAAGATTCTAGTATTGTCTTGTCATCAATGGATAATAAGGATATTTATGGAGAAGAAATTTTCCGTTTAGGGTTTGGTCAAGCAGTTTCAAATGATATTTTGACGGATTATAAAGTAATGGTCTTAGCAGTTGATGAAAAAGTGATTCAAAAAGACATGCAGAAAGTCTTATCTGATAGTGAAAATGGCTTAGATGTTGATGATGTTTCTAAATTAATCGGTGTTTGGAACGGATTAATGAAAAGAAGCAGTGTAGATAAAGAAGCTGTTTTTGAAGGAAAACCTATGCAGAGAGCTATTTCTTTCATTAATACCATAAATAATTCAAAGAAAATTTCTTCTCAATTCAATGAAGTAGTCAATGAATACCTAGATGGAAATGAGAGTATTCAGCAATCAATTAATGTTCGACATGTAGACGGTATGATGAATACCTTAGAAAAGAAAGAAGCGTTAGATTGGCTATCAGAAGATTTTGCAGAAGATGAAACACGAGTGCTTTCTAATGTGAAATTTTTGACAGAGGGAATTGATGTTCCTAATTTAGATGCTGTAATATTTTTAGCACCTAAAAAGTCCCAAGTAGATATTGTTCAAGCAGTTGGACGTATTATGCGGAAATTTAAAGATAAAGAGTATGGGTACATTATTCTACCTATTGTAATACCAGAAGGAACAACCCCAGAATCAATTTTGGATAATAATAAAAAATATGAAGCGGTTTGGCAAATTCTAAATGCTTTGCGTTCAGTGGACGAGCGATTTTCGGCAATGATTAATAAACTGGAATTAAATAGAAAAAAACCTGAAAATATGGACGTTATTGGTATAGGTGAAGCCCCATCAGTTGAAGATGTAGAAAACTCTTCAAAAGGCAATGATAATGAACAATCCTCTTATCAAACTGCTTTAGATTTAGATTGGGGAGAAATAGAGAATGCTATTTATGCAAAAGTTGTCAAAAAGGTAGGAGACAGAAGATACCTTGAAGATTGGTCAGAAGATGTTGCGAAAATAGCACAACGTCATATTGAACAAATAACCATTATGATTAGTGATGAAAATTCTCAAACTGCCATTGAATTTGATAAGTTTTTGAAGAGTTTACAACATAATATCAATGAAAGTATTGATGAAAAACAAGCAATTGAAATGTTAGCTCAACACTTAATTACTGCTCCTATTTTTGAAGCTCTTTTTGGAGAATATAGCTTTGTGAATAACAATCCTGTTTCAGAAGCGATGGATAAAATTGTAGAAGAGTTGTCAAGATTTGGTGGGTTTAATAAAGAGCAAGATGAATTAAAAGAGTTTTATGATTCTGTAAAATTACGTGCTGAAGGTATTGATAACGCAGAAGCAAAACAAAGAATTATTATCACTTTATATGATAAATTCTTCTCGAAAGGGTTTAAAGAAACTACACAACGTTTGGGTATAGTATTTACCCCTGTGGAAGTTGTTGATTTTATTGTTAAATCAGTCGATGATGTGTTAAAAAAACACTTTGGAAAAGCCATTGAAGATGAAGGAGTTCATATTTTAGACCCATTTACAGGAACAGGAACATTTATTGTTCGAACTTTACACTATTTAAAAGATAAGTTAGCGAATGGAGAAATAACTTTAGCTGATATTACAAGAAAATATATGCAAGAACTACATGCAAATGAAATTGTGTTATTAAGTTACTATATTGCAGCGATTAATATCGAATCAACTTTTGCAGAGATGAATCATGAAGAATATAAACCATTTGAAGGAATCGTATTGACTGATACGTTTGAATCAACGGAACAAGAAGATATGTTAGATGACTCTTTCTTTGGAACAAATGATGAACGGTTGAAACGCCAACAAAAAGCACCGATAACTGCAATAATCGGGAATCCTCCATATTCAAAAGGGCAATCTAATGAGAATGATAATAATAAAAATATAGATTACCCTAAGCTATTCAAATCAATTTCAGATACCTATGTCAAAAATTCTAAAACTACTAGTGTTTTAGGTATGTATGATAGTTATGTTCTATCTATCCGTTGGGCTTCTAATCGTTTGAATGGGAAAGGTATTATTAGCTTTGTATCTAATGGTTCATATATAGACAGCCAGTCGGCAGATGGGCTGAGAAAATCATTGTTTGAAGAATTTAATCATTTATATATTTTTAATTTACGAGGCGATGCTAGAACTTCGGGAGAGCAAAGACGAAAAGAAGCAGGAAATGTATTTGGTTCTGGCAGTCGGACGCCAATTTCCATAAGTATTTTAGTAAAAGATGGCAGTAACAGCCACGAGATTCATTATCATGATATTGGAGATTATCTAAACCGTGAAAAAAAACTAGATATCCTAAAATCAACTCAAAGTATCAATGGTATCGAGTGGAATAAAATAGAGCCTGATAAAAATAACGACTGGATAAATCAACGTGATAAGAACTATGAAAATTATCGTGCGTTAGCAGATGAAGAAAATTCTTATTTTGGTATTAAAGATATAGGGATTGTAACTAACCGTGACGCTTGGGTTAGTAACTTTTCTAAAATAGATGTAGCTAAAAATGTGAGACGAATGATTGATAACTACAATGCTGAGGTTGATAAATTAGAAAAAGTTAGTGAGGCTATTGATATAAAGAACTTGAGTTCTTTTGTCACAAATGACGAAAGCAAAATAAGTTGGGCAGCTAGTCTAAAAATGGCAGCAGTTCGGCACGAAAAAATGACTTATGATTCAGAAAATATTTTACTTTCAATGTATCGCCCATTCACTAAAAAATATCTATACAGAGCACGTATTTTAAATGAACGTCCAAGAAAATCTTTCCAAACATTCCCAAATACTGATTCACATAACTTGTCAATAAATGTATCAGGGGCAGGCTTTAAAGGAAACTTCTCCACATTAATAACCAAAGAAGTTACATTCATGGATATGATAAATAAATCTCGAAATTTACCAAAATATATTTATGAACAAGATGGCTTATTTGAAGGGAAATTGGATAATGTATCAAATGATATGGATTTTTATTATATTTATGGAATTCTCCACTCGGAAGAATACCGAATTAAATATGATAATGACTTACAGAAAGCACTTCCTCGTATTCCAGAAGTTAAAGACAAAGAAAAATATGTTGAAATTGGCAGAAAATTAGCTGATTTACATCTGAATTATGAAGACATCCCTGCTTATGGAGGCGTTAATATTAGATTTAAATCAGATAATCCAAGTTTTAAAGTGAAGAAGATGAAACATCCTAAACGTGCTCAATTAGATACCATTATTTTTAATGAAGATATTGTGATAACAGATATTCCTGAACGTGCATATGAATATGTTGTAAATGGAAAACCTGCTATTGAGTGGATTATTGACCAATATCAAGTGAAAAAAGATAAAAAATCTGGGATAGTTGATGACCCTAATGAGTTCTCAGATAATCCGAAATATATATTTAATCTCTTGTTATCTATTATTAATGTCTCTATACAAACAATGGATTTAGTAGAAAGTTTACCGCCATTGGAGATAATTGACTAAATTTTAAATATTTACAATAAGAAGCCTTTAAATAGGCTTTTTATTGTAAATATGTGTTCGTATAATTGAAAGGGTGTTGTATTAATTTGTATAACAATATTAAAAGAGTTTTTCATAAAAATTTACAAAAAGAAAATTTGGACAAAAATTTAGAGAAATCTGTAGTTCACAGTAGATATATGGATTTTTCTCAAAGCATAATTGTTCCAGAGGATGAAACACTTACTATAGCTAAATTTCCACCAAATAGATTTTCTGAAAAAATAGGAACACATCCAGATTTTACTGATGATAGTTTACTTCCAAAGACACAATATATTTGTTCAATTTTTTTAGATATTAAAGGTTCCACTAGATTAGCACTCAAGTATGATTTAGAAACTGTTCAGAAAATAAAAAATGCTGTTCTTTCAACTGGAATTGAAATCATTAGATATTTTGGTGGTCATATCCACCGACTTCAAGGAGATGCAATTTTTGCTTTTACTGGACATAGTAAAATTTCAAAAAGTGATGCAATAATTCAAGCTATAAATGCAGCTTCAATCATACAATATATGAATCAAAATATTTTGAAAGAGTATTTTGAGAATGTTTTAGGTGTATCATCATTAAAAATAAGAATTGGTATAGATTTTGGGGATGATGATGAAGTTCTTTGGTCTAAATATGGCATCGATGATATTAATGAAGTTACTGTGACTAGTTTACATGCTGATTTGTCATCTAAACTCCAAAATAAGGCTTCTGCAAATAGTATTATGATTGGTGAAAATGTTTTTTCATACTTGCAATTACCAGATGATTTGCTCAGTGATATCTACATTAAAGGTAACTCTGAAGAAAAAGACTATTATATTATGAAATATAAGTCATTTAATTATAAAATGAAAAATTTTGATTGGTCAAAATATTTGGAAAGAATAGCCCATTTTGAGTCTTATGAGGGAGACTTTCAAATGAAATGTTATTACTTTTCAGAAAGCGAAGGTTGGATACCTTACTATTCAGAAAAAGCATTAGAAAAAGATACAGACATAGTTTATCGGATTGAAGCTAGTCAGCTTTTGCTACATAAAATTAACAGTGTAGAATGGACTGTTTCAAACTCTGGTATTGAAGCTTCTGAAGAAGAAGAGTTAGACTATGTTGTCCCAAAAGACGCTTTCTCGGAGGAAGACATTGCTGATTTTCGATGCCCGAGGCATACTGCTTTTAATGGACTGCATTACATGATTTGTAAGATAAAATCTGAAGGAAACATTACTAAAAACAAATATTTTAGTTTATATGTTAATGACAATGATTTATCTAGAAGTTACTTAAAAAAATCTGAATTGGAGTGATACTTATATGTCATCATCAAAAAAAGACTTTGTTTATTCACAAAATGACTATCTAAACAATTATATACAGTTTGCAGATACTAAATCAGCAGTATTTATAACTGTAAACGGTGTATTGATGGGATTTTTGTATACTCAATTTAAAGATACTTTACCTTTCGAATTAGAAAAATCGAGTCATCTTGTTTTATTAGTGAGCATCGTACTGTTACTTGTAGCTTATGTTTTTTTATTTTTAGTTATCTTTCCACGTAGAAGCTATAGAAATGGCAACGGAATTGTTTTTTGGGAAGACGTAGCTACCTATAAAGATGCTGAATCTTATAAAATAAAAGTATCTGAAATCTCTCAAGATAGTTTTGAAGAAGTCATGATTGAACAAAACTATTATCTTGCAAAGACAGCAACTAAAAAGTATAAAAACTTACACTGGAGCTTTATATTTTCAATAGCTTCTTATATATTTGTAGTTATTTTCAGTATTCTAAATATTTTACAATAACTATTGAAATATGTGATTACTGAACTTTATGGGGAATTTTTACTAATAGTGTGACAAATAATTATACTTATGATTACCTCGAAGTATAATGAGCTTTATATATGCACCAAAAGTATTTAATAAGCATAGAATTAAAAAAGGAGAATGAGATGGATATCAATAAATCTCTATTAAATTTTATTACAGATGGAGTGGTTACTTGTAAGCAGCTTGACGATTTTTATAATGCTTATCATGAGAATAAAGAATTTCCTGATGCAGTTGATTTTTTGAGTGGAAGTGTCGTAATAGATATGGCTCAATTAAAAGAGGAGTTGTATCACTCAGAAGATGCACACTTATTAGGTGCTGTGGAATATATGCAAAAATATTACCCATCAGCAATTTCATTGATAGAATTAATTCCTAAGGAAAAGAGAAAGTTCATCCATTAAAATAAAATTTATTAATTTTAAACCTGTATCTTTGTTATAAAAAATGAAAAATTAGCGATGATTTTGAGCTGTATTTAAGGACATATTTCTGAAAATATTTGCACATTTGAATTGCTTGTTTTTTTGAGAAAATTTAATTGAACTACAGACAAAATGCGTAAAAAAATCCTCATTAAGTATGTAGTCCAAGCTATTTTTAGGGACAATTCAATCGTTTTTTAAGGTATACTGAATCTACAAAAGTTAATAAAAAGAACAGAATATTGGCTTCTAACATGCACTGGAATCGAGGAGATGCTATCGCTTTAACGCAGGAAAAAGCGATAGAAATGCTGATATAACAGCACTTGACCTTAACAACAATGGGCTGTCCCTTAGCCGACGTATTGACTGAATCGATACACGAAGCACTAAGCGATATTCCAGAAGTCAAAAATCCAGAGGTGAAATTAGTCTGGTATCCCGCTTGGACGACCGATAAAATGAGTCGTTATGCACGAATTGCGCTTGGGATTCGTTAAAAATAGATAAATACTGAACTCTTTTATTAACTTTTAGGAAAAGTTAATAGGAGAGTTTCTTATTATGCAAAATTTTATGTCGATGATTGGCTAGAAGATAGGTTATTTTGTGAAAAAGAGAGTAGCTTTCACTTATTTCAACTTAAAATATCCCACTGCTATTTAGCACGTCTGGTAGGGGATTTACTATGGAAGGGTCTCAGTGAATAAAGAGACTTAAACATGAAATAACCAATTATCTTTGAAAAGATAATTGGTTGAAGGCTTCAGAATTTCTCATTACTTATTCTTATTCAAGTACTTTTCCAAATACTCGATCTTTGCTAGATCCTTATGATTATTTTTCTCTGCACGGTAACTATCTTTAGCAGAACGTTGATAGACTTTCAAATATTGTTCCGCTGTAGGTAAGTAAAAGGAACAGTCGTCGATCCTGATTAGAGAGAGTTCATTAAGTGGAATACCTGCAAAGCCGAGAAGACTGTCCATACTGCCAAACTGGATGGTATAAGAATCTTTTGCAAATTCATGTTCGTGTAAATCAACTAGCTGGTAATTCAACGTTTCCATAATTTTCATGATGCTTTGCCAATTGTGCAAGAGATCTTTATCGGGTGCCTCCCAACCCCGTGGATCGCCAGGAAGATGGCTCTTGGTTGCCAGTCGATATCTGTTAAGTAAGACAAGCCTAATGAACCTAGTAGTAGCGGAGTGATCTGTTGCCTGTTTAATTTTTACGTGATCAATAAAAACTCTTTGAAATAAAGTTCCATGGATTTTCTCCTTTTCTTTGGTTGCATTTATTGTAACAAAGTGAATGTCTAATTTTCCATTTCATCCTGAAAACAAAACTAGATTCTCACAAAAGTGAATCTAGTTTTTTTATTTCTTGTATTTAAGAAGTGAAGTTGGTGAGCAACTATAAATTTGACTATAGGAGTTGTAAAAATTGAGTGTGAATGGCTTAGTTTTCCTATTTTTGGTACACTTGATTTACTATCAATCAGAAAGTTGGTGACAGATTGAACCTAGAAGCACAAAAATATTGGGAAAACTTTTGCTTAAAAAATGGTGTATCACAAGCGTCATTATATGAAATTTTTGCTTTTGGAAATACGAAAGAACACGCAGATGAATTAGCAGATTTGGTATTGGAAGGGAAGAAAACAGGGACAAGCTCAGGGTATGAGCTTTACCAAATGGATAACGAACCATTACCTAAAGTTGGTGACTACTCCGTCGTTGTGAATAGCTCTAAAGTACCGATAGGCATTATCCAGACTGTCGAAGTGGCAATCTTACCTTGGAAAGAAATCACCGAAGAACTGGCAGCTACAGAAGGTGAAGGCGACTTATCTCTTATGTATTGGCAAAAAGGACATTACAATTATTTCAAACCTTACTATGAAGAACATGGACTATTGCTCAATGAAGAAACAAAAATCGTCTTTGAACGATTCCAACTTGTTGATCGATATTTGCCGAAAAAAGAGGAAACTAATGCATATTGATTTAGTAGAAGAAGCAATAGAAAAGAAAAAAATCGTCCAAGAAGTCTTGAATGATTTGCCAGAATGGTTTGGCTTGCCAGATTCGGCACAAGAATACATCGAGAACTGCCAAAAATATCCGTTGTGGGTCTTGCAAGAAACAAATGAATCAATAGGGTTTATCAGTTTAAAAGAAACAAGTAAAGCCACCGGTGAGATCTATTGTATGGGGATAAAAAAAGCCTATCATCATCGAGGATTAGGTAAGCGATTACTAGGTGAACTAGAATCCTATGCAAGAGAACATTACCTATTTTTACAAGTGAAAACGGTCGCCGAAGGGCATTATGCTATCTATGATCAGACGATTGGATTCTATCGAAGGATGGGTTTTGTTGAGCTAGAAGTGTTCCCAACCTTATGGGATGAATGGAATCCATGTTTGGTAATGCTAAAAAGTCTTAACTAAAAAAGAAAGCGAAGATGGTACTCTCGCACATGACAGTTGTCGTTCGTGGTCGTAAGTGTTCGACAGAAGTCTTTACGGAGATCTTTTGAAATCACTCCGGACCAACTTCGTCTTCTAGACCTCAAAATTGAAGAAGGACGTTCGCGGGTAGCAGTAGACATCCATGCGGGGAATCTAAATGTTCGTTTGAAGAGGTATGAAGAATAACTATAAGCTTTCAGGAGTAATGGGATGATAAAAAAAATGAAGAAACTAGACCAAGAGATAATGGACCAGCTACTAACTATATGGTTAACGACCAATATCAGGACACATGATTTTATTGATGAGAAATATTGGTATGAGAAAAAAGCGTTGATGAAAAAAGAATTGCCAAAAGCAGAAATTTATTATTGTGAGATGAACAGTCAGATTGTTGGTTTTATGGGAATCGTAGATGCATCTTATTTAGCTGGCATTTTTGTAGAGTCAACATATCAAAATAGAAAAATCGGACAAAAATTGATTAAAGCTGCTAAAAAAGAAAAAGAACGAATAAGCTTGCATGTTTATGGTAAGAATAAAGGAGCAATACGATTCTACTTTAGAAATGACTTTAGAAAAGTGGATGAACAAATGGATGAATCGACGGGTGAGAAAGAATACCTCATGTTGTGGGAAAGAAATAGACAGATTTAATCACTACAAACTATGAGCAGTCTACTTACGCCTAGCTGTAAAAAACAAGATCAATCTTTGAAGGTGGATTTTGTTTTTTCTATTGGATTACTAGCGATCAAGAAGTATAAAGGGCAGACTTGTGAGGAAAGCGATCACTCCACAAATGAGTCCAAACAAAATGACGATGCCTACTTTTTCGATCCGATTTCTGACCTTGTTTCTTTGTTTACCTAGAGGTGCTACTTCTTTGTTTTCCATGAATGCGACGATATCTTTGCAGGTTTTGATATTCTCTTGTTTTTTTAGTCCCTCAACTTTTATTGCGCCGTACATGCTGGCGATCCAAAAGATCAAGGGAAGAGCTAATCACCAATTACCGGGTAAAAATCAGGATGGTCCTACTGAAATCAAGGTGAGAAGCATGAAACCTAGCATGATCTTGGTATATTTGTTCAGTTCAGTAAGGGTAACATTTTCTTTCATCTTTTCTACATCTCCTTTGACTAATTCATCCAAAGAAACGTCAAATAGGACACTCAGCAATAATAAATTATGAATATCAGGATAGCTACATTCATTCTCCCAGTTTGAAATCGTTTGTCTTGAAACATATCATTTTTCGGCTAATTCTTCTTGGGAGAAAGCTAGTTGTTTGCGATATTTAAGTCCATAGTATCCGCTCCTTCTTATCTCAGTGTGATCGAAGAGGTCAAAATCGACGATCAAAGGTTTTTGTCATTGCCAGATTTAGCATGTAAAAAGTCTTTGACATGCTTTAAAATACTGTTTTATCAGTATTCTTGGTCATTTGTTATGTAAATGGCGGATCATCGCTTTATTAAAAACCGTACGTTTTTTTTGAATGAACTAACGATCCCTTGAATTTATGATATCATACACTTAATGCTGAAAGGATTAATGGATTTGAGGAATGGTTTTGGAGAAGTCAACAAGTGTAGAAAAGAAGAAAGTTTATTTTTTATGTACAGGAAATTCTTGCAGAAGTCAGATCGCTGAAGGGTATGGCCACGAATATCTGGAAGATCAATTTGAAGTTCGTAGCGCGGGAGTAGAGACACATGGATTAAATCCACGTGCAGTGAAAGTGATGGCAGAAGATGGCATCGATATTACAAGTCAAACTTCAGACTTGATTGATCCAGATTATTTTAGCCATGCGGACTTGATCATTACGCTTTGCGGAGATGCGTTAGATAAATGTCCAGTGATTCCTGCTCATATCCGTCATGAACATTGGGATCTAGAAGATCCAGCAAAAGCTACTGGTACAGAAGAAGAGATTTTTGCTGAATTTAGAAAGACCCGCGAAATCATCAAGAAAAAAATAAAGGATATGGCTAACTAAGGAAAAAACGCCTGTCGATAATTAAGAATATGCATTATTTTTTTAGCAACGAAAATTCAATGGATGATTGAATGGAAGAAAAAGATGCTTTTGCAATTGTCAGCGTACCAAAGTGAGTACCGCGAAATGACTTGCTCAAAAAAGCGTATAGTGATATGAGGTTCTCAGTCAAGACATGGAATGAAAACCGTTGAATCAAGTGGATAAAGACGAGTAATCATCTAGAATGTATATTCATTCTAGGATATTACTCGTCTTTTTTTTGAAAATCAGGCATACTAGAATTATAGTTGGATTGGAAACGTTTTAAAACGAATGTATTTTTAATAAGGAGAAGAAGATGAGACCAAAGTCAAAAGAGGAGTTATTGATACTCGCAACTAAAAATTTTGAAAAATTGCAGCAGTTGATCGATTCCATACCTGTGGAACAAAGGGAAGCAATATTTGATTTTGAGGAAGTATTTCTTGAAAAAAGAAAAGAAGCACATTGGCGAAGAGATCAAACGATCAAAGACGTGTTGATCCATTTGTACGAGTGGCATTCTTTATTATTAAAATGGGTAAAAAGTAATCAATTGGGAGAAGCCGTATCTTTTTTGCCGGAACCCTATAATTGGCGAACGACAGCCGAGATGAATCGTGCCTTTACAAAAAAACATCAGTCTACTACGTTACGGCAAGCGTCTGACTGGTTGAAGGAAAGCCATGCAGAAGTGATGTTACTGGCGAAAACCTTCGATGACGATCAACTGTTCCAAAAAAATCAGTATTCTTGGGTTGGGAATACAACGCTTGGCAGTTATTTCGTTTCTGCTACTTCGAGTCATTATGATTGGGCGATCAAAAAAATCAAACAAAGTCAAAAGCAGAAGCAAAAACAAAAGGGAAATTAGGTGAAACAAGAACAAAAAAAATAGGAATCAATAAGATTCCCATTTTTTTAAAATCGTTCTTTTTAGTACCAACCGTTAGCTAACCAGAAAGCTTTGGCTGCATCCCAAGAGCCATAACGAGAAGCAACATATTGTTCTGCCACTCTTTCTTGATTGGCAGCAGAGTAGTTACCGTTCAAGTAAGAAGAGTCTAATTGGTACCGGCCGATATAACGTCCGTTTGTTGCTGTATAAGAACCGCTAGATTCTTTTTGTGCGATCCATTCTTTGGCATCGTTCGTACCAGTTGAAACAGCGACTTCAGTAGCTGGTGCTTGTTCTACAACTGGTGCTTGTTCTACTACAGGTGTTTCCACAACTGGTGCTTGTTCTACTACAGGTGTTTCCACAACTGGAGCTGTTTCTTGAACAGGTTCCACAGGTGTTTGAGTAGCGACAGGAGCAGCTGCTTGCTCACCAGTAGGAATAGTTAATTCTTGACCTGAAAAAATCAGGTGAATGTTTGAGATTGAGTTAGCTTCGGCAATTGTTTGGATCAATGAGTTGTCACCAACGTATTTTTGAGAAATCGTTGATAAAGTATCACCTGATTGAACAGTGTAGGCTTCGTCTGCGTGTGCAGAAGTACCCATAAATAATGCAGCGCCGGCGGCCAAAGTTGTTCCAAAAAGAATAGTTTTAAGTGATTTCATGAAAGATCTCCTTCGTATTTTAGAAAGTTATTTTGATTAGCTGTTTTCGCTAACGAGTAATACTTTACCACGGGATTATATTTCATAGGTGAAAGATACGTAACAGTTTGTGACAAAGCTACCTTTTTTGTAACAAAAATGTGTTTAAATAATGTGCGTTTTAATTAGAAAAACATCATAAATGAAGAATTGTGCGCTTCTGACATTTGTTTTTTATTAGAAAGATTCAAAATAAAAAAATAGAAAATGCTCAATTTTAGATTGAGAAGCCGAGAAAAAGTGAATTTTTTATAAAATTTATACGAAGTGATAGAATAAAAGAAACAAGGAGATGGGATGGATGACGAATATGTATAAAAAAATAATGGTGGCGATTGACGGTTCAGAAAAAGCAGAGAAAGCATTTAGCGAGGCTTTAGAATTAGCGAGAGATAACCAAGCAGAATTATTGATCGTTTCAATTATCAATAAAATCGATTTGACACATAGTGCCTATGCGTTCTCAAAAATCTATGCAGAAGAAAAACAAAAAATAGAAGTGGAACTGTTGAAGAGAATCAATGATGCCAAAGAATTTGGGATTGAAACGATTCATGCAATTGTGGAGACCGGTGATCCAAGAACATTGATTGCGACTGTCTTACCAAAACAAGAGTCAATTGATCTTATCGTGATGGGGGCAACAGGTAAAGGCTCGATCCAACAAGCGTTAGTAGGGTCGACAGCTTCTTATGTGGTGACTCATGCGCCTTGTAATGTGTTGGTTGTTAAATAGATTCCGATTCCTGAGAAGCTACGTTGCTGATTTCCAACGTGGCTTTTTTGTTCGTGAAGAGTAGTACTGGTAACTAAGGATGTTTGTAAAGGTAATAAATCCATAAGATCAATATCGTTAATGAAATAATCAACCCTAATTCATGTGAAAGTAATTTTGGGGTGGGTTCCCAATGCCGAAGGGAAAATATTTTGTGGGAAAAATAAGCGACTGGTAAAAGTGTCAGCAATACGGAAAATTTTCGCTTCGTCCATTTCGTGTAGTAGATTGCTAAAGTTGTCATTAGAAAAAAGGAACATAAAAAACAAATTGTCCCAAAGTGTCCATATAATATACGCCTCCGAGGAAAAAAGAAATCTATAATTAAAAATAACACTTTGTATGTTTGTGCACAAGAGGATATGTTGCAAAATTTCTTGTTTTTTAAATAAAGTTGTTTTTTTGATTCTTGATGTACTTATTGTTATAATTCTTTTAAAGAAAGGGTGTAGTATTTCATGGACCAAGTGATATTAGAAGTTGATCTACATTTAGTAAACAATATCCGTATTTGCTATTATATTGTTAGTAATAGTGTGGAACCGCGAGTATTAATGAACAAAATCGATGGTATTTTATCAAAAACGGATGTCCATCAATTTAACGATGGAGAAGAGAGTTACTACAGTATTCCAGTTGAAAAAGTGATTTATACGAAAGTGAACGTGCGAAAAGACTTAGATACGAAAGAAATACATGCGCCGATATTCACTGAATATTGAAATAAGCTGGAGGCAATCAAAGATGAATCCCTATGAACAAATGATCCAAGAGTTGATGGATGGAAAAATCCAAAAAATAGAGGTCAAACGTGAGGAAGTCATGACTTTTCGTGAAGCGTGGTTAAAAATTGAGAATCGCAAATTTGTTGTTGGAAAGGCCGAACTAAATGGTAATGTGACTTACCACTATGACCCAACTAGATTGTATTAAAAGTAGGTTTTGATAGAAGTGTGGTGATTTGGAGATCCATCGCTTATTTTTGAAACACAAGAAATCTCAACAAAAAATCCCCGACAATCCTTAATTGTTGAGGATTTTTTTGTTTCTAGATCATGACAGACTCGCTCTGATCATCCCTATAAAATATAAATTTTATTTGAATAGATTTTTGAATTTATCCGTTATTCCTTGAAAATCGACATTTTGGAGAAATTCTTGGGCTTTTTCTTTGTAAGGACCTAGTTGTTCTTTATGTTCTTCGAAAAATGTTTTGGCTTCAGTGAAATTGCCACTTTGGACTAGATCTTTGATTTTCTGAAATATTTCTTCTTTATTCATAATGAAACCCATCCTTTCTTTCCTATTATAATAGCAAAAATCTATAAAATTTTGTAAAAATAACTTCTGTGCTAAAGTCCGATAAAAAACTCGATCTAGAGACGGATGAATGTGATTTTTTTTCAGGCTATACTCAAAGAGTAAAGAGGAGGTAGGAAAATGAAAGTAATCAAAGTATTAGTAGGTGCCATTGTATTCAGTGGGTTGGCGTTATTTGGCTTGAAGTATTATACCCAAGGCGCTACCGGAGAATTACCAGCAGTTATAGACCAATTGAATCCGTTAGTCACTAAGGGAGAAGTGTATGTCAAAACAAAACAGCCTGATGAAGTCAATTCGTTTGGGACGGCAAAATATATCCAAAAGGCAGTTGATGCAAATGGCAACGAACGCGAGATTGAATTTAACGGATTATCTGTTTTAAAAAAAGATCGTTACTTGAGATTAACGAATAAAGGCGCTCATGTAGAAACATACGAAGAAGTTCCCAAAGAAGAGGTACCTAAAGAAGCATTAGCTATAATTGGTTGATTTTATTTTTATTATGTAAATTAAATGTTGAATTAAAAAATAAGCCTAAGAATTATTGATTAATAACTTAATCATTTGTTCTTAGGTCTATTTTATTTTCTCGCCATGCTCAATTTCAATTGATCGATCCGCCGTTCCAATTTTTTGATCAATCCAGCAGGCAAGCCGATGATCTCAGCAGATGCCAAGACAGAAGAGAGCAACTGATATTCAAGTGTTTCAGCATCAATTTTACGATAGATGGTGGCTAGACGTTCGATGTACTCAAAATGAGTATAGCCAGTTTGAATGATCAAAAATTTCAACAAATCAACGGCTTTCTCGTAGTCTTGCTCAGAATAATAAGCCAATGCTTGTCGATAAAGTTTGATTTCAAGTAAATCGAGAGAAGCAGGGCTGTATCGGTTCGTCCATTCATTGACTGACACTTTTTTTTGGATATTACCAGCAGTATCACGGACGAAGATGATTGGGATTTCATTTGGATCCGCCTTTTTATGAATAAACCGTTCCACAGATTCTTGCTCCTTCCTTTGATTGTTAGCTTGAGTATAAGCTATTTTTCTAGGAAATACTAGTTCTTTTCTAAAGTAAGCATTTGTCCGCCCATGGCAGTAAATACTTGCTCAAAATCGTCGATTGGTACTGCACGATTTTTTATGCCATAAGGATCATTGACATAGATTGATTGATCATCGTAGCCAGTTACAACACAGGCATGGACTAATGGCGTGACTTGTACTTCACCGTTTGCAGTCGTCCAAGTCATGAAATCATTTTCTGTCGGCACTTGAAAATCGATTGTGACAGAAGTCCACACAGGTTTATCTTCTTTTAGTGCATTTTTGATGTCAGTCAAGCTTGCATCCGTTTGCGGTTCGGTATGATAATCGGTTTGCAGGATTTCTTGAGCTAACGTAGCGATTGGTGGAACATAGACACCCATTGCCCAGTCACCACCCCAAATCTCACCAACGAACCCTTCATTTGGATCGCCATGAGTGCCATCAGCATTGAAAACGGGGACATAATTTAATTCTTCGGCTAATTGATTCTTGGTAGTTTCGTAGCCATAGAAGCGCAGCAACATCGATAAGGCAGTTACTTCACAGCCATTCTCTAGTGCAGGTTCATCGAATTGATTTTCAAGAGGTACGTCGAGTAGTACTTGTTTTTCTTCGGTTTTGATTGTTTGCTCTATGTTTTCCTCCGTTATTGATTTTTTATCTTCTAATTGTTTATTTGTAAAGTAAAAGACGCCTGAAAGCAATACTAGCGTTGCCCCGCCTAGTAGTAATCGTTTTTTACTTTTTTGTTTTGACATGAAAGACTCCCCCAGACTTCTTTCTATTATAATTGTTTTTTTAAAAAAAACTACATGAATCTGCCTAGTCAAATGTAAAAAACAAAGAAAAACAGTCCCAAAAACGATTTTTTTATTATGTTTAGCTGTTAAAATTTGTGAAAACGAAAACAGTACGCTATAATGCGGATAGATCAAATAAGAGTTTGATCAAATCACCACTAACGAAACACACAGATAAAACGAAATGATTTTCTGTGGCAAACTGTTTGAGTAGTTTAGGAGGATTTTGATGACGGAAGAAATGATTAATTTAGGAGAACAATATTCATGTAGGCCCATTGGTTTTACCAAATCAGTTGTTGGAGAAGTTGTTTCAAAAATGACGAATTGCGCCGTAGTCAAAGTTGCCCAATGCGCTATAGAAGATCAAGAATTATTAGAAGAAAAAGCTAGCATGGTAGTAGCTAAATATGATACATTTGAATAAGAAGATATGGACATGCAACATCGAATGATCATGTTGCAGGTCCTTTTAAGGTTATGAAAGGAGCATTGAACACTAAGGCATAAGACAGAAAAAACGAAAACACCTATTTCATTTTTGGGTTTTTTGGCTTATGACCGAAGTGCTGCTCCTTGAATACCGTTTGTTCAGTTAGAGGGGACATGATTTACCCCTTTGATTTTCTAGTTTCAAGAGTTGAAAATAAAGGTGTGGATCGATAAGATGGTTTCCTTTTTTACAATAGTTCTTTTTTTATTTGTCATCGTCATGTGCTTATTTCTATGGCTTGTACGACGAGAGATCGTTTATAAAACGGTTCGGAATCGCTGGGTCTATTTAGTTGTTCCGTTCCTTGCTGTACTGGTTCTATGGTATACAGTGGTCAGTCAACCAACCACTGATGAGTTAGTGAAAGGCATCTTGGCTTCTCTTGTGTTATTGAGTTTCTTGTTAGATAGTCGAGGACTTACTACAGAAGGGCTAGTTTTGAACAGCTTTGACCGTCGTGGAGTGCCATATTCTGAAATCAACAAAGTCGTTCTTTACCAACCAAAAGATTCGAAAGAAGTCAAAATGAATTTTTTCCGGAACGGTTGGCGTGGCCCGCTATTGAAATTTTCTGTCTCATTAGAAGAATTGATTCCTTTTTTAGCAAAACACTTAAATGATGATGCAGAACTTGATATCATGATTGAGCATGAGGATGAATGATCCATTGAAATGACAAAAAGACAGCTCCTTCTTTTAGTAGAAGGAGCTGTCTTTTTGTATTAGCAGAATTAGCCAAACACGCGGAAACGATCGGCATCGTTCATATATTCTTTTTCGCCAGCTGGAGATTCAGGTGAACCAAAGACTAATTGTGCACGTAATTTCCAGTTTGCAGGAATCGACCATTCTTTTGCGACAGCTTCATCGATCACTGGATTGTAATGTTGTAGGTTTGCACCTAAACCTTCTTCGCTTAATGCCACCCAAGTATTGGCTGTAGCAATACCATTTGATTGTTCTGACCAATCAGGGAAGTTATCTGCATATAATGCAAATTGCTCTTGCAAGTTTTTGATCACATCTGTGTCTTTGAAGAACAAGACAGTACCATAACCTTTTTTGAAACTAGCTAATTTGTTTTGAGTATTTGGGAAAGCATCAGCAGGTGTCAGTGGACGTAAAGCTTCTTCTGTCATTTCCCATAATTTTTCATGTGCATCGCCAAATAAGATTACTGCACGTGTTGATTGCGCATTGAAAGCAGTAGGGCTTTCTTTGATTGCTTCTTGGATCAATGTTGTTAATTCTTCATTTGATTGTGATACGTTACGGCCTAGATCATAGATCGAACGGCGGTTTTTTAAGATATTTGTAAATTCAGTCATAGATTAGTTCTCCTTTAATTCGCTTTTCTGCGTTTTTTTCTTGATGACAAAACGAAGTATATCATCTTACAAAAAGTAAGTAAAACAAAATGCTCAACAAAATGTACGAATAGAAAAAAGATGTTCTTTTACATAAAAAATTCGTTGCGAGACCGTTTACATACTGAATATACCGACATTTAAGCTTTATGATATGAAGTAGACCATATAATTATTAAAAATAACTTATGTTTTTTCTTATCGTTTTCCCATTAAATTTTTGTTGTATTTATAGAAAATAAGTATATATTTCTTAAATAAATATTTTTACACGGATTTTCGGTAAATATGTGTATTATTTTCTGAAAATTAAAAGAATTGGGGTATGGGAATATGGAAAAACAAGACAAAGGGTTCTTCGGTCAGCCGAAGGGATTGTCTACATTGTTCTTCACAGAGATGTGGGAACGATTCAGTTATTATGGTATGCGTGCCTTACTGATCTATTATATGTACGACACGGTAGCAAATGGAGGCCTTGGTTTACCTCGTGCCACAGCGTTGTCAATCATGTCAATCTACGGTTCGTTGATTTATATGTCGAGTATCGTAGGCGGCTGGTTTTCAGATCGTGTGTTAGGAGCCAAAAAAACCGTCTTTATTGGTGGGGTCTTCATCATGATCGGTCATGTTGTTTTGGCATTGCCGTTTGGTGTCTCCACTTTATTTATCTCGATGGCGTTGATCATCATCGGTACAGCTTTCTTAAAACCAAACGTTTCGGGAATGGTCGGGCATTTATATACGAAAACCGATTTACGAAGAGATGCAGGATTTTCGATCTTTTATATGGGTGTCAATTTAGGCGCATTGCTCGCGCCGTTGATCGTCGGTACGATTGGTCAAGAGTATAACTACCATTTAGGTTTCTCATTAGCTGCTATCGGTATGTTCTTCGGGTTATTGCAATATGTGATCCAAGGACGTAAGACATTGGATGGAGTGGGTATGACACCTCCAAATCCTTTGACACAAGGCGAACGTAAAGGATTTATCCGTAATGTTGTGATCGCCTTGATCGTATTTGCTATTATTTTTGGTGGAGCGCAACTGACGGGACATTTGACGATCGATTTTTTTGTTAATACGATCAGTGTCTTAGGAATCGTTTTACCACTCTATTACTTTATCAAAATGTTGACGTCAAAAGATGTTTCAGTGGAAGAAAAACCACGCGTATGGGCATATATCCCGTTATTCTTAGCAGCAATCATCTTTTGGTCATTGCAAGAACAAGGGTCATCGATCCTTGCCCTATTTGCAAGTGAACGAACACAATCGACCTTGATGGGGGTTCCGATCCAAGCAAGTTGGTATCAATCATTAAACCCGATTTTCATCTTTATTTTGACACCTGTGTTCGTTACTTTATGGACACGTTTAGGTAAACGTCAACCATCAACCGTAGTGAAATTCTCTCTAGGTTTATTATTTGCCGGATTGTCCTATCTGTTATTGATGTTGCCGGGGATGTTATATGGAACAGCTGGAAAAGTCAGTCCACTTTGGCTGATCGGTAGCTTTTTCATCATCGTGATTGCTGAACTTTGCTTATCACCTGTCGGCCTATCAGTGACGACGAAATTGGCGCCTAGGGCCTTTGAATCGCAAACGATTGCGATCTGGTTCTTAGCAGATGCTTCTTCCCAAGCCATCAATGCACAAATTGCTCGTTTCTATACACCAGGCACTGAATCTGCCTACTTTGGGATTATTG
Organism: Enterococcus spodopteracolus; assembly: GCF_030441955.1. Classification (NCBI taxonomy): domain Bacteria; kingdom Bacillati; phylum Bacillota; class Bacilli; order Lactobacillales; family Enterococcaceae; genus Enterococcus; species Enterococcus spodopteracolus. Next base: position 36,497 of record NZ_JARJHD010000005.1, on the reverse strand, counting down.
GTGTCGTTGCGATCGTCGGTGCAGTGATTTTATTTGCAATCAAAGAACCAATCAAAAAATTAATGGGTTCGATCCACTGATTGGATCTACATCATTTGTCGGAGAGGACAGTCGTCCTGCTCCGGCTTTTTTTATTTCCAAAATTTAAACGATAATAGAACAAATGTTCAGCTATCTTTGTTATAATGAAGATGTATATCAACCAGGAAAAGGAGGCAATAAGGTGTCGTTACAATTTATTTTAGGTAATGGTCAAAAAGACCACCGCAAAGCACTAATCGATGAAGCCGCCGCTTGGCTTGACAAAGATGAAGACAATCAAGTATTTTTCCTTGTACCTAACTATAATAAATTTGAACAAGAGCAAGAATTACTCGCTGAGATGCGCAAAAAAAGCGGAAAAAACTCATTTAGCACAACCAACATGCAAGTATTCAGTTTCTATCGTTTGGCTTGGTACTTGTTGCAACAAACTACGTTACTGACAGGTAGTGAATTGACCGAATCTGGTTCAGCGATGATCCTCCGCCAAATCTTAGAAAAAAAACAAGAAGAGTTAACGATATTTCGTGGAGAAATCCGCAAAAAAGGGTTTATCCGTCAGTTACAAGAGATATATAGCGAACTACAAGTCGGAAAAATTTCCCCTGTTGATCTGTTAACTTCTGTGCCAGGAGAATCACCAAAAGAAGAAGATCGACAATTGAAAATGAAGGATCTACAGCTGATTTTCTCTGCATTCGAAGAGGAATTAGTCCAACGCGCCCTACAATCTGAAGATGTCCTGACAGTGTTAGCGAATTATATGGCGACGCAAGATTATCATAAGATCAAGTTCTTAGTGAGTGGTTTCGCTCGGATCAATGCCCAAGAGTACCAATTGCTGCAAAAAATGATGGAAAAAGGGCATCTTGTGGTCGATTTGCTATTGGATCGTCCTTACAAATCCGATCTACCAGATCCATTGACGTTGTTTTTCAATACAGGGAAAGTCTATTTCCAACTACTCAACGCAGCAAGAGAACTGAACGTCCCTGTATCTGTCGATCATTATGCACCGAATCGGAAAAATCAAAATGAACTTCAAACATTACAACAAATGTGGGAAGAGACTTCCAGCCAGCAAAAAAGCCAACCTGTGAAACTTGGCGCGCAAGAGACATTACATTTGTGGGAGGCGGAGAATCCAACGGAAGAAGTTCGCCAATTAGCGGTGGAGATCCGTCGTTTGGTCAGTCAAGAAGGGTTTCGCTATCGAGATATCCAAGTATTGACGAAGGATATGACGCTTTATGGCAATTTATTGCGACCAATTTTCCAAGAGATGGCGATCCCTTTTTATTTAGATGAAGAGCAACTGATGGAAAACCATCCATTGATTGAATGGATCAACAGCTTGTTTGCCTTAGATCGTTACCAATACCGCCTAAACGATATCATGCGTTTCTTCAAGACGGAGTTGACGATCGGTACCCCAGCGGAAGAGCTCGATCTGGCTACTTGGCAAGTACTTAGAAATCAATTCCGCACGAATTTAGATATCACTGAAAACGTAGCACTAGCGTACAACTATCAAGGGAATTATTGGCTTCGCGAAAAAGATTGGCAATTTGTTGCCTATGATTTTGAAGCAGAACAGCTAGAAGACGTCAAACAACTAGAAGAGCAATCAAATACGATCCGGAGACTTTTTCGCGACATAGTGCCGGTGTTTCTGAAGAACATCAAAAAATGCCAAACAGGGCAAGAAGCAGTCACTTTGTTTTATCGCTTCTTGATCGAAAGCGGCGTACAACAACAATTGCTTTTTTGGCGAGACCAAGAAGTGGCGCGTGGGGGGTTAGCTGCGGCTAGAAACCATGAGCAAACTTGGGGTGCTTTGATGGATCTTTTGGACGAGTATTCATTAATTTACGGAGAAACAGCATTCGACTGGTCATTATTTCAAGAGATCATCACGAGTGGTCTAGAAAATCTCAGCTATGGGAAGATTCCTACGGCAATCGATCAAGTGAGGATCAACCGATTGGAACTTGTACGTGCCAATCAAGCAAAAGTAGCATTTGCGGTCGGCTTGAATGACCAAGTGTTTCCAGATCGCCATGAAACTAAAGGTTTATTATCGAGTGAAGAACGTGAAGCGTTGAATCAAGGGTTAGGCGAGGATCAGTTTTTATTCGATCCAGCAAAAGAAAGTATGTCTTTCGAACCTTTCCAAGCATATTTAGTGTTTGTTTCGGGAACGGAACGTTTGTACTTGAGCTACGCGCAGAGCTATGATACCAATCGTTTGAAAATGTCTCCGTATTTGAAACGAGTCGTTGACTACTTAGGTGTTCCAGTCGAGCCAAAATGCCAATTGCAATTGACGAGTAAGCCAGATTGTTATGTTGGCACTTATCGTAGCGGGATCAATACGATCAATCGGGTCTATCGTTTAGCAAAAGAAGCCAAACAGGCAGTACCACTTTATTGGCAACAACTGAAAGAGTTAGTTCTGCGTTCGGATCAACGAAATTTTGCATTGACGATTTTTGAAAGTCAAGATCATCTGAATGTACCAGTTTCCTTATCAGAAGAGATGGCAGAAGCCCTTTATGGCAAAGAAATCTACACGTCGATCTCACGAATGGAAAACTTTTATAACTGTGAATATAAATACTTTGTCCAGTTTGGCTTGAAGCTGAAAGAACGTAATATATATGGACTGACACCAGCTGCCACTGGAGACTTTTATCATGAATCATTGGATCGCTTCTTCAAATTGCTGTTCTCGAATCAACTGTCACTTGTGGCAATGTCGGAGAAGGAGCGACAAGAATTTACTGAAAAAGTCTTACAAGAAGTATTTGGTGAATTACGCTTTGAGATTTTAGATAGCTCTGCCCGCATGAACTATATTCGTTACCAATTAGGGCAAACGATCCAAAAAGTGGCTTGGGCGTTACAAAAACAAAGTAAGAATACAGGCATGAAACCATTACAGACAGAGATTTTATTCGGACAGATTGCTGGCGCACAAGGAATCCCAGGTTTGGAAATACCTTTAGACAAAGGCGGGAAACTCCACGTTCGTGGAAAAATCGATCGCATCGATGTGGCAACTGAACAAAGTGATACGTGGTTAAGTGTAGTCGATTATAAATCAAGTGGCCGTTCCTTTGACGTGACAGAGGCATATTATGGGATGGCGATGCAACTTTTGACCTACCTCGATGTTGCGTTGATGGATGCTGTACGTTTAACAGGTAAGGCAGCAGTCAAACCGGCAGGCTCTTATTATTTACATGTGCATAATCCAGTACTGACGGATACGAATAATGTGGAGAAAAACACGTTGAAGAAATTCAGCTATGATGGCGTTTTTGTCGATGATCCAGGCTTATTAGAAGTACTCGATCATTCATTGGAAGCGAAAGAAAGCTCACTGATCTATCCAGTGAAGAAAAATGCCAAAGACGAGTTACAAAAAGGCAGTTATAGCAAAGAAAAATTCTATACAGAAGAAGAACTTCAATTATTCATGAACCATAATCGTGAGAATATGCGTTTAGCTGGGGAAGCAATCACCTCAGGGGAGATCAAACTGAATCCGGCTTACAAAGATAAACAACGAATTGCTTGTGAGCATTGTCCGTTCAGAAGTATTTGTACGTTTGATGTCATGCTCAAAGAAAATAATTATCATCGTTTAGAAAAGCTGGATAAAGATGAAGCATTGCGAAGAATACTAAAAAGGAGTGAAGACGAGTGACATCAATTCCTTTAAAACCGGAAAATGAACGTTTCACCGATGAACAATGGCAAGCGATTTTTGACAAGGGCGACAATCTGCTTGTTTCGGCTTCTGCCGGCTCAGGTAAGACGACTGTTTTAGTCCGCCGAGTAATCGAAAAGTTAAAAATGGGTGTCAACATTGATGAGTTATTGATCGTGACCTTTACAGAAGCGGCAGCAAGAGAAATGAAGGAACGGATCCAAGTAGCCTTGCAAGAAGCAGTGAATAGTGAAAGTGATCCAGTTTGGCAAAAACACTTTACGAAACAGCTCGTATTACTACCTACCGCCAATATCTCGACACTCCATGCGTTTTGTTTAACGGTGATCCGAAAATATTACTATTTGATCGATATCGATCCAGTCTTTCGGATGCTGACGGATGAAACGGAAACAATCTTGATGAAAGAAGATGTCTGGGATGAGATCAGAGAACAACTTTATGCAGAAAATCGCGAAACTTTTTTCCAGCTGACGATGAATTTTTCAAATGATCGCTCAGATGATGGTTTGACTAGCCTCGTGTTTTCTCTCTATGATTTTGCCAGAGCGAACCCTGATCCGTTGGCTTGGTTGAATCGTTTACCAGAAGCATATCGGCTAGAAGAGGGATTAGCAGCTTCTGCATTGTACCAAGAACAAATCCGACCGCTCGTCTTGGCTGATTTACTTCATTGTACGCAGCTATACGAAGAAATGGTCGTTTTGGCACAAGAAGAAGGACTTGAAAAGATGTTTGATCAAGTCTCACAAGAACAAGCGAGTATCCAACAAATCTATGAACGTTTCCTGGGTGATGAGTTGGACGAAGCTTACCAAGCCTTAGAAAACCTGACGTTTTCGACCTTCAAAAGCAGTCGGAAAGCAGAGTTGAAAGAGCGTTCTGCTGAAGTAAAAACCTTGAGAGACCGTGCTAAAAACATCTTACAACAAATTGGCAAAAGCTACTTCTCGGTTTCACCTACACAAATTGAAGAGTTGAGCCAAAAAGCGTTCCCCCTCGTGGAACAAATGACCGAAGTCACTAAGCTTTTCATGGAAGGCTTCAGTGCGCGCAAACGTGAAAAAGGCGTGCTAGATTTCAATGATCTGGAACACTTGGCGTTACAAATATTGACGAAACAAACAGAGGAAGAGTGGCTACCAAGTGAAGCATCGGATTATTATCGCAAAAAGTTTAAAGAAGTCATGGTCGACGAGTACCAAGATGTCAATCAATTGCAAGAAGAATTGCTCTATTGGGTCAGAGAGCCAGATGAGGAGAGAGGCAATCTCTTTATGGTGGGAGATGTCAAACAGTCGATCTACTCCTTCCGTTTAGCAGATCCAACTCTATTTATCAATAAATATGAGAAATTCTCGGAAGAAAAAGGGGGACGACGAATCGTCTTAGCTGAGAATTTCCGTTCACGGCAAGAAGTCTTAGCGTTTACTAATTTGATTTTTGAACAGCTGATGGACCCAGCAGTTGGACAAATCGCTTATGATGAAGCGGCTCGGCTAGTTCTAGGTTTTTCTGGGTTTCCAGAAAATGAACGATTTGCACCAGAAGTCTTGATCTATGAAAAGGAACAAGAAACGACAGAAATCGAGTTGCCGATGGACGAGATGTTGGAAGACAAAACAGAAGGGGAACTCTTGATGACTGGTTTGAAAATCCGTGAATTGATCGATTCAAAATTCATGATCTACGACAAAAAAAGTCAAGAAGAGCGCCCGATCGAATTCAAAGATATCGTGTTATTGACACCAACGAAGAAAAATAATTTGACGATTTTAGAAGTATTCAAAACGTTTGATATTCCGTTGGAACTCAATGATGCCCAAAATTATTTCCAAGCGACAGAAATCAGGATCATGATTTCATTGCTCCAATTGATCGACAACCCTTATCAGGATATCCCATTAGCTTCAGTGTTACGTTCACCAGTCGTGGGCTTGATCGAACCAGAGTTAGCACGTATCCGATTAGCCGATAAGGCGCATACTTACTATGATGCAGTCTTAGCTTATCAAAATAATAACCAAGATGAATTAGCGGCTAAATTGCTTCATTTCAATGAGCAACTGGAACAATGGCGAGAGTTAGCGCGTCGTTCTTCGATCACAGACTTATTATGGGAAATCTATTACCAAACAGGGTATTTAGAATATGTCGTTGGGTTGCCAGCTGGTGCACAACGTCAAGCGAATTTGTATGCGTTAGTGGATCGTGCCAAAGCATATGAACAAAGTTCGTTTCGTGGTCTCTATCAGTTTGTACGATTTATTGAGAAAATGCAGGAGAAAGACAAAGACTTGGCGGAACCAGTGATTGCTTCTAGTGACAATGCCGTTCGTGTCATGACCATCCATGCAAGTAAAGGATTAGAGTTCCCCATCGTTTTCTTATTAGATATGACGAAGCAATTCAATCTGCAAGACTTGAAAAATCGTTATGCCTTCGAAGAAAAACTAGGTGCGGGCGTGCGCTACATGGAGCCAGACACGCGGGTCTTGTTTGACACATTGCCTTATCAAGCCATCAAATTAGCCAAACAGAAGAAATTGCTTTCCGAAGAAATGCGTAAATTATACGTAGGACTGACTAGAGCAGAGCAAAAATTGTTTATTGTTGGTTCGTACAAAAGCAAAGAAGACACGTTCAAAGCCTGGTCAGAAGCAAATGAGCAAACGGATGTAGTGTTAGATCCGGTGATTCGCCTGAAAAGTTCGAGTAGCTTGATGAATTGGATCGGGTACAGCTTGATCCGTCATCCTAAAATGACCGAATATTTTCCAGAAGTCACGCCTTTACCACAACTGAAAAATTCATCGGGAGATTTTACGATCACCTGGATGGATCAACAAGAGATTTTAACACAACGCCAAGCATTGACAGTCAAAGGAGAGCAAGCTGAAGAACAAAAAGGAGATCTAACCCCATTAACGACCGAACTACAAGCACGTTTAGCCTTCAGTTATCCTTATGAGGCTTCTGCACAAACAACGAGTTATCAATCAGTTTCTGAGATCAAACGGTTATTTGAAGATCCAGACGACTCTCCAGAGGCACGTTTGACTTGGGAAAGCAGTGATAAAAAAGCCTTTGCCAAGCCTTTCAGGTATACGCAAGACCAATTAGCTGAACCACGCTTTGTACAAAAAGAGCGCAAAGTTTCTGCCACAGCTGTTGGGACAGCGACACATTTTCTGTTACAAGTCCTCCCATTGGAACAGTTGACGAAAGAAAGCATCGAAAAAGAACTAACGACCCTTGTAAAAAAACGTTTAGTCGATGAACAAGTAGCGAAACGTGTACCAATTGATTCCATCGTATGGTTTTATGAATCTACCCTTGGCCAATCACTGATCAAACATCCAGAAAAAGTGAAACGCGAACAACCATTTTCAATGCTTCTACAAGCAGAAAAGGTATTTGATCACTACCCGAATGAAGACGATGAATTATTGATCCATGGGATCGTCGATGGATATCTTGATTTGGGGGAGTACGTGCAGCTTTATGATTTCAAGACTGATTTTATTTTACATCCTGAAAACCCAGAGGAAATCACGAAGGTCATCAGCAAATACCGCGGGCAATTGAACTTATACCAACGTGCATTGAGTGAAGCGTTGAATAAACCCATTCAGGATGTCTTTTTGGTTTTGTTGCAGGCGAAGAAAATAATAAATCTTAATAAACAATAAGAAGTGAGCAAACTGGACTTACACTTTGTAAGTAATATGCTATACTCTTAAAAAGAGGTGAGTAAGATGGAGCTAACACAGACAGAATTCATTCTATGTCCCAAATTTGAAAAAACATTCTCGATTTTAGGGAAAAAATGGAATGGATTGATTATCGATGTATTACTCGAAAATGGTCCGCAGCGCTTTGTTGATCTCTCTGCAAAAATCCCGATGGTCAGTGACCGTGTCTTGGTCGAACGATTAAAAGAGCTTGAAAAAGAAAAGATCGTTACCCGTAATTTTTCGTGTAATGAATCCAGTCGTTCGGAATATATGCTGACAGAAAAAGGGGCAGATCTACAAAAAGCGATGGTCCAGTTGCAGCTTTGGAGTGAGAAATGGGTCACACCCGAAGAATGCAGTTGATTTTGCATCAAAAATCTTGTACACTAGTTTTTAGTTGAATAGACAAAAAGAATGTTGACGAAAAAGAGTAGTTTGGCTAAACCAGTATAGGGAGATCTGTCATGGACTGAAAGCAGATCCTGTGTTTGAAAAATGAAGTTCACTTTCCGAGTTCGTCTGAGAGATTTTTCAGACCGGCAGTATGTCTGTCGTTATTAAAATGAGTGTACGATCTCGTTGGGATCGTAAATTAGGATGGTAACGCGAAGACCTCGTTCCTTGATAGGAATGAGGTCTTTTTTTTAGTTGAATTTAAAGGAGGAAATCGCATGTCTTTACAAGCACAACTCGAAAGCTTGAAAGAAGCAACGATCATCAAGATCAAGCAGGCGCAGGATTTGAAAGAACTAAATCAAATCCGTGTCGAAACATTAGGGAAAAAAGGACCGATCACTGAGGTCTTACGTGGAATGAAAGATCTAAGTGCCGAAGAGCGTCCGAAAGTGGGAAGCTTTGCCAATGAGATCCGTGATCTATTGACACAAGAAATCGAAGAAAGAAAAGCAGTCTTGGAAACCGCTGCAATGAATGAAGCATTAGAGAAAGAAACAATCGATGTCACGCTGCCAGGTAGCTCAGTCAAACAAGGTACACGCCATATCTTGACGCAGATCATGGAAGAAATCGAAGATATTTTTGTCGGCATGGGGTATCAAATCGTTGAAGGATATGAAGTCGAGTCAGACCACTATAACTTTGAACGAATGAATTTACCAAAAGACCATCCGGCACGTGATATGCAAGATACTTTCTATATCTCAGAAGAAATCTTGATCCGTACGCATACGTCGCCTGTCCAAGCACGTACCATGGAAAAACATGATTTTTCAAAAGGTGCGCTACGCATGATCTCACCAGGAAAAGTTTTCCGACGTGATACTGATGATGCAACACACAGCCATCAATTCCATCAAATCGAAGGATTGGTGATCGACAAGAACGTGACGATGGGTGATCTAAAAGGAACACTTGAAGTCGTGATGAAGAAAATGTTTGGTGAAGATCGCCAAATCCGTTTACGCCCAAGCTACTTCCCATTTACAGAACCATCTGTTGAAGTCGATGTCAGCTGTTTCAAATGCGGTGGTTCAGGCTGTAACGTCTGCAAACACACAGGTTGGATCGAGATCTTAGGTGCTGGTATGGTTCATCCAAATGTCTTGGAAATGTCAGGGATCGATCCTGAAGAATACTCCGGATTTGCTTTTGGACTTGGCCCAGATCGTGTCGCAATGTTACGTTATGGGGTCAACGATATTCGTAATTTCTATCAAAATGACTTGCGCTTCTTAAGTCAGTTCAAGGGGGAGTAAAAGAATGTTAGTATCATATAAATGGCTGAATCAATACGTTGATTTATCACATGTGACACCGCAAGAACTTGCAGACAAAATGTCAGTTACAGGAATCGAAGTCGAAGGTGTAACAGTACCTGAAGAAGGCTTGAAGAAAATCGTTGTCGGAGAAGTGAAGGAATGTATTCCACATCCTGATTCGGATCATCTATCGATCTGTCAAGTCGACATCGGCGAAGAAGAATTATCACAAATCGTTTGTGGCGCACCAAATGTCAAAGCAGGAATCAAAGTCATCGTGGCTTTACCAAATTCACGGATTGCGGGCAATGTCAAAATCAAAAAAGGCAAGATGCGTGGACAAGTCTCGAATGGGATGATCTGTGCCTTACAAGAAATCGGTTATTCTGACAGCGTCGTACCGAAAGAATATTCAGAAGGTATCTACTATTTGCCACAAGAAGCGGTCAATGGAGAACCAGTCTTTTCTTATCTAGATATGGACGATGCCATCATCGAACTATCGATCACACCTAACCGTGCCGATGCGTTATCAATGAGAGGTGTGGCATATGAAGTTGGCGCGATCTACCGCCAAAAACCAACATTCAATGATGAAAAGTTAGTAGAAGTTGAACGTAAAGCTTCAGAAAAAATTGCGGTAAAAGTAGAAGATGAAGAATTGGTACCAGCATACCAAATCCGCATCATTGAAAACGTCAAGATCCAACCGAGTCCACAATGGCTACAAAATATCTTGATGAATGAAGGAATCCGACCAATCAATAACGTTGTTGATATCACAAACTATATCTTATTATTGTTCGGTCAACCGTTACATGCATTTGACTATGATAAGTTAGGTTCAGAAGAAATTGTGGTGCGTCATGCAGCAGAAGAAGAGAACATCGTGACGTTGGATGGTGAAACGCGCACATTGACCTCAGAAGACTTAGTTATCACCAATGGGCAAGTGCCAGTCGCCTTAGCTGGAGTAATGGGCGGACAAGACTCAGAGATTACGGAAACAACGACAACCGTTGCGTTAGAATCCGCTTTATTCGATCCCATCTCGATTCGCCGCACAGCAAAACGTTTCAATTTACGTAGTGAATCATCTGCGCGCTTTGAAAAAGGCATCAATAAAGGAACCGTCGGTAAAGCAAGCGATGTTGCAGCGGCGATGATCGTTGCTTTAGCAGGAGGAGAAGTGTTACAAGGAGCGGTCAAAGGTTCTGAGTATCAAGCAAAAGAAGTCAAAGTACAGATCACATTGAACCGCATCAACCAGTACCTTGGCACAACCTTAAATGTCACTGAAGTAAGTGAGATCTTTGAAGCGTTAGGATTCGGCTATCAAGTCGATGGAGAAACTTATACTGTTGTTGTACCTCCAAGACGTTGGGATATCCAGATCGAAGCAGACATCATTGAAGAAGTGGCACGTATTTATGGGTATGATCGTTTACCTTCAACGTTACCAAGCGGCGAAACAGTTGCAGGTAGTTTGACACAAGAACAAGCGACAACCCGAAAGATCCGTACATTACTTGAAGGCAGTGGTCTAACTGAAGCCATCAGTTATGCATTGACAACGGAAGATAAATCACGTCAATTCGCTTTGAAAGAAACAGCCATCACTCGCTTGGATTGGCCGATGAGTGAAGACCGTTCTGTCTTACGTATGAACCTGATCAGTGGACTATTGGATAACGTCCAATATAACACGGCACGTAAAAATGCAGATGTCGCATTTTATGAAGTAGGTCGCGTCTTCTATCAAGAAAACAATCCATTGACTCATCTACCACAAGAAGTCACTCACGTAGCTCTTGCGGTGTCTGGCGCATGGGAAGAGAAAAGTTGGCAAAGTAAGCCACAAGCGGTTGATTTCTTTACAGTAAAAGGAATATTAGAAAATGTATTCGAACACCTTTCCATCAAAGAGGAAATCAGTTATCAAGCGTTGACAACGATTGATGAACTTCATCCCGGTCGAACGGCGGCCATTTATTTAGGGGAAACAATGATCGGGTTTGTTGGTCAAGTGCATCCTATGACTGCTAAAGCTTACGATATTCCAGAAACGTATGTGGCAGAGTTTGATTTAGCCACAGTCGTGGAAGCATCACAAAAAGGCATCACTTTCCGATCAGTCACAAAATTCCCAAGTGTGACGCGTGACATTGCCATGTTAGTAGCTGAACAAGTGACGAACCATGAGATCGTTCGCACGATCCAAGCAGCTGCTGGCCGATTCTTGACAAATGTTGAACTATTCGATGTCTATCAAGGAGCAAATATTGAAGCAGGGCATAAATCAGTCGCCTATACGTTAAGCTTTGAAAATCCCGAAGCAACGTTGACAGATGAAGAAATCAACCAAGCAATGAGCAAGGTTGAAAAGGCGTTGACAGAAACAGTCGATGCAAGTATTCGTTAAACCTTAATAATAGAAGAAAAAACTGGAACAAAAATCATTCAATGATTTTTGTTCCAGTTTTTTTGTGTGATTACTGATTGAAATAATTGATGCCCATTGCCGCTTTCACTTCAGAAAGTGTGGCTGCCGCAACTTTAGCGGCTTCTTCGCTACCATGATGTAAGATATCCATCACGGCTTGTGGGTCTTTCGCCAATTCTTCACGACGAGCGCGGATCGGTGCGAACTCTGCTTCTAATACATCGATCAAGTAACGCTTGATTTTCACGTCACCGAGTCCACCACGACGATAGTGGGCTTTCATCTCTTCGATTGCTTCTTTGTCTGTACCAAAAACATCTAAGTAAGTAAAGACCATATTGCCTTCGACTTGTCCTGGATCTTGGACATGGATGTGATTTGGATCAGTATACATACGCATCACTTTTTTCTGTAAAACATCCGCAGGGTCAGAAATGTAGATGCCATTTCCTAATGATTTACTCATTTTTCCGTTACCATCGATCCCAGGTAAACGACCCATTCCTTTAGGTGGGAAGACGCCTTTTGGTTCAACTAGTACTTCTCCATAAGTGTGATTGAAACTTTGGACGATCTCTTGCGTTTGTTCCAACATTGGTTTTTGGTCTTCACCAACTGGCACTAGATTCGCTTTGAACGCAGTGATGTCAGCAGCCTGTGAAACAGGGTAGATAAAAAATCCTGTGGGGACACTTTCGCCAAATTTCTTTTGCTCGATCTCCGTTTTAACAGTCGGGTTACGACGCACACGACCAACACTTACTAAGTTTAAGTAATACATTGTCAACTCAGCTAATTCAGGAATTTGCGACTGGATAAACAATGTTGATTTGGCAGGATCTAAACCAACCGATAAGTAATCTAAAGCAACTTCTAATACATTGGAAGACACTTTTTCAGGGTCTTTCGCATTGTCAGTCAAGGCTTGCATATCTGCGATCATTACGAACAACTGATTGTTCTCATCCGCTTGCATTTCTACACGTTTTTTCAAAGACCCGACATAATGGCCTAAGTGTAGTTTGCCAGTAGGACGGTCTCCTGTTAAAATAATATTTTTCAAAAAAGAACACCTCTTTGTAATTTCTAAGACTAATACTTAATATCTTACCGTTTTTTTGCAGAATTAACAACAGGATAAACCGAAAATCATTGAAAAAATCAGTTAGGAAATCGTTATTTATACAAATGGTAAAAGAAAACGCACAAAGGAATTTTCTTGGAAACTTTACAAGTTGCTTCGCTTTCGGATATAATGTGTTCTATTATATATCTTTAAATGAAATCTTACTAAATAATAATGGGAGTGTAATGTTATGACAATGATTAAATTTGATAGCGTGGAAAAGTATTACGGTAAATTCCATGCGTTGAAAAACATCAATCTTGAGTTTGAAAAAGGGGAAGTTGTCGTTGTCATTGGTCCATCAGGATCAGGAAAAAGTACGATGCTTCGCTGTATCAACGGCTTGGAAACAATCACTTCAGGAAAGCTTTTGATCAATGATGTCGATATTCGCGATAAAAACACAAAATTGACGGAGATTAGAAAAAATGTCGGAATGGTCTTTCAACATTTTAATCTTTACCCCAATAAAACAGTTTTAGAAAACATCACACTGGCACCAATCAAAGTATTAAAACAAGATGAGGCAACTGCTGTAAAAAATGCGGAAAAGTTTTTAAAGACAGTCAATATGCTAGATAAAAAAGATTCCTATCCTTCCATGTTATCTGGTGGACAACAACAGCGTGTAGCGATTGCTCGCGGCTTAGCGATGAATCCCGAAATGCTGTTATTTGACGAGCCAACATCTGCCTTGGACCCAGAGATGATCGGTGATGTATTGGACGTAATGAAAAAATTGGCAAGAGATGGCATGTCAATGATCGTGGTCACACACGAAATGGGCTTTGCGAAAGAAGTGGCAGATCGTGTCATTTTTATGGCGGATGGACAAGTATTAGAAGATAGTCGCGATGTACGCAATTTCTTCGATGATCCAAAAGAAGAACGTGCAAAACAATTTATCAGTAAAGTAATCAATCATTGATAGGAGGAACGATATGCGTAAGACAACATTCACTCGTTTATTATTTCTTTTTGGGCTAGTATTTCTAGTATTGAGCGGCTGTAAAGGTAGCAGTTTGGCAGAAAAAGATATTTTGACTCGTAGTAAAGAAACGAACGAGATCATTTGGGGTGTCAAATACGATACACGATTGTTTGGGATGATGGATATCGAAAGCCGTACCGTTCAAGGGTTTGATATCGATATCGCCAAAGCAATCACGAAGAAGATTTTAGGAGAGGACGGAAAAGCAGAGTTTGTCGAAGTCACTTCTAAAACAAGAATCCCATTATTAAAAAATGGGAATATCGATGCAATCATTGCGACGATGACGATTACCGAAGAACGTAAAAAGCAAGTCGATTTCTCTTCAGTTTATTTTGACGCTGGACAATCATTGCTCGTTAAAAAGGGTAGTCCCATCAAAAGTGTGGAGGATTTAAACGCTGAAACGACTGTTCTAGCGGTAAAAGGTTCGACTTCAGCTGCCAACATCAGAGAACATGCACCTGATGCGCGGATCTTGGAGTTAGAGAACTATGCAGAAGCATTTACTGCCTTACAATCGGGGCAAGGTGATGCCATGACGACAGACAATGCGATCTTACTCGGAATGGCAGCGGAGAACCCTAGCTATGAATTAGCAGGAGGAACATTTACCGAAGAGCCTTATGGTATTGCAATCAACAAAGGACAAGAAAATTTCTTAGATGCAGTCAACCAAGCTTTAGCAGAAATGGTTGAAGACGGCACCTATGATAAGATTTATGAAAAATGGTTCCCAGATACGACTCAGGGAAAAATTGATTAAGGAGGGAATACAATGAGTGAATTGATACAAACTTATGGGTCAGCCTTCCTTGATGGATTTAAAGTAACGATCCTATCAAGTGTCTTGGCACTTTTCTTCAGTTTGATCATCGGAACGTTGATGGCGATTTTTCAATTGTCACACAATAAATGGATACGTGGTATTGCGAAAGCCTATGTTGAATTTTTTAGGAATATCCCGTTATTGATCATCGTGATGTTCTTCTATGTCGTATTACCACTTTATTGGATCAGCTTTGACGGTTTTCAAGCAGGAACGATCGGGCTGACGATCTATACTTCCGCTTTTATTGCAGAAACCGTTCGTTCTGGCATCCAAACTGTGCCAAAAGGTCAAATGGAGGCTGGTCTTTCATCGGGGTTTACTTATTCAGAAACAATGCGTTACATTGTATTGCCACAGGCATTTAAAATCGTTATCCCACCATTAGGCAATCAATTTATCAATTTGGTCAAAAACTCATCGATTTTAGCAATTGTCGCTGGTTTGGATATCATGTATCAAGGGGATTTGATTGCCAGTGAAACCTTCAACACGTTTGATACCTATATCATCGTGGGTTTATTTTACTTGATTATTACCTTACCATTGTCTTATTTGATGGTTTATCTTGAGAAAAAATGGGCAGTTCGTTCATAGAAAGGAGAATATCAATGGATTTTAGTGGTGCATTTTCATGGATGAATATTCGCTTTTTACTGGAAGGACTAAAAGTAACGATCGAAGTTTCGCTCTTCTCCATCATTTTTAGTTTTCTAATCGGTGGGTTGACAGGTGTTCTTCGTTTTGCGAGTATTCCTTATTTATCAAAAATAGTAGGTTTGATTATCGACATCATTCGTAATCTGCCATTATTGCTGATCATCTTTTTCACTTATTTTGCTTTGCCGCAAATCGGTATACAAATGAACATCTTTTGGTCAGCAGTTGCAGCATTGACGATTTTTGAATCTGCCATGTTATCAGAGATTTTCCGTGCAGGTTTGAATGCTGTGCCGAAAGGTCAGATGGAAGCAGGGCTTTCCACGGGGTTAAGCTATGTGGAAACGATGCGTACGATCATCATGCCGCAAGCATTCAAGTCAATGATCCCTGCTATCGTTAGTCAGTTGATCTCGTTGATCAAAGACACTTCTTTAGCGGTGATCATCTCGTTGCCAGAATTGACACACCAAGCGCGAATCGTCTATGGTCAAAATACCAATTATGTCTTACCAATGTTCGTTATGATGACATTCATGTATTTTGTCGTATGTTACGCACTTTCTTTACTTTCTTCTTACTTAGAAAGAAGAAAGTATAGTTATTAGTAGAAAAAATCGTATTTTAAATGGGAATTAAGAAGGAATCCACGAATTTTTTTAAAAAATTTTTTGTGGATTCCTTCTTACATTATCCAAAAATTTCATCGGGACACGTGTTGGGTCGTCATATGGGAAAAGAGCAGGAAAGCAGATTGTAGGACTTGATAAATCACGTCAAAAAGTCCACAATATAGAAGGTAGAATTTTTTGAAAAAGGATGATTCGATTGACAGATAAACGTCCGATCGGTTTTATTGATTCAGGGGTTGGCGGTCTTACAGTCGTCAAAGAAGCATTGAAGCAATTGCCGAATGAAAACATATTATACGTTGGCGATACCGCGCGCTGTCCATATGGACCAAGACCAGCAGAGCAAGTGATCGCTTATACATGGGAAATGACGAATTATTTAGTTGAAAAAGGCATAAAGATGCTTGTGATTGCCTGTAATACGGCAACTGCGGTCGCATTAGAAGAAATCAAAGCAACACTCTCGATTCCAGTGATCGGTGTGATTTTGCCAGGAACGAGAGCGGCAGTCAAACAAACGAAAAATCACCGAGTAGGGGTGATTGGAACAATTGGAACCGTCAAAAGTGCCGCTTACGAAACAGCCTTGCTAGATAAAGCACCCGAACTGAAAGTCACTAGCTTGGCGTGTCCAAAGTTTGTGTCAGTCGTAGAAAGTAAAGAATACCGATCATCAGTCGCGAAAAAAATCGTGGCCCAAACTTTAGCTCCATTAGAAGTAAAAGGGATCGACACCTTGATTCTAGGTTGCACCCATTATCCGCTCCTTCGCCCGATCATTCAGAATGTTATGGGGGATAAAGTCATGCTGATCGATTCAGGAGCAGAAACGATTGGCGAAGTTTCAATGTTACTTGACTATTTTGAAATCAGTAATTCACCACAAAATGGCCGAACGCTTTGTCAGTTTTATACGACAGGATCAGCTAAAATGTTCCATGAGATTGCCCAAGATTGGTTAGGATTAAAAGAACTGATCGTTGAATCGATTGATTTAGGAGGAAAAGAGCAATGATGCGTCATGACGGAAGAAATGTCCAAGATTTACGTAAAATCACGATTGAAACAAATGTGCTGAAACATCCAGAAGGATCAGTTTTGATCAGCTTTGGCGATACGAAAGTGATTTGTGCGGCAACGGTTGAAGAGACAGTCCCCCCGTTTTTAAAAGGGACTGGTAAAGGATGGGTGACAGCAGAATACAGTATGTTGCCTCGCGCCACGAATACGAGAAATCGTCGTGAAAGTAGCAAAGGTAAGTTAAGTGGACGGACGATGGAGATTCAACGTTTGATCGGTCGTTCGTTGCGTACGGTCATCGATCTCGAGAAACTTGGTGAACGCAGTATCATCGTTGATTGTGACGTGATCCAAGCAGACGGTGGCACTCGAACAGCAAGTATTACCGGTGCATTTGTGGCTTTAAAATTAGCAATCGAAAAATTATTACAGACAAAAGTGTTAACGAATGATCCAATCAAAGAACATTTAGCCGCTATCAGTGTAGGGATTTTAGCTGATGGGACATGTGTGACTGATTTGGATTATCACGAAGACGTTGCAGCGGAAGTCGATATGAACTTAGTGATGACGGAATCGGGCAAATTTGTGGAAATCCAAGGGACAGGCGAAGAAGCTGCCTTTGATGGTGAACAATTGAACGAAATGCTTGTTTATGGCAAAACAGCGATCGAATCACTGATCTTTGAACAAAAAAATGTTTTGTTGAGTGAATGGTCAGACCCTGCGCCTGAACCGACAGAAAAAACGATTGTGATTGCTACTCGAAACGCAGGCAAAGCAGAAGAATTCCGTACCTTATTTGCGAAGGAAGGCTATACAGTCAAAACATTGTTTGATTATCCTGAGATACCTGATGTCGAAGAAACAGGTACCACATTCGAAGAAAACGCCCGATTAAAAGCAGAAACGATTGCTCAAGTATTGAATCAGCCAGTATTGGCGGATGACTCTGGCCTGAAAGTCGATGCGTTAGGTGGCAGACCAGGAGTTTATTCTGCCCGTTTTGCTGGCGAACATAAGAGTGATGCGGCAAATAACGCAAAACTGCTTTTTGAATTAACCGATGTAGCTGATGAAGAACGCACCGCACAATTTCATTGTACGTTGGTTTTTGCTGAACCAAATAAAGAAAGTTTAGTAGTGGAAGCAGAGTGGCCTGGACGAATTGGTCGGATACCTAAAGGCGAAAATGGCTTTGGCTATGACCCGTTGTTCATTCCTGATGGGTACACTCAAACAGCGGCAGAAATCTCAAGTGAAGAAAAAAATAACCACAGTCACCGAGGCTTGGCCATGGCAAAACTAAGCCAAGTTTGGCAGGCTTGGTTGGAAGGAGTGGAGTAGATGCGTTATTTAGTCGTTAGTGACAATCATGGGGATCGAGCAATCATCAAAGAATTGCTGACCCAATACCAAAATCAAGTTGATTATTTTTTTCATTGCGGTGATTCAGAACTTGACGCAACAGATGAAGTTTGGGAAACCTATCACGGTGTACAAGGCAATTGTGATTTCGGTACAGACTTTGAGACCAAACGAGTTGTAGATACTGGGCTTGATCGGGTATATATGACCCACGGCCATTTATCGAATGTCCGCTTTGGTTTGACTCAGTTAGCCCTTGAAGCAAAAGAGCAACAAGCAACGATTGCTCTTTTTGGTCACACCCATCAACTAGGGTGTGAATTTGAAGAAGGTATCTTGTTCTTGAATCCAGGAAGCATTTCCCAACCTCGAGGAATGATCCAAATCCCAGCTTACGCAATCATTGAGAGTACGAAAGAGACACTTGCTGTCCAATACTATAATCGATCGCACAAAAAAATCGATAACATGGCATTTGAATATAAACGCTGACAAACAAACTCTAATTTTTGCTAAAAAAAGAAATGTTTGTATAGATTTTGCATCCGTTTTCGGTAAAATAGAGATATTGAAAGAATTTGAAATGGAGGGCCAATACATGATTGGACCAATTGTAAGAGAGTTATTACTACAAAATCAAGAGACATTTTTGGTTCCAGCAGAAAACGTGGCAAATGTTATGTATCAACATCCGTTATCGCATGGACTATTAGTTTTATCGAAAGTTGGCTACACTAAAATCCCTGTCTTAGGGAAAGATGATCGCTTTGTTGGTCTAGTCAGTCTGTCGAATGTTGTCAATAAGATGATGGACCTACAAACAATCAGTATGGAACCATTAGAAGGCCTAACAGTTGCTGATGTAATGGAAACCGATGTACCAACCATTGATGAAAATTGGGAACTAGAAGAAGTTCTTCATCTACTAGTGGATGCTTCGTTCTTGCCAGTTGTCACAGAGGATAAAGTGTTCAAAGGAATCATCACACGAAAAGAGTTATTGAAAGCAGTTAATTACATGGTACACGAATTAGAACGTCAAAATATTGTATCACCTAAAATAGATGTAGATGATTTAAGAGAAAGAATCGATATCGTTAGTTAAAGGTAATTGATCCTACTCACAAAATATAAAGACATAAAACAAACGAAGCGACGTCCAAAAGTTAGATTATATTTCTAACTTTTGGATGTCGCTTCATTTGAAGTATTAAGGAATGGCACGAGTGGTAATCAAGTTTGTCCTGGGAATCAAATACTTTAGTCATTTTAGACATTTTTCTAATGACTAAAAAAAGAGGTCAAACCTAAACACTTCTGTCCATTCGGTTTTAGGTGGTAGGAGAGGGCTAATGTCCCACTCCCGGCGTATACACTACATAAACTATTTCAATACGATTGGTGTATTTGGGATGCTGTAACCGGCAGCTGTCAGTTCTTTGACATATGAACTCAAAAATTCTTCTTTCAATTCGAACTGTTTACCATTTAAAACGTAACAGATCGTCCGAATCGCAAAGTTGCTGTTGCCGATATCGACCAATCCAAAGATCGATGGCTCAGTTTGTAATTCCTCTTCGTATTTTACAGCTAACGTTTCATTAACTTTTTGAATGATCTCATAGATCTTATCATAGCCTTCTTCCGGAACGATACGAATATCAAGAACGACTTGCATATTGGAACGAGACAGGTTACTGATCGTTGTGATACTACGGTTTGGAATGAAATGAACGGTACCGTCAACACCTTTGAGTTGCAGTGTCCGGATACCAACGGATACCACGGTTCCTTCGATGGTAAGATTCGTTAATTTGACATAGTCGCCAACGTCCATTTGTTGTTCCATGATGATAAAGAAGCCAGTGATCACATCACTCATAAAGCCTTGTGCCCCTAAACCTATGGCTACTCCGGCAATCCCTGCTCCGGCTAATAGTGAACCAATCGGCACACCGATCACGGATAGGATGGCATAAATAAAGAAAAAGCCAATCGTATAATTGAAAATGGTATTTAAAAGACTTTGTAATGTTTTTAAGCGGCTACCGTTAAGAACGGTTTTTTTTGAATATTGTTTAAAAGATTTGTCGATCAAGTATTTACCGATTCGATTGATGAGTCCAAAAAGAATAATCAAAAAAATAAGGAATAATCCTTTTTGGATCATTGTAGAAAAAATCCCATCCCAATCAATATTATTCCAAAAACGTTGGAATGCATTGAGTTGACTAACCGCTTGATCAGTCAAATTTTCTCCAGTTGAGCTTGTTGTTTCTGCTGTTGCAATGAATGAAAACATAAAATCCCCTTTCTAATTAGTCTCTTTTGTATTGTAACAAGAACAGCATAAAAATCAAAATAAATCATAAAATAAGTCCGAGGTGAGAATTGCAATAACAAGTGGTTAAAATAAACGATGACAAATGGGAGAGATAGTGCTAAAATATTTCAAAACTGACGATTGGTGGTATGAACATGCAAATAGATTGGGATAACTTAGGATTTTCTTACATCAAAACACCTTGGCGCTTCGTTACCAAATGGAGAGATGGCGAGTGGGGAAAAGGCGAATTGACCGAGGATAATTATCTGTCACTCCATGAAGGATCGCCCGCACTTCACTATGGCCAACAGTGCTTTGAAGGATTAAAAGCTTATCGTAGAAAAGATGGAAAGGTCAATTTATTCCGTCCAGAGCAAAACAGTCGTCGCTTGAACCAGAGTGCCAGACGTTTATTGATGCCCATGGTTCCAGAAAAAATGTTTGTTGATGCAGTAAAAGAAGTCGTAAAGGCAAATGAAGCCTTTGTGCCACCTTATGGTTCAGGCGCAACGTTGTATTTACGTCCTTTCCTGATCGGGGTTGGAGAAAACATTGGTGTTCATCCAGCGCCTGAGTATTTGTTTGTTGTTTTCTGTACGCCTGTAGGAGCCTATTTCAAAGGTGGATTGAAACCAACGAACTTTATCGTTTCTGACTATGACCGAGCGGCACCTAATGGAACAGGAGCTGCCAAAGTAGGAGGTAACTACGCAGCAAGTCTATTACCAGGGACTGAAGCGAAAGAATTAAATTATTCAGATTGCGTTTACCTAGATCCAGCGACGCACACAAAAATTGAAGAAGTCGGCGCGGCGAATTTCTTTGGTATCACTAAAGACAACCAGTTCATCACACCGCAATCGCCTTCGATTTTACCAAGTATTACGAAGTATTCCTTGTTGCAGATTGCGGAAGAACGTTTAGGGCTTAAAGCAGTTGAGGGAGACATCTACATCGATCAACTTGATCAATTTGCAGAAGCAGGTGCGTGTGGAACCGCAGCGGTGATTTCACCGATTGGTGGAATCTACTATAAAAATGATTTACATGTCTTTTACAGTGAGACAGAAGTAGGACCAGTAACTAAGCGTTTATATGAAGAATTGACGGGTATCCAGTTTGGGGATATCGAAGCACCAGAAGGTTGGATCGAAGTCGTCGAATAATGACTGGCTTTAAAAATAACTACAAAAAAATCAGCTCTCACGTTGGAGGGCTGATTTTTTATTGGATCAAGATAAGTGAACACCTTTATCTACGTAAATGATATCACCGATGATCCCGCTAGATAGGGGGCTGATCAAGAAAGCACAAGTATTTCCGACTTCTTCGATCGTCACACCTTGTTGATCGGGGGTGCGTGATTCGGATAACTCGATCAATTTTTGGTAATCCTTCACACCAGTAACTGCTAACGTTTTGATCGCACCAGCAGAGATCCCATTGACACGGATTCCTTTAGGTGAGAATTCAGCGGCTAAGTAGCGAATGGCAGCTTCTAGTGAAGCTTTTGCGATTCCCATCATATTATAATTAGGGATCGCTCGTTGTGAACCAAGATAAGACATACTTACGATGCCGCTGTTGGGAGCTAAGTATTTTTGGGCATACTTCGATACAGCGATCAATGAATAGCTGCTGATGTCTTGTGCTAATTGATAACCCTCTCTTGAAATATCAGAAACGTTACCTGAAAGCTCTTCTTTGTTGGCATAAGCAACAGCATGGACCAAACCATGGATTTCACCGGCATATTCACCAATCGTATCCATCGCTTTTTCGATGCTCTCATCGCTAGCAACATCACACTCTACAGTGAAGGCATCTTCACCGACTAATTTGACTAGCGATTTTTTCATACGTTCATTTTGGTACGTATAGATGATCTCAGCGCCTTGTTGCATCATTGCTTCCGCACAACCCCAAGCAATACTGCGTTTATTCGCAACACCCATGATCACGATTTTTTTTCCTTCTAAAAAAGACATATAGACACTCCTTTGATTCAATAAAAGTTTTGTTTGACGATAATATAAGTGCAAAAAAAATAACTTCTTGATTTCTTATTATTCAGTAAAATGCTTTGATTGTCAAACTATTTTTTTGAGGAATAAAAAATGATTGCCAAATAATCAAGAATATGATACTTTGATAATCAAAGTATTGATTACGGCAATTGCCCGAAAGAAGGAGTAAACTATGTCATACGCATTATCAGCAACGGAAGTAATGGATCTTATTCCAAACCGTTACCCAATTTGTTACATCGATTACGTGGATTCGATCGATTCAGGAAAGAAAATCATTGCAACAAAAAATGTAACGATCAATGAAGATTTTTTCCAAGGGCATTTCCCTGACAATCCTGTCATGCCCGGAGCGTTGATCCTAGAAACCCTTGCACAAGCAGGTTCGATCTTGATTTTAAAATCAGAAGAGTTCCTAGGGAAACGTGCGTATATCGGTGGGATCAACAAAGCAAAATTCCGCCAAAAAGTCGTTCCTGGGGATGTGATGAAGTGTCATTTTGAGATCATCAAAATGAAAGGACCTGTAGGGACTGCGATTTCTGAAGCTTTTGTTGACGATAAAAAAGTGTGTGAATGTGAATTTACATTTATCGTCAATGAGCAAGCATAAAGATAAAAATAAATTTTAGGAACCCATAGATAGGTTCTAAAAATAGCAATAGATATGGCAATTGGGGAGCGGAAAGTAGCTTTCCGCAAAAAAGAATCATCTTCTGAATAGTTTTCTATTCTTGGATGATCTTTTTTTGTCTATTTAAGACTATTTTCAAAATGTTAAGTTTTACTAAAGGTGAAAATGAAAACAACTATTTTTTAGCGAAAATATAAAAAATAGTTGAAAGCCCCAGCCATCAAAAGTTTTTTTAGTAAAAATGGAAGTAGGACATTCGTTCACCCTCACCCACCTATAACCGAATAAACGGCGGGAACAAAAGTAACCTCTTCGAAAAATAAGGCGCCATCCACAAAATTTGAAAAATAATTTTCGTGGATGGCACCTTATTTCTCGAGGCTGAACACTTCTGTCCCGACCTTTTTTGATGTTTCAGTAGAAAGTGATCAAATATGTGTTTATTTTGCTTCCTGTAAGATATTGATTTTTTCGATCTTCACATCTTCTTTTGGCTTATCTGAGCTATCTGTTTCGACAGCAGCGATCGCGTCAACAACGTCCATTCCTTCAACGACTTGACCAAAGACCGTATATTCACCATCTAAACTAGGGTAGCCGCCGTTTTTATAGGCGTCAATAATGGCTTGTGGGTAATCATCTTTCAATAAACCATCATGCATATCATCAGAGTTTTGTACGATGAAGAATTGGCTACCATTACTATTAGGGTCTTGTGTACGAGCCATTGAAAGGGCGCCGCGGATGTTATAAAGTTGGTTTGAGATCTCCGTTTCAAAACCTTCTCCCCAAATACTTTCTCCACCAGTTCCGTTTCCTTCAGGATCGCCACCTTGGATCATAAAGTCTTGGATGACACGATGGAAAGTGACGCCATCGTAGTAGCCATCTTTGGCATGAGTCATAAAATTCTCTACAGCTTTTGGTGCAAGCTCTGGGAATAATTTGATCTTGATCGTTCCTTTGGTTGTGACCATTTCAACTAGATCTTCATTATCAGCGACTTCTGTATTCAATTGAGGTAACTCTAAAGAATTTAAATCAATGCTCTCTACAGTGCTAGTCTCTGTTGTTTTTTCTGTAGATTCTTTCGTACTTGAAGAGGCGGTATCTGAACCGTTCGACGTACAACCAGCTGCAAATAATAGCGTTGCAGTCATACTCATAGTTAAAAATAATTTTTTGTGTTTCATAAGTAATTCCTTTCTTTTTTTGTTCGTTGTTATCTTTAATGATAGCAAATTATCAGATAAATACCTACACTTTTTCGAACAATAAGCGAAATTATTTAATAAATAGCAAAAGGTGTAGACCATTTGAAAGCGATTTGTTATAATGTAAGTGGATACAAAAACGCACATCCAGGAGGGTATCAACACATGGGAAAATTAGGAATTTCAATTTATCCAGAACGTTCAACGTTTGAAAAGGACAAAGAATATTTAGATTTAGCACATAAATACGGATTTAAACGTGTATTCACAAGTTTATTACAAATTGCAGACGATAAAGAAAAAGTCTTAGCAGACTTTAAAAAGGTAGTCGATTATGCCAATCAATTAGAGATGGAAGTCATGGTGGATATCAACCCAGCATTATTTGAACAATTAGAGATCACTTATGATGATCTATCGTTCTTTGATGAGATGGGGGCTGACGGCATTCGTCTTGATATTGGATTTACTGGAGCTGAAGAAGCAAAAATGACTCGAAATCCATACAATATCAAAATCGAGATCAATATGAGTTCAGGCACGAATTATGTTGACAATATCATGAGCTATTCGCCGAACACAGATAACTTACTAGGTTCACATAACTTTTACCCTCATCGTTATTCTGGTCTAGGATATGATCACTTTGTCGCTTGTTCAGAGAAATTCCGCAAATATAATTTGAATACGATGGCATTCGTAAATTCACAAACAGCCGACTTTGGCCCATGGCCGACGCAAGACGGACTTTGTTCACTAGAAGACCATCGTGATCTTGAAATCGCGACGCAAGTCAAACACTTGATGTTGACAGGTTTGATTGATGATATCTCAGTAGGAAATGCTTATGCGAGTGAAGAGGAATTGCGCGCAATGTCTGAAGCCTTCTTTGCAAGTTATCCTACATTAAAAGTGGATGTAGCAGAAGATATCACAGAAGATGAACGTATTTGTCTATTCGATAATCTTCATAG
Source organism: Enterococcus spodopteracolus (assembly GCF_030441955.1). Lineage (NCBI taxonomy): Bacteria > Bacillati > Bacillota > Bacilli > Lactobacillales > Enterococcaceae > Enterococcus > Enterococcus spodopteracolus. The sequence goes on along the minus strand of NZ_JARJHD010000005.1, from coordinate 11,020 downwards.
TTATCGTGGGGATCGCTCAGAGTATATTTTGCGTTCAACGATGACACGCATCTATTACAAAGACAAACCATTCCCAGCGCATAATACGAAAGATATGACCCGTGGGGATGTGTTGATCGATAACGTTGGTTATGGTCAATATAAAGGCGAAACACAAATTGCTTTAAAAGAAATGAAAAATGATGGACGAGTGAATGTCGTCGGACGTATCTCAGACGATGAGTTATTCTTACTTGATTTCTTGAAACCATGGTCAAACTTCAAGTTGATCGAAAGTAAATAATTGTACAATTAAATATTGAAAAGACCTGTAAAGCTCTGATCGCTTTGCGGGTCTTTTTAATGACGATTATTATTTATTCTAGATTGCATCACACGTCCTCTTTGTTTATACTGATTTTAGACAGTACATCAATGTAAAAGCAAGGAAGGTATAAGATGAGACTTTGGATCAAAATTTTAATCGGTGTGACATTACTCGTGACAGTCGTATTAGTCTTTGCGGGCAATTATTTTTATAACTATGCCGTTGTTCCTTCAGAAAAAGACTTTTTAGAAGGCGATACTCCTGGCACAACAAAAACAAATGAAGAATCGAGTGCACAATCTTGGTTTGCGAATCCTGACAATCGTAAAGAGTGGCAACAGACATCTACGGATGGGTTGAAGCTATCAGCCATTTATCTACCAGCAACAGACAGTCATAAGACGGCGATTGTGGCTCATGGATATATGGGCAATGCAGAAACGATGGCAAATTACGCAAAGATGTTCCATGATCTTGGCTATAACGTATTAGTACCTGATGCGCGTGGACACGGAAAAAGTGAAGGGGATTATATCGGTTTTGGCTGGCACGAACGGAAAGATTATGTGAAATGGATCGATCAAGTGCTTGAAACAAACGGTCAATCGGAAGAAATCGTTCTATACGGTATTAGTATGGGGGCAGCGACTGTGATGATGACTAGCGGAGAATCACTGCCTACAAATGTTAAAGCGATCATCGAAGATTGCGGTTATTCCTCTGTTAACGAAGAATTGGCTTATCAGCTCAATGAATTATTTAGCTTACCACCGTTTCCACTGATCCAAGTAACCAGCTTGATGACAAAAATCAGAGCCGGCTATTTCTTTGGGGAAGCTGATGCGATCAAACAATTAGAAAAAAACCAATTACCTATGCTGTTTATCCATGGGGATGCGGATACATTTGTTCCTTACGAAATGTTGGACAAAGTCTACCAAGCGACGAACGGACCAAAAGAAAAATATATCGTCCCAGGAGCAGAGCATGCCAAAGCATATTCGATCGATCCTGAGAATTATCAAAAGACTGTAAGTAGTTTCCTAGAAAAATATGTAAAATAACTGTTGTGACCAAAGTGTTTCTTAAAGAACTTTAAGAACTTTCTTGAAACTTTTGGTCACAACGTTTTATTTTGTCTCCATTCGTTCTTGCAGTAAAATAAAGAAAGAGTCAGGAATTTCCGTGAAACTTTCAGTTTAATGATGGACAAACGGGCCATTCACCGATAAAATAGACAGGACTTGTGTTTATTGTGGAAATTCAGGTAGTCAGTATAGTTAGAATAGATAAAAGGAAATAGGAGGACGATAATATGTCCATGTTTTTAGATCAAGTAACAATCGACGTGAAGGCTGGTAAAGGCGGAGACGGGATGGTTGCGTTTCGTAGAGAAAAATATGTACCTGATGGAGGACCGGCTGGTGGTGACGGCGGTCAAGGAGGCGATGTGATCTTAGTCGTTGATGAAGGCTTACGCACGTTGATGGACTTCCGTTTCAACCGGCACTTTAAGGCTCAGCCCGGTGAAAATGGCATGAGTAAAGGAATGCATGGACGTGGTTCTGATGATACGTATGTCAAAGTTCCTCAAGGAACAACTGTACGTGATGCAGAAACAGGGGCACTCTTAGGAGATTTGATTGAAGATGGCCAGACTTTAGTAGTAGCAAAAGGTGGCCGCGGCGGTCGCGGAAATATTCGTTTTGCTTCTCCAAGAAACCCTGCGCCGGAAATTGCTGAAAACGGCGAACCCGGGCAAGAACGTAAAATCGAATTAGAATTAAAAGTACTAGCAGACGTAGGTCTCGTAGGCTTTCCTTCTGTTGGGAAATCGACCTTGCTTTCTGTGATCTCTTCGGCAAGACCAAAAATCGGGGCGTATCACTTTACTACCCTTGTGCCAAATCTAGGAATGGTCACTACAAGTGACGGACGTAGTTTTGCGGCGGCGGATCTTCCCGGACTGATCGAAGGAGCTTCACAAGGCGTCGGATTAGGCACACAGTTTTTACGTCATATCGAGCGTACTCGTGTCATTTTGCATGTGATCGATATGAGTGGAATGGAAGGGCGCGATCCTTACGAAGATTACTTGGCGATCAACCATGAGTTGTCTTCTCATAACTTGCGCTTGTTAGAGCGTCCACAGATCATTGTAGCAAATAAGATGGATATGCCGGATGCAGAAGAAAATCTAGTGAAATTCAAAGAACAACTAAATAAAAACAAAGAAGATGAATTTGCCGATGACATCCCAGTATTCCCGATTTCTGGCGTGACTCGTAAAGGACTGGATGCCTTACTGAATGCGACAGCCGATCTGTTGGAAGTGACACCAGAATTCCCATTATACGAGGAAGAAATCGAAGAAGAAACCGTTCATTATGGCTTCAATCCAGAAGGTCCTGAATTTACGATCGATCGTGAACCAGATGCGACATGGGTATTGTCAGGTGAGAAAATCGAGAAGTTGTTCCAAATGACTAACTTTGACCACGATGAAACGGTGATGCGTTTTGCTCGCCAATTACGTGGGATGGGTGTCGATGAAGCCTTGCGTGCCAGAGGTGCAAAAGATGGTGACTTGGTGCGTATTGGTGAGTTTGAGTTTGAATTTGTCGAATAATATTAGATACACCACATATTTAAGTGACTAGATAGCCGTTCAGTTCCAAGTAATAAGGCAAAATTTGAGAAAATAATCATTCATTTTTTTGGGGTTTGACTTACTCTCTTAGGAGCTGGCTTTCGTAGAACCTTTATTGGATTTAAGGAGTTGACGAATGTCAAACTCCTTTTTTTGTACACTGCGTTATTTTTTAAAGGTTTTCTCTTTTATTTTTGTTTATTCCAAGGTACACTAAAAGAAAATGAGAAAGAGGCGATCTCCATGAGCAAACGAGTGATCATATTGAATTTTGAGTTAGAAAGTCAAGCTTACCAAGCATTTTCCGAAATCAAGAAGCTTCACATGACGAGAGCGATCAAAGGCGAACAAATGGCGGTCATCAGCCATCAGTCTAATGGCGCCCATCAATTCAAAATCGAAGACTTCTTAGATTTTACCGGGAACAATAAATCCTCTAAAGGTGGTCTGATCGGAATGCTAGTTGGCGTTTTAGGTGGCCCATTAGGGATCTTGCTAGGATGGTTTGCGGGCGGAATGATTGGTGCGAGCCAAGATGCCAAGGAAATCAAAGATGCACAGACAGTGTTTGATTTTGTCGGAAATAAGATCGGCGAAGGCGCAACAGGTCTGATCTTGATCGCAGAAGAAGAGGACAACCGACCATTGAACCAACTTGTGATGATGGAATTAGGTGGAGAAATCACTCGATTGGATTATGAAGAAGTAGAACAAGATGTTCATGATGCAACTGAGGTAGAAAAACATGCAAAAGAAACAGCACAGAAAAATTGGGATGAAAAGCACAAAAAGCCAACCGATAGCTCAGAGGATACTACGCCTTCTGAATAACGATAAAAAGAATGGATGTAAGAATAGTGGTACTTATTCACTCTTTTCATTTATAGGGACAGTCTTCTAAAAATTATCCTGCGAATTTCAGTTGATTGTCGGCTGATTTTACCCTAGAATTAATAAGAATGAATAGAAAGTTAGGTAAATTATGGAACTAGAATTTTTAGGTACAGGCGCAGGGGTTCCTGCTAAACATCGAAATGTCTCAAGTATCGCATTGAAACTTTTGGACGAGCGAAATGAGATTTGGTTGTTTGATTGTGGGGAAGGCACGCAAATGCAGATTCTACGAACAAATATCCGTCCAAGAAAAATAGCAAAAATATTTATTACTCATCTTCATGGGGATCATATTTTTGGCTTGCCAGGTTTAATCAGTAGTCGCTCTTTTCAGGGTGGCGAAACACCATTAGAAATCTATGGCCCTAAAGGAACGGAAGCATTTGTACGCAATGCGCTAACGATTTCTCAAACAAAACCAGGTTATCCCCTTGTTTTTAATGATTTATCAGAAGATCAAGCCATTTTTGAGGATGCACACTTTTCTGTGTATGCAAAAAAATTAAGCCATGGCATCGATAGCTACGGATATCGGATCGTTGAGCATGATCATAAAGGCGAATTACAAGTGGATAAGCTTAAAGAACTGAATATTCCAGCTGGTCCCATCTATGGAAAACTAAAAAAAGGGGAGACGGTCCAATTAGACAATGGCCAGCTCATCAATGGACGTGATTTTGTCGGCCCAGATAAAAAAGGTCGAATCGTGACCATTTTAGGGGATACCCGAAAAACAACCAATTCTGTTATATTAGCAAAAAACGCAGATGTTTTGGTGCATGAAAGTACCTTTAATAAAAACGAGGCAAGAATGGCCCATAATTATTTCCATTCGACGACTCATCAAGCCGCAGAAGTGGCAAAAGAAGCAAATGTCCAAAGATTATTACTGACCCATATCAGTGCGAGATATCTAGGGAAAGCAACACAAGAACTTGAGCAAGAAGCACAAGAAATCTTTCCAAATACAAAAGTCATGAAAGATTTTGAGGTTGTGGATGTTCCGTTTCAAGAGGAGGAAAAAAGTTGAATTTAGAAAATAAAGTCGTTTTAGTCACTGGTGGCTCTGGTGGTTTAGGTGCACAAATCTGTTATGAAGCAGCAAAACAAGGGGCAATCGTTGTCACGTGTGCTAGAAGAATCCAACAAATCGGCGAAGTGAAGGCGGTTTGTCAAGAATTAAGTGGAAAACCAGCATACGCGTTTCAACTAGATGTTAGTAATCCTGACAGCGTAGATGAATTGTACGACAAGGTGATGACTGAGGTCGGTCGTGTCGATATTTTAGTCAATAATGCTGGATTTGGCATCTTTGAGGATTTCTTATCCTTTGACTTAGGAAAAGCCTACGATATGTTCGAAGTCAATGTCTTAGGGATGATGGTATTGACACAAAAATTTGCGATCGATATGGCAGAAAGACGTCAGGGACATATCATCAATGTGGCATCTATGGCAGGAAAAATGGCGACAGCTAAATCTACGATCTATTCCGCTACTAAATTTGCTGTTTTGGGCTTTTCAAATGCGTTACGTTTAGAGTTGAAGCCTCTAGGAGTCGCGGTCACAACGGTAAATCCCGGACCAATCGAAACGGAATTTTTTGATAAGGCTGATCCAAGTGGTAGTTATTTGGAAAAAGTCGGTCACTTAGTTTTGGATTCAACTAAATTAGCACAAACGATCGTGCGAGCGATGAAACATCCTAAACGTGAGATCAATCAGCCGGTGTTGTTAGAAATCGCGTCTAAATTTTATGCACTTTTCCCAACCATTGGGGATTATTTTGCAGGTGGAATTTTTAATAAAAAGTAGGTGAAGTAAATGAAAAAGCAAGGTAGTGTGATCGTTGGTTTTTTACTTGTACTTGTTATTGTCGTGTTCGCTGTATTGAACAATCAAAATGTTCCTGTAAGCTTTGGATTTGCTTCTTTTAATGCGCCATTGATTCTAGTGATCATTGGTTCAGCATTGATTGGTGCATTGATTGTATTTTTAACAGCCTTTACAACATTATGGCAACAGAAAAAACAATTAAAACAATTAACAAAAGAATTAGCAGAGAACCAAGCAGATATCCAAAAGAAAATCGAAGAGGCGACAGAAGAACAACAAAGACAATTTCGAAATGAACGTGCGGAACTTGAAGCGGCCTATCAAGCAGAATTACAAGCAAAGCAAATACAGATCGAACAAATGCAAACACCTTCTGAATCACCTTCTCAAACACCAAAGCAAAGTGTTAATTACTTTGATTAATCAAAGATCACTGTTGATTTTCTAAAAAGCAAATAAAAGAAAGTGATAGAAATCACTATCTTAGGAATTATTAGAGGATTTTTTATCCAATTTCTAGCAGGCAACCAAAGTGGGCAAACGAATCTGTTATGTCTACTTTGGTTTCTTTTAGTTGGATATGTCAAAATCTATTCTTCTGAAATTCTTTTTTTTAGAGAAGACGTTTGCTATAATGACTAAGTTAGGGGTGAGCATGTGAGACGAGCGAATTTTGATTGGAAGGTCAATGAAACAACACCTTCTGAATCTTTTATCCAAATAATCAAACAGCAGCAATTGTCTCCTTTGATCGGTCAATTACTGTGGCAAAGAGGATACCGAGAGGAAGAAAGTATCCATCAGTTTTTACATCCAAAAGAACAAAAACTCTATGATCCTTATTTGATGTTTGACATGGACAAGGCAATCAGCCGAATCCAAGAAGCGGTGATCAGCGGCGAGCAGATCTTAGTTTATGGAGATTATGATGCAGATGGTATCACCAGTGCGACCGTCATGAAAGAAACGTTAGAGTTGCTAGGTGCCCAAGTGGAAGTCTTTTTACCTAATCGATTTGAACATGGGTATGGACCTAATCTAACCGTTTATCAAGAAAAAATAGCCGCAGGTACCCAATTGATCGTGACTGTCGATAATGGTGTAGCTGGGCATGAAGCAATTGTTTATGCACAACAGCAGGGAGTAGATGTGATCGTGACAGATCATCATGAGTTGCCTAGTGAATTACCGGCGGCTTATGCAATCATCCATCCCCGCCATCCACGAGGCAATTATCCTTTTGGAGAATTAGCAGGTGTCGGTGTCGCATTTAAAGTAGCGACCGCTTTGTTGGAAGAACCACCAGCAGAATTTTTAGATTTAGTCGCAATTGGCACAATCGCTGACCTTGTCTCTATGACCGATGAGAATCGGACGCTAGTGGCGTTAGGCTTAGAGGCAATTCGTCATACCGAGCGAGTAGGCTTACAGGCGCTGTTTGCGAAAAGTAGTGTACGTGCGAATGAAGCGGATGAAACGATGATCGGTTTTTCGATTGCGCCGCGCTTGAATGCCATCGGCCGGATGGGAGACCCTAATCCAGCGGTTGAATTACTAGCCACATTCGATGAAAGTCAAGCTCAGACGTTAGCTGAGCAGCTACAAACGGTCAATGAAGAACGTAAAGCGATCGTTGAGCAAATCACCTCAGAAGCATTGGCGATGATCAATGAAGAGAACCAGATCCATTTATTAGCACATCCTGGTTGGCATGAAGGTGTACTAGGGATCGTCGCAGGAAAAATCATGAACAAAACAGGAAAACCAACAATCGTTCTAGATATCAAAGACCAGTCTGTTGCAAAAGGATCAGGTCGAAGTATCGAAGCGTTGAATCTTTTCGATATGCTGAATGAGATGCGTGAATTGTTTACATTTTTTGGCGGCCATCATGCAGCAGTCGGATTAACAATGCCAACGGAAAATATCCCTCAGTTACAAGACCGGATGAATGCTTATATAGAAGAAAAGCAAATCGACTTGTCCAAAGGTCCTGTGTTGGCGATCGATGAAATCGTCTCCCCAAAAGATGTAACGGTCGAACAAATCGCCACATTGAAATTACTGGCACCATTCGGAACAGATAATCCTGTACCTAACTTTTTATTCAAACAGGTTGCTGTCCAAAATGTGAAACGAATCGGCTCGAACCAACAGCACTTGAAGCTCTCTTTAATAGATGAAGATAGTCAATTAGATGCTGTCGCGTTTGGTTTTGGCCCTCAAGAAAACGAATTTGTAGACGATTCACTTGATATTGTAGGACAATTATCGATCAATGAATGGAATGGGCGCAAAAAACCGCAGCTGATGATTTCTGACTTTGAAGTAGAAGGATTGCAAGTATTTGATTGGCGAGCGAAACGTTACCGAACACTAGCAAATGACATCGAAAGTCCGTTCTATTTAGCGTTTGATGAAGCATCGATCAAAGAACTAAATGAGTCGATACAAAAACACATCATTCGTTGGACAGATAAAGAAATGATTCAATCATGGATTCAGGAAAATGAACCAAACGCATTAGTCGTGATCGATTGTCCAACGGATTTGACCGACTTGAAAGAGATCTTATCATTTGGCTCCTTTAGCCGAGTTTACTTTTTAGGTATTTCTGTTGATGAAGCATACTTGAACGGTGTAGGAACAAGAGAACAATATGCTCGACTCTTCAAACTGATCCATGCGCAAGAACGGATCGATATCCGACATAAATTAGGTGCAATGGCCAATTATTTAAAAATTCCACAAAAATTATTAATTTTTATGATACAGGTGTTTTTTGAGTTGAAGTTTGTTACAATAAACAATGGTGTTTTGGAGAAAGTCGCAGATCCGGCGAGTCATCCATTGACTGCAAGTGACCGCTATCAGGAGCGATTAAAAAAAATCAAGTCAGAGGAATTCTTACTATTAAGTGACATTCCCACAATAAAAAAATGGTTAACAACCTAGGAGGAAACAATAAGTGGATTTAAAAAATTATATTGCCAGTATTCCTGACTATCCGTCAAAAGGAATTATATTTAGAGATATCTCGCCATTGATGGCTGATGGAGACGCTTATCGTGAAGCAACGAAGCAAATCGTTGATTATGCGAAAGAAAAACGTATCGATATGGTCGTTGGACCAGAAGCACGTGGATTTATCGTAGGTTGTCCAGTGGCTTACGAATTAGGCGTGGGCTTTGCTCCTGTTCGTAAAAAAGGAAAATTACCTCGTGAAACGATCGAAGTCACTTACGGACTTGAATACGGTACAGATACCTTGACGCTGCACAAAGATGCAATTCAACCAGGACAAAGAGTCTTGATCTGTGATGATTTATTAGCAACAGGTGGAACAATCAAAGCAACGATCGAATTGATCGAAGAACTTGGCGGAGTTGTTGTGGGTTGTGCCTTTTTGATCGAGTTGATGGACTTGCATGGTCGTGACAAAATCGAAGGCTACGACATGATTACCTTGATGGAGTATTAATCAAATAAAATATTGAACAGAAACCCCCCTTCCACAAACGGATGAATCGTTTGCGGAAGGGGATTTTCGTTGGATGAGTAGCCTCAATTTATTGATGGAACAATTGAGTGCAAGGAGTAGGTAGTCAGTTTGTCGTTAAAAAAAGCAAACGAGCGATCATCGTTTGCTTGGACGGAATTTTCATAGAAGCGATCTTATTTACTTTTACGAGTGCCTGGAGCTGTAATAGGTTTCGTGATAGAAGGAGTCTTCATGGGATTGACGACGTTGTGATTGACGGTATTTTTTTTCATCCCACAACATAAACCACAATGTAAACAAAGGAACAAAAACCAACAATGCTGTACGTAGACCAAAATTACCAATAATAATACCTAAAAACAAAACGATCAATACTAAACCAAAACGTCTCATTGATTTCATGATTTTCACCTCTTTATAGAATGCGAACAAAAGTTCGTACCGTTAGTATACGAACTTTTGTTCGGTTTGTAAAGAGGGAAGTTCAAAAAGAACAAAGATATCTACTAAAAAGAGGAAAAGACGAGCTTGAGATCGTGATCTCAAGCTCGTAGATAAATAACTGAATTTTCTTTTCTTATCAATAAATATGACTACGGTACAGACCAACGACACGACCTAAGATCGACACCTCATCTAAAATGATCGGTTCCAGTAAATCATTCTCGGGTTGCAAACGGAAATGATCTCTTTCTTTATAGAACCGTTTGCAAGTTGCTTCGTCTTCTGCAGTCATCGCAATCACGATATCACCATTTTGTGCAGTTTCTTGTTTGCGGACAATGACATTATCGCCATCCAATATCCCAGCATTGATCATACTTTCTCCTCGGATCGTCAACATGAACAGACTGCCTTCTTCTGAGGAAAGGTTTGGTGGGACTGGAAAGAAGTCAGAAGCTTCTTCGACAGCTAGTATCGGCTCTCCGGCAGTAACAACGCCGAGAACAGGGATCGTCGTTGGGCGAATCCCAATTTTTGATAATCCTTGTTGCGTCAATTCGATTGCACGTGGTTTCGTAGGGTCTCTTTGAATAAAGCCTTTTTTCTCTAATCGGGCAAGATGACCATGGACTGTCGATGTTGAAGAAAGCTGAACAGCTTCTCCGATCTCACGGACAGTCGGTGGATAGCCTTTTTGGGTCACTTGTTCGTGAATATATCTTAAGACTTCGATTTGTCTTGTTTCAGTTTGTCGGGCCACAAGGTACACCTTCTTTCACTTGATAACTAAATAGTACCATAGAAAACACTTGATTTCAAACAAATGTTCGCATTAAAGACTATTGATGTAGTTGTTTTTTTTTCATTTTTTATATAAGATGTAGGAGAAGCAAAAGCGAGGAGGAATAGTTGTGTTATCGCCTGAAAAAATCGAACGTATCAATCAGTTAGCTAAAAAGAAAAAAGCAGAAGGATTGACACCAGCTGAAGTCAAAGAGCAAAAGGAATTACGAGAAGCATATCTGACAGCCTTTCGTTCTGGCATGAGACATCATATTGAAGGGATGAAAGTGGTTGATCCCGATGGAAATGATGTCACACCAGATAAATTGAAAGAAATCCAGAAGAAAAAAGGCCTCCACGACCGAAATAGCAAGTTTTAGTAAAAAAAACTAAAAGTCGTTGCTTTTTTAGAGGAGATACTATAAAATTAGAAGTAGAAATATAGGTAAAAAAAACCTAAATTACAGGAGGGGTTACATTGTTTGATAAAATTGATCAGCTTGGTGTGAATACGATCCGTACATTGAGTGTCGATGCAGTACAAAAAGCAAATTCAGGACATCCGGGGTTACCAATGGGTGCCGCGCCAATGGCTTATGCCCTT
>NZ_JARJHD010000056.1:0-849 GCF_030441955.1 Enterococcus spodopteracolus | reverse complement strand
AATAAAAGAAAGTAGGATTTAAATACATGAAATTCGTTAGATTAGCTACCATTGCAGCGTTAACATCCACCATTTTTGCCGGAGGCATCACAGCTTTCGCAGACGACACAACTGAAGAAACATCAAAAGAAGTACGTAACGTCACAACTGATGGAACGATTGAATTTACACCAAATGAAGAGGAAGAGCTAGTTGTTATTCCACCAGAAGGTGGACCAGATGTAGACATCGAGCCTGAAGTGCCAGGAACAACAGGTCCGTTATCGATCATGAAAGCTGTCACGATGAACTTTGGCTCACAAGTGATCTCGAATCAAGATCAAACCTACAATATGATCGCAGAAAAGCAACAAAAAGCGGGTACAACAGGTGAAGAAAACAAAGTTCCTTATGTCAGTTTTGCACAAGTACAAGATGTTCGTGGAACGAATGCTGGTTGGGATTTGCAAGTACGCCTGACCGACTTTAAAGCAACGAGTACAACGGTGAATGATACATTGATCGGTGCAGAGATTTCATTGTTGGATCCAAGAATCCAGTATGAAGGAAACACGGCTGGAAATGCGCCAGGAGTGCATACAAGTGGATTGAAATTGATGCCAAATGCTTCTGCGGTATCCGTGATGACAGCTGAAAAAGATAAAGGTGCAGGGGTATCTTCCGTTGTTTGGGGGAACCAAGCAAATCTAGATGCGCAAGAGGCGGATCCAGAGACGGATGTAGTGACCAATGAGGCAATCCAATTATTCGTTCCTGGTAAGACAGCGAAAGATGCGACACAATATAAATCAACATTAACTTGGGAATTATCTAATACACCTGGTAGTAGCGGTGTAGAAGAAGAAAATG
>NZ_JARJHD010000055.1:0-852 GCF_030441955.1 Enterococcus spodopteracolus | reverse complement strand
GGGATGATGAAAAGCTTTCTGTTTTGTTGAAAGAATTAGAAAATGAAACTATTGTTTTAACAGGTTTTGAATCGGAAGAAGTAGAAGAATTACTTACTGCGTTTGATTATAAAGAAGATACCGAAAAGCCTGTAATAGAAGATGGATTCGAAGTGAATGAATTTATAGAAAATCATTCTGATCCTAGAACTAAATATGGTCAACTATGGAGGCTGGGTAAGCATTATTTATTATGTGGAGATGCTACGAAAGCGAGCGACGTCGAAAGATTGCTACAAGGTAAAAAGGCAAATTTAGTTGTCACTGATCCACCGTATAATGTAGCAGTGAAATCTGATAATAAAGAATTAAATGAATCTGGCCGAGAAAAAATTATGAATGATGACATGAGTGATGAAGAGTTTGATCAATTTTTAGCATCTATATTCTACAACTATGCTAATGCAATGGAAGACAACTCGGCAATTTATGTCTTTCATGGATCTTCTTATCAGCGAGAATTTGAAAATAGCATGAATGCCGCAGGGATTAAAGTTCGGTCGCAGTGTATTTGGGTTAAAAATAATGCAACATTTGGTTGGAGTCAGTATCGGTGGCAACATGAACCAGTTTTCTATGCACATAAGGAAAGATATGCACCTACGTGGTACGGAGATAGGAAACAGACAACGGTTTGGCAAGACGACTTACTAGAAGATTTACCAGCAACCATTTGGAGAGTTCCAAAAGATGATGTGAACGCATATTATCATCCGACGCAAAAGCCATTATCACTTATTGCTATACCAGTAAAAAATAGTTCTAAAAGACAAGATATCGTTTTAGATTTGTTTGGTGGCTCAGGTAGTACAT
>NZ_JARJHD010000054.1:0-852 GCF_030441955.1 Enterococcus spodopteracolus | reverse complement strand
ATGTACTACCTGAGCCACCAAACAAATCTAAAACGATATCTTGTCTTTTAGAACTATTTTTTACTGGTATAGCAATAAGTGATAATGGCTTTTGCGTCGGATGATAATATGCGTTCACATCATCTTTGGGAACTCTCCAAATGGTTGCTGGTAAATCTTCTAGTAAGTCGTCTTGCCAAACCGTTGTCTGTTTCCTATCTCCGTACCACGTAGGTGCATGTCTGTCCTTATGTGCATAGAAAACTGGTTCATGTTGCCAACGATACTGACTCCAACCAAATGTTGCATTATTTTTAACCCAAATACACTGCGACCGAACTATAATTCCTGCGGCATTCATGCTATTTTCAAATTCTCGCTGATAAGAAGATCCATGAAAGACATAAATTGCCGAGTTGTCTTCCATTGCATTAGCATAGTTGTGGAATATAGATGTTAAAAATTGATCAAACTCTTCATCACTCATGTCATCATTCATAATTTTTTCTCGTCCAGATTCGTTTAATTCTTTATTATCAGATTTCACTGCTACATTATATGGTGGGTCAGTGACAACTAAATTCGCCTTTTTACCTTGTAGCAATCTTTCGACGTCGCTCGCTTTCGTAGCATCGCCACATAATAAATAATGCTTACCAAGCTTCCATAGTTGACCATATTTAGTTCTAGGATCAGAATGATTTTCTATAAATTCATTCACTTCGAATCCATCTTCTATTACAGGTTTTTCGGTATCTTCTTTATAATCAAACGCAGTAAGTAATTCTTCTACTTCTTCCGATTCAAAACCTGTTAAAACAATAGTTTCATTTTCTAATTCTTTCAACAAAACAGAAAGCTTTTCATCATCCC
>NZ_JARJHD010000053.1:0-863 GCF_030441955.1 Enterococcus spodopteracolus | reverse complement strand
AAGCTATTAAATATTGCTAACAGGTATCGTTTGGAGGCAGGGAAGCACTTGAGTGAAGTGATTACTCAAAGAAACTCTTTCGTAAAAGTTATAAGGAAATATAGTTCAACCGCAACGTTTCAGCAGCTACAGTCAGAATTTATTGAAGCAAATCTGAAACCTATTATAGATTTGAATGACTTCCCCAATTATTGGAAAAGAGTTATGTATCAGTGCCTAGCAAACTCGGAAGATTTTTTCAGAGGGATCTAGAATATGATGAAAGATAGAAAATTACGACGCTTATCGGAAGTGAACGAATACTTTTTATATGAGGAGGGCTGTTTTTACAAAATCCGGTAGTAACTTGCTAACCAATTCCTAGGCAGGTCATTGGCAACAGTGGCATGCACCGAGAAGGACGTTTGTAATGTCCGCTCCGGCACATAGCAGTCCTAGGGACAGTGGCGTACAGTCATAGATGGTCGGTGGGAGGTGGTACAAATTCTCTCATGCAAAAAATATGTAAAATCGGTAGCAACTGGAAATCATTCAACACCCGCACTATCGGAAGTTCACCAGCCAGCCGCAGCACGTTCCTGCATACGACGTGTCTGCGGCTCTACCATATCTCCTATGAGCAACGTGTTAGCAGAGCCAAGCCACAACTCTAATTTTAATACATAATGAATGATAATAATAATATTAAAAATTTCCTGTGTAACTAATTTACTATATGGTTTCTGATAAGAATCATTGCAAAGATCAAACAACTTGTATTACATTGACAGTTAAGCAGTTAATTTTATCACCTCTAAAATATATCAGCATCTAGCATGCAACCTATCAAAATGGAGAGTTTTATGACTAAAAAACCATGGGAA
>NZ_JARJHD010000052.1:0-867 GCF_030441955.1 Enterococcus spodopteracolus | reverse complement strand
TTCAAGAACAGCAAGCAGCATTGAGAACTTTGGAATCCAGTCCCTCTTCCACCTGCTGATCTGCGACTTATCAACGCCCACAGCTTCCGCTGTCTTCTCAGTTCCAAGCATTGCGATTTTGTTAAGCAACGCACTCTCGATTCGTAGAGCCTCGTTGCGTTTGTTTGCACGAACCATATGTAAGTATTTCCTTAGATAACAATTGATTGAATGTATGCAAATAAATGCATACACCATAGGTGTGGTTTAATTTGATGCCCTTTTTCAGGGCTGGAATGTGTAAGAGCGGGGTTATTTATGCTGTTGTTTTTTTGTTACTCGGGAAGGGCTTTACCTCTTCCGCATAAACGCTTCCATCAGCGTTTATAGTTAAAAAAATCTTTCGGCCTGCATGAATGGCCTTGTTGATCGCGCTTTGATATACGCCGAGATCTTTAGCTGTCTTGGTTTGCCCAAAGCGCATTGCATAATCTTTCAGGGTTATGCGTTGTTCCATACAACCTCCTTAGTACATGCAACCATTATCACCGCCAGAGGTAAAATAGTCAACACGCACGGTGTTAGATATTTATCCCTTGCGGTGATAGATTTAACGTATGAGCACAAAAAAGAAACCATTAACACAAGAGCAGCTTGAGGACGCACGTCGCCTTAAAGCAATTTATGAAAAAAAGAAAAATGAACTTGGCTTATCCCAGGAATCTGTCGCAGACAAGATGGGGATGGGGCAGTCAGGCGTTGGTGCTGTATTTAATGGCATCAATGCATTAAATGCTTATAACGCCGCATTGCTTACAAAAATTCTCAAAGTTAGCGTTGAAGAATTTAGCCCTTCAATCGCCAGAGAAATCTACGAGATGTATGAAG
>NZ_JARJHD010000050.1:0-904 GCF_030441955.1 Enterococcus spodopteracolus | reverse complement strand
ACCGAGTTATTAATCTGACTTGCATCCGGTTTAGCAATTGGCTTATTGTTGTAATCTGTCACCGGGAAAAGTTCTGTCTCAGTCCTGCCTCTTAGCGTGACAGACACAGAAACATAAGTTCCTGTTTCATCTGTCAAATAAGGTTTGTGCTCTTCAACCAGAAAATCTTGGTGCGTTCCTGAAATTACTCTATAATGTTTATACTCGTTTATGGTTACTCTTGCCTCTGGATCGTCCTTTTTCATCATCTCCCACGCTCGTGCCCATGACAGATAATCGAATTTCCCCTTCTTCTTTAGAGACTTGCTAAGTTTTCTACTAAATAGCTTTTCAAAATTTGTAGTTTCATTCGTTTC
This sequence comes from Enterococcus spodopteracolus, assembly GCF_030441955.1. Taxonomy (NCBI): domain Bacteria; kingdom Bacillati; phylum Bacillota; class Bacilli; order Lactobacillales; family Enterococcaceae; genus Enterococcus; species Enterococcus spodopteracolus. The sequence continues at coordinate 548 of NZ_JARJHD010000050.1, read as the reverse complement.
GCTCATCGAATACCGCCTCCAGATCAGCAATGTATTTTTTTCCTTGTCCGTAATAAGAGATAGCAAGCAAGTTATTCCGATCGTACTCTCCTAGTGCATCGATCAAGCCATCTTCAATGACGTAGACAAATACTGGTTTATTCGAATATTTTGAGAAGTGGACACAATAGACATGGTCATAAATACTCACAATATTACCTAGATCATCTTGATCACATGCTAGTTCTTCGTTCGTTAAAAGATTTCTTCTGACTTTTCTTTTTTTTGTTTTTTCAATATTCGCCTTACCCCAATCTGGATTGGTTAAATATTGATCTAAAGTGGAAAGTTCATTATTCATATGCTAAAATCTCCTTAGATATGTTTTGTATGTGACTCATTGCTTGCCGGCGGAGTCACTTTTTTATTTGTATCCATGCTTTTTGTTTATTGATTAGCTGTTTGCTTAAAATAGTTGATTTATTGTCATACCACCATCTATCAGCAATCATTTTTCCTTTCTTCAAAGCTTCTTTTCGATCCATACGTTCTCCTTTCCTTCGAATCTA
>NZ_JARJHD010000049.1:0-976 GCF_030441955.1 Enterococcus spodopteracolus | reverse complement strand
ACACACCAGTGTAAGGGATGTTTATGACGAGCAAAGAAACCTTTACCCATTACCAGCCGCAGGGCAACAGTGACCCGGCTCATACCGCAACCGCGCCCGGCGGATTGAGTGCGAAAGCGCCTGCAATGACCCCGCTGATGCTGGACACCTCCAGCCGTAAGCTGGTTGCGTGGGATGGCACCACCGACGGTGCTGCCGTTGGCATTCTTGCGGTTGCTGCTGACCAGACCAGCACCACGCTGACGTTCTACAAGTCCGGCACGTTCCGTTATGAGGATGTGCTCTGGCCGGAGGCTGCCAGCGACGAGACGAAAAAACGGACCGCGTTTGCCGGAACGGCAATCAGCATCGTTTAACTTTACCCTTCATCACTAAAGGCCGCCTGTGCGGCTTTTTTTACGGGATTTTTTTATGTCGATGTACACAACCGCCCAACTGCTGGCGGCAAATGAGCAGAAATTTAAGTTTGATCCGCTGTTTCTGCGTCTCTTTTTCCGTGAGAGCTATCCCTTCACCACGGAGAAAGTCTATCTCTCACAAATTCCGGGACTGGTAAACATGGCGCTGTACGTTTCGCCGATTGTTTCCGGTGAGGTTATCCGTTCCCGTGGCGGCTCCACCTCTGAATTTACGCCGGGATATGTCAAGCCGAAGCATGAAGTGAATCCGCAGATGACCCTGCGTCGCCTGCCGGATGAAGATCCGCAGAATCTGGCGGACCCGGCTTACCGCCGCCGTCGCATCATCATGCAGAACATGCGTGACGAAGAGCTGGCCATTGCTCAGGTCGAAGAGATGCAGGCAGTTTCTGCCGTGCTTAAGGGCAAATACACCATGACCGGTGAAGCCTTCGATCCGGTTGAGGTGGATATGGGCCGCAGTGAGGAGAATAACATCACGCAGTCCGGCGGCACGGAGTGGAGCAAGCGTGACAAGTCCACGTATGACCCGACCGACGATATCGAAGCCTACGCGC
>NZ_JARJHD010000048.1:0-1021 GCF_030441955.1 Enterococcus spodopteracolus | reverse complement strand
GTCATACACTGAAATCATCGATGTGAAACAGTGCTACCCGAACACGGCACTGGTCGGCGTGCAGGTGGACTCGGAGCAGTTCGGCAGCCAGCAGGTGAGCCGTAATTATCATCTGCGCGGGCGTATTCTGCAGGTGCCGTCGAACTATAACCCGCAGACGCGGCAATACAGCGGTATCTGGGACGGAACGTTTAAACCGGCATACAGCAACAACATGGCCTGGTGTCTGTGGGATATGCTGACCCATCCGCGCTACGGCATGGGGAAACGTCTTGGTGCGGCGGATGTGGATAAATGGGCGCTGTATGTCATCGGCCAGTACTGCGACCAGTCAGTGCCGGACGGCTTTGGCGGCACGGAGCCGCGCATCACCTGTAATGCGTACCTGACCACACAGCGTAAGGCGTGGGATGTGCTCAGCGATTTCTGCTCGGCGATGCGCTGTATGCCGGTATGGAACGGGCAGACGCTGACGTTCGTGCAGGACCGACCGTCGGATAAGACGTGGACCTATAACCGCAGTAATGTGGTGATGCCGGATGATGGCGCGCCGTTCCGCTACAGCTTCAGCGCCCTGAAGGACCGCCATAATGCCGTTGAGGTGAACTGGATTGACCCGAACAACGGCTGGGAGACGGCGACAGAGCTTGTTGAAGATACGCAGGCCATTGCCCGTTACGGTCGTAATGTTACGAAGATGGATGCCTTTGGCTGTACCAGCCGGGGGCAGGCACACCGCGCCGGGCTGTGGCTGATTAAAACAGAACTGCTGGAAACGCAGACCGTGGATTTCAGCGTCGGCGCAGAAGGGCTTCGCCATGTACCGGGCGATGTTATTGAAATCTGCGATGATGACTATGCCGGTATCAGCACCGGTGGTCGTGTGCTGGCGGTGAACAGCCAGACCCGGACGCTGACGCTCGACCGTGAAATCACGCTGCCATCCTCCGGTACCGCGCTGATAAGCCTGGTTGACGGAAGTGGCAATCCGGTCAGCGTGGAGGTTCAGTCCGTCACCGAC
>NZ_JARJHD010000047.1:0-1050 GCF_030441955.1 Enterococcus spodopteracolus | reverse complement strand
AGCCGGACGCGGGCGCTCCAGCCGTACTCGGGGATGACCGGTTACAACGGCATTATCGCCCGTCTGCAACAGGCTGCCAGCGATCCGATGGTGGACGGCATTCTGCTCGATATGGACACGCCCGGCGGGATGGTGGCGGGGGCATTTGACTGCGCTGACATCATCGCCCGTGTGCGTGACATAAAACCGGTATGGGCGCTTGCCAACGACATGAACTGCAGTGCAGGTCAGTTGCTTGCCAGTGCCGCCTCCCGGCGTCTGGTCACGCAGACCGCCCGGACAGGCTCCATCGGCGTCATGATGGCTCACAGTAATTACGGTGCTGCGCTGGAGAAACAGGGTGTGGAAATCACGCTGATTTACAGCGGCAGCCATAAGGTGGATGGCAACCCCTACAGCCATCTTCCGGATGACGTCCGGGAGACACTGCAGTCCCGGATGGACGCAACCCGCCAGATGTTTGCGCAGAAGGTGTCGGCATATACCGGCCTGTCCGTGCAGGTTGTGCTGGATACCGAGGCTGCAGTGTACAGCGGTCAGGAGGCCATTGATGCCGGACTGGCTGATGAACTTGTTAACAGCACCGATGCGATCACCGTCATGCGTGATGCACTGGATGCACGTAAATCCCGTCTCTCAGGAGGGCGAATGACCAAAGAGACTCAATCAACAACTGTTTCAGCCACTGCTTCGCAGGCTGACGTTACTGACGTGGTGCCAGCGACGGAGGGCGAGAACGCCAGCGCGGCGCAGCCGGACGTGAACGCGCAGATCACCGCAGCGGTTGCGGCAGAAAACAGCCGCATTATGGGGATCCTCAACTGTGAGGAGGCTCACGGACGCGAAGAACAGGCACGCGTGCTGGCAGAAACCCCCGGTATGACCGTGAAAACGGCCCGCCGCATTCTGGCCGCAGCACCACAGAGTGCACAGGCGCGCAGTGACACTGCGCTGGATCGTCTGATGCAGGGGGCACCGGCACCGCTGGCTGCAGGTAACCCGGCATCTGATGCCGTTAACGATTTGCTGAACACACCAGTGTAAGGGATG
>NZ_JARJHD010000004.1:0-261644 GCF_030441955.1 Enterococcus spodopteracolus | reverse complement strand
ATAACACCAAGTGTGGTGGCGATGGCGAGAAGGATACACCTGTAACCATGCCGAACACAGAAGTTAAGCTTCTTAGCGCCGATTGTAGTGAGGGGTTGCCCCTTGTGAGAGTAGGACGCCGCCACGCTGGTATTATTATTCCGGCATAGCTCAGTTGGTAGTAGCGCATGACTGTTAATCATGATGTCGTAGGTTCGAGTCCTACTGCCGGAGTTCTTGAAACACAACAGATCCTGTTGTGTTTTTTTGTTGTTTTTGAAAGAAATGGTTCTTTGTTAATATGGAAAACGGGATATGCCTCCTTTAGGGGCGTGGAAAAGCTAAGCAATCGATCAATCATCATTGCTTCAGTAAGAAATGGGTATTTAGGTGCTCGGAAACTTTTCCATTTTTTATATCCATAGTGGTTAATGTTTGTACGATTTTTTTTAGCAGAAAGCGCCAGTTCTTTTTCAGTTTTCTGCATGGCTTTACTGTCCTGCTTTACGCAGTTCATTCATTTCACGGATACGCAACTCATTGAAAGCTTGATTCACGTGTTTGCTAATATGAAACCGATCAATCACTACTTTCGCATTTGGCAGAACGCGTTTAGTGAGCTGGAAGTAGGCGGCGTTCCTGTCTGTGACTAAGAATTTTACTTCTTTTGGATTGGTGCAGCCTAAGAAATAGTTTGTTAATCGAGGTAATTTACGCGTAGGTAAGATATCAATTAAGTTACCTGTTTCTCCATCCGCGCAAATAAAGATCATTTTATCTTTTATGGAAGTGTGGGAACGAAATTCATCAACCAATCAACCATCCATACTTTGGGGAGAATCCTCTTAGTGGGCTTTGGTAAATAGCTTTTAAACTCTTTCAATATACGAATAACGACAGTCAAAGATGCCTGACAACTTTTCACATTAAAAGATAAAGAGACTTTTTCAGTCAGTAAAGAAGCAATTTTATATCTACAGGATCCGCAATTGAATGTCTTGGGCGGACAAAATAGCTTTGAGCAGTCCAATGGGGACGACAGTTTTACAGGTATAGCGTTGCTTTTTTAAGCGTATAATCATTGGCATAGGATCGTATTGTTCAAAGCGGACAATGATTTCCTTCTTTCCATTTTTCAACACAATTGCTTTCCCATTTCCATCTACCACAGTAGAACCACAACTTCTACAGGCACGAGGATCAGGTGAGAGAATAGCATGAATGATCAATGTCTTTTCTTTATGAAAAATCTCGTAAGAGAACTCAGTAATCATCAAATTTTTATCTATTAATCTCAGCATTTTTTTGATAGAATCATTCATATAGCATATCGTCCTCTCAGTTGTTTATTTTGTGGTGATTTAATCATACTAGAGAACGATATGCTTTTTTAACATAAATTGTAGAGCCAAAGAAATCAATAAGCTCAAACATCCTGGAGAAATAAAAAAAGACAACGTTGAAGTAACGCTGTCTTACAAAAAGCCACTTGACGGGCTTGAACCGTCGACCTCTTCCTTACCATGGAAGCGCTCTACCAGCTGAGCTAAAGCGGCATTTTTACTACCTAAATAGGATAACTAATTTATGGTCATTTGTCAATAACTTTTCTCTTTGAATAGACAACATTTAAAAGAAATTGAGTTGTTTTTCACAAATATAAAATAACGATGGTTAATTAGTAATTATTTAAAAATTCGAAAAAAAGTATTGCGTTATATGATGAAAATTGATATTATATTTATGTAATTTGATTCCGGCATAGCTCAGTTGGTAGTAGCGCATGACTGTTAATCATGATGTCGTAGGTTCGAGTCCTACTGCCGGAGTAATACAAAAAGTCTAGGAGAGTTCTCTTAGACTTTTTTTGTTTTCCAACGGAAATACGCAAATTGAATCGCATGATTGTTCTGAATTTTCAGAATAGAACGTTGTAATTCAAAGGGTTAAAGAGTAAAATGGAGATATATTTTCAATCGGGAAGGATGATTAAATGAACGCGATTACACCAGATATGACAAAAAAATTTGCCGATCAATTTCAAACGAATAAAAAGCAACAAGCCTTACAAAATGCTGTTGTAAAAAATGGGATCACAGCTTCAGCAGAAAATATTGCTTCACATACAAAAAACACACCGGTATTTTCTGTAGATCTAGCGACTGGGAAAGTCTCAAACCAAAAACAATCTGGCCGTTGCTGGATGTTTGCGGCGTTGAATACATTCCGTCACAAATTGTTGAATCAATTCCACTTGAAAGAATTTGAATTATCCCAAAATTATACTTTCTTTTGGGATAAATACGAGAAAGCAAACTATTTTTATGAAAATATTCTTGCAACTGGTAATGAAGCATTAGACAGTCGTAAAGTCGCTTTTTTACTAGCTGTTCCCCAACAAGATGGTGGACAATGGGATATGATCGTATCATTATTCCAAAAATATGGTGTCGTACCAAAATCAGTGATGCCAGAAAGCGCGAATAGCTCAAATTCTCGTGATTTGAATAACTATTTAAACAAATTATTGCGTAAAGACGCCGTTAAACTACGTCAATTAGTGGCAGAAGGAAAAACAAATGAAGAGATCCAAGTAGAAAAAGAAAAGATGTTAGCTGGGATCTATCAATTTCTAACAACTTCTTTAGGTACTCCACCAACTGAATTTGATTTTGAGTATCGAGACGAAGAAAAAAATTACCATATCGATCAACAATTGACTCCGCAAATGTTTTACGATAAATATATTGGTGTAAATTTGGATGATTATGTAAGTATCATCAATGCACCGACGGCAGACAAGCCTTACGATCGCTCTTATACGGTTGAAATGTTAGGGAATGTTGTGGGAGGAAAAGAAGTCAAATATCTTAATGTCGATATGACAACGTTCAAAAATTTAGCGATTGCTCAATTGGAACAAGGAGAATCTGTGTGGTTTGGGTGTGATGTTGGTCAATCTTCTACAAGAGATAGTGGCATCATGGCAACAGACGTTTATGAGATGGATGAATTATTTGATTTAGATTTTTCTATGACGAAAGCGGAGCGTTTGGATCATGGAGAAAGCTTGATGACTCACGCGATGGTCTTGACTGGTGTCGATTTAGTTGATGGAAAATCAACGAAATGGAAAGTCGAAAACAGCTGGGGAGAAAAAGTCGGAGATAAAGGGTTTTTTGTGATGAGTGACGAGTGGATGGATGAATATACGTATCAAATCGTTGTCCGCAAAGATTTATTGACGGAAGAACAGCTAGCCGCATTTAATGCTGAACCAATTTTATTAGCTCCTTGGGACCCAATGGGGGCATTAGCTTAATTTCAATATCAATCAAAACAGATACAGAGACTTGATAGTTTTCTGTATCTGTTTTTTGTTAATTTCTTGATTTCAGGATTTTATAAATACCTGTGTTATACTTTAAAATGATATAGGAGTTGTTGCGGGCGTGCTTGATCGATGAATCATCGATCTTGTGAAATAGCAAGGAGGAGTGAAAATGGATATCCAAGAAGTGTTAACAGAGATTCGTTTGAGTGGTAAGGTGATACCGATTACTGGGGGAGATGTGAATCAAAACTATCGAATTGAAGAACAGCAAAAATCCTATTTTCTAAAAATCCATCCTCATGTGACCAAACGTTTTTTTGAAGCAGAAGTGGATGGTCTGAAAGAGCTTGCACCACATGTACGAGTACCTGAAACTTATATGTTAGGCGAAACAAATGAAGGTGCCTATCTATTGATGGAATGGATTGAACCAGGGAAAGGTGATCCTCGAGAACTGGCAAAAGACTTAGTAAAAATCCATCGTTCAACTGCACCACAGTTTGGTTTTCGCAAGGACAATTATCTAGGGAGTTTACCACAGCTCAATACATTTGAAGAAGATTGGTGGACCTTCTTTTTCAAAAATCGCTTGGAGGCTCAAATCGACATAGCGGAGAAAAACAATCGATGGAATGAAACACGTGAAAAAGAGTATCAGCGGTTAAAAAAAGAACTACTAAATCGTGGCGATCATCGGAAGATTACGCCTAGCCTCTTGCATGGAGATTTATGGAGTGGTAATGTTTTCTATGACAGGCAAGGAAGACCAGTGTTTATCGATCCAGCAGTTTCTTATGGGAATCGCGAACAAGATATTGCGATGAGTCAGTTGTTCGGTGGCTTTCGTCCTGAATTCCTGGAAGCTTACCAAGAAAGCTGGCCATTGGAAGAGGGCTGGGAGAGTCGTTTACCACTCTATCAACTCTATTACTTGTTGGCGCATCTCAATATGTTTGGAGAGAGTTATGGGACACAGGTTGATCATATATTAATGAAGAAGTAATTGGAGGTTTTCTTTTGGCACAAAAATATACAAAAAAACATGAAGTATCTTATTATGAATGTGATATCAACAAAACAATGACTTTTCCGTCCATGCTGGGTGTGGTCATCAAGACTTCGGAAGAACAAAGTGATCATTTAGGCCGAGGAACAGACTTTGTCAGTAGCTTTGGCTTGACTTGGGTAATCACGAACTATTCGATGAACATCAATCGTTTGCCTCATGTCGGTGAAAAAATCGATGTTACCACACAAGCGATGCAGTATAATAAATTCTTTTGTTATCGTAATTTTTGGATTCATGATGAGGAAGGAAATGAATTAGTTGAAATCGAATCAGTATTTGTTTTGATGGATCTAGTGAACCGTAAGATGAGTAGTGTGAATGAAGAAATCATTGCACCTTTTGAAAGTGAAAAAATCAAGAAAATCAAACGACAAGAAAAAATCGAGCCAATCGAATCGGGCTTGATGTTGCCATATCGTGTGCGATTTTATGATATTGACAGCAATCAACATGTGAACAATGCGATGTACTTCAACTGGATCATTGATGTTTTAGGTTACGATTTTTTGACAACACATACACCTAAACATGTGTTGATCCGTTTTGATAAAGAAGTTGAATATGGCAATGAGATCGAGAGTCATTATGAACAAACGGTATCTGGAACAGAGGTAAAAACGAGACATGAGATCAGAATGCAAGAGCAACTTTATTGTGCAGCAAATATCTTATGGGAGAAAAATGAAGAAACAAAATAAATCGAGTGAGATAAGATTGTAAGGTATTTACTTCGATAAATAAGCGCGAAAAACCGAAAATTGTTCTTCCAATTTTTGGTTTTTCGCGCTTATTTCTGAAGGAGTTTCATTTGGAACTCCGTTTAACAATGATGTGTTTGTAGCTTCTATTGAGTTTTCAATATGATGAGACGTACAAGCTCTGTATTACTCAATTTGATTTCTATTGTGTCATAAATTTGATCAACTGTTCTTCTGACAAGCCACCGTTAATGGCAATCAAAAGTTTTATTCTAGCTTTTTGGCTATTGATACTATTACAAAAAATAACGCCCATACTTGCGAGTTCTTTTCCGCCACCCTCGTAATCATAGACGGGTTCAGCGATTCCGTTGAAACAACGAGAAACCAAGACTACTGGTATTTTTTGGATCAAGAGTTTCTTTAATGCTGTTAATGCCTGCGGAGGCAGGTTCCCAGCGCCTAAAGCTTCAATGACCAGACCGTCGACTTTCGAATGGGCAAGTGCTTCTAATAAATCACCTTGCATACCCGCATAGGCTTTGACGATTGGGATCGTTCCTTTGACTGATGCGATATCTAGTCTTTGCGCTTCAAGTAATTCTTGCATAAACAATATACGATTTTTAGTGATCAAACCGATTGGTCCTAACGTAGGAGTACGAAAAGTAGCAACATTAGTCGTGTGGGTTTTAGTGACATAGCGTGCTGAGTGGATCTCATCGTTCATCACCACCAAAACACCTTTGTCTTTTGCTTCATCACAACTTGCTACCCGGATCGCACTTTCAAAATTATATAGACCATCGCTACCTAACTCATTACTTGAACGCATCGCTCCTGTTAAGACGATCGGTAATTTATCACCAATCGTTGAGTCTAGAAAAAATGCTGTTTCTTCCAACGTATCTGTCCCATGGGTGATCACGACACCTTGGATGTCAGAAAGAACGGCTTGATTGATTCTTTCTTTAAGTTGTAACATATGTTTAGGCATGATGTGCGGGGAAGGAAGATTAAAGATATCTTCCATGATCAAATCAACATTTTCTGGAATCGTTACTTCTGCATCTAATAGTGGGTTAGCCACATCTGGACTTACGCCACCTGTTAAAGAATTTTCTTTCATGGCAATCGTGCCGCCTGTGTGTAAGATAAGAATTTTTTTCATTTTCAGAACTTCCTCACGAATAATTTTGCATAGGGTTTCTAGCTTATTGTATACTATATAAAAGAGTTTTGCTATGAATGAATCAAACGGAACAACTTGGGAACAAAGATAAAATGAATTTAAACGAATGGAAGTGATTCGTCGTGATCAAAATTGGCTTGACTTCATTTAAAGAACATGACAAATTAACAGGAAAAAAAAATAATACTCTTTACGATTATGCGAGTGTCCTTTCATTCGTCGAATTAGATACCGCCTATTATGGTATCCCAAGAAAGTCCTCTGTGGAGAAGTGGGTGAGTGAAGTACCAGCATCTTTTCGCTTCGTGATGAAAGCTTACCAAGGAATCAGTGGTCAAGGCGACTGGCAGAAGTATTATCAATCCGAAGAAGAGATGATTGAACGCTTTTTAGATGTGATGGCACCGATGAGCGAGTCAGGAAAACTCTTTTGTTTTTTAGTTCAATTCCCTGCTTCATTTAAATGCACCAAAGAAAATGTTGCCTATTTAAGAAAACTAAGAAAATGGTTCAATGGCTATTCGGTAGCTATTGAGTTACGTGACTATTCTTGGTACAGCGACCAATTTCTGTCACGCACGAGACAGTTTATGACTCGTGCGATGTTTTCCTTAGCAATCATTGATGAGCCACAATTACTGAATACGACGATTCCTTTCGATCCTTATGTGACAAATACGGATTTTACCCTTTTCCGTTTTCATGGAAGAAATGAGCAAGGTTGGCAAGCAAATGATCAGGATTGGCGAAAAAAAAGAACGTTGTATCGCTATTCTGAAGAAGAATTACAGGAATTAGCAGCAGCCATCAAAAAAGTAGACGGTGTAACAAAACATGTTGGGGTGATCTTCAATAATAACTCTGGTGGAGATGCGGCTGAAAATGCTTTGGCATTACAAAAAATCTTAGGGATCGAACCAGATGAGCTTAACCCAAAACAAATCGATTTGTTTTGAAGATCTGGCTTTTGTAACCACTCTATATAAAAAGTAGCAAGCACGCCTTACCAATAAGAAATGAAACTGTTCAACTAGGAATTTTTACTAAATAATAATCGGAAGAGGTGATGGAACGACATGATCAAAGCAGTTTTTTTTGATATCGATGGCACATTAGTCAACAACCAGGCAAAAGCGTTGGCTTCAACTAAATATGCGATTGATCAACTACAAAAAAAAGGCATATTATGCGGTGTTGCCACTGGGCGCAGCCCTGTAAGAATGAAAGAAGTGATCGATGAACTTGAACTAGACATGTTCGTCGTCTACAATGGTCAATTAGTCTTTGACCGTAATCAAACGATCGTCGACCATCCTTTTGATAAAACAGTATTAGCGGATATCGTTCACTTTTCGGATGCCCATCACCGACAAATCATTTTTGGTGGGCGAGATCAACTAGATGGTTCAACGACAATGATGCTAGGACAATCGATCATCATCAAAAAAATCGTCAATCACTTACCCAAAAAATTCCCTGTACGTCTGTTAAAAAAAATCTTGCAAGTGTTCAGTCCTCATCGACAACGAAAACGATATGAAACATTAGCGATCTTGAACGAGCCAATTTATCAATGTATTTTATTGAGCCAAACATCTGAGCAAGAAAAGCTTGACCAACGATTCCCAGAGTGTTCGTTCCAACGTTCCAATCCTTATACGGTCGATATTATTCCTAAAGGGGGGTCAAAATTGTTAGGAATCCAACAATTTGCGACAAATAAAGGAATTGCATTGTCCGAAATCATGGCGTTTGGCGATCATTACAATGATGTTGAAATGCTAAAAGGAGTTGGAATTGGTGTTGCAATGGGCAATGCGCCAACTGGTGTGAAGCAGCAAGCTGATTTTGTCACGGCTTCGAATGAAGAGGATGGTATTTATAAAGGTTTGAAGCATTTTGGGATAGTTGATTGAATGTGTGTCAGTTAGGAGGACTAGAATCATTATGGAGCCAGAAACACCTTATCAAAAAGTAGAACGATTCCATCGGACGTTCGATCCAAGAATACCAGAGCAACCCACTGCATTTACAAAAAAACATGCCGATGACCGAGCAGGATTCAAAATCGAAGAGTTAGTAGAATTTGTGGCAGCAGCAAGTGACGGTGATGCGAAAAAATTGCATGATTCCGTCCAATACTTGCATGATGCACTTGATCAAGCAGAAAAAAAGATTCTCAAAAAACAGGCATGGGGAGAGGAAAGTCTCGTCGAGCAAGTAGATGCACTGACCGATTTGCTTTATTTTACGTATGGCTCTTTTTCTTTGCTGGGCGTTGATCCTACGAGGATTTTTGATATTGTCCATCAAGCGAATATGGGAAAACTGTTTCCAGATGGAAAACCTCACTACGATCCTGTTACAAACAAAGTATTGAAGCCAGACAATTGGCAAAAGGATTATGCCCCTGAAGAAAGGATCGCAAAGGAAATCAAGGAACAAATGAAGAAGGCAGAGCGAGTAAAATTTGCCGAAGAAAATTCTTCAACGAGTCTTTGATAAGGTCTTCTCATTTTAGTTGGTAGAAAGAGAGCAAAAAAGATTTTTTATGTAGGTAGTGTATGACTGAACATAGTATGTTATAATATAAAATAGATGTCTTTTTGCACGAAAGACGTATTTACAATGTTATGCAAATCAGATTCGTCTGATCATAAACAAATAGAGACAGTAGATGCATATTGAAAACGGAGGAACCTTAAATGGGAAATAATGTTATCATCGGGATCGTCATTGCAATCATTATAGTCGCCATTCTGGCTTTTTTGGTTAGTTACGTAATGAAGAAAAAAAACCAAGATCGATTGGACGTCTTAGAAAAACGCAAGGAAGAATTATTCGACTTGCCTGTGATTGAAGAAGTTGACGATGTCAAAAAAATGCATCTAGTGGGGCAAAGCCAAAATACCTTTCGTGAATGGAGTCAAAAATGGAATGACATCTCTACCTCATCATTTGCCGAGTTAGAAAGTCAGATCTTTGAAGTTGAAAATCTCAACGAGAGCTTTAGATTCTTAAAAGGGAAAAAAGCAGTGGAAGAAGCCGAAGCAACCATGAACCAAATGGAAAAAGAAGTGGCGGAGATTCGTGACGGCTTAAAAGAATTGCGTGAAACAGAAGAACGTAATTCCTTAGCTGTTCAACAAGCTTTAGACGTTTATGAGGAGCTAAAAGCAACGATCCGAGAAGAAGAACAGCAATACGGTCCAGCTTTACCTGAGTTACAAAAGCAAGTGAAAACGATTGAAAATGAGTTTACACAATTTGTTACGTTAAATACTTCAGGTGATCCAGTTGAAGCCCGTGAAGTGCTGGATAAAGCGGAAAAACACACGTATGAAGTGGATGCGTTAATGAAAAAAATCCCGCCATTATTTGAAGATTTGAATACGACTTTCCCGGCGCAAGTGGAAGAGATCCAAGAGACCTATGACCGCTTAATCAAAGAGGAGTATGTTTTTCCAGAAGAAAACCTGTCTGGCGATATCGAAACGATCAATCGTCGAATCGAACGTTCGTTGATCAATATTGAGAAAACGGAAGTTGAAACTGTTGAATTTGAAAATCGTGAAACGGCTAATCTGATTGATGCATTATACGATATTTTAGAACGTGAGATGGAAGCACAAGTATTTGTGACTAAAAATCAAGTAACGATCGAACAATATATCAAACATGCGACGAAAAACAATCGTCAATTGTTGATCGAATTAGATCATACCGCTCAAAGTTATACATTGAACCATAACGAAATCGGGCGTGTACGTGGTTTCCAAACAGAAGTGGAAGAAATCGAACGTCAAAACGAACAAATCAAACCACAGTTACAACAACATGAAGTGCCTTACTCAGAAGTAAGAACGTTCTATAAGAAAGTCTTCAAAGTATTAGAAGATATTGAAAACCAACAGGTTGAAATCAGCGATTCTTTACACGAACTAAGAAAAGGTGAAAAAGAAGCGCAAGAAAAAATCGATACATTCGAATTTAAATTGCGCAGTCTTAAACGGTTTGTTGAAAAACAACGATTACCAGGTTTGCCAAATGATTATCTAGAGTTTTTCTTTGTGGCAACAGAACGTATCGAAGAATTGAGTACTGTGTTGAATAAAATCAGAGTCAACATGGATGAGGTCGAACGTCTGGTAGCATTATGTGAAGAAGATCTAGAGTTACTTGATAAGAAAACCCACGACCTAGTGGATGCAGCAGCATTAACCGAGCAAATGTTGCAATATGCGAACCGTTACCGTCACACACATGAAGAAGTGAAAGAAGCCATTGAAAAGAGTTATTACTTATTCAATAAAGAATATCACTATCAAGAGGCTTTGGATGAGATCGGCACAGCATTAGAGCGTACAGAACCAGGTGCATTCAAACGAATCGAAGATTTTTACTTCAATCATCCTGATTTAGTATAATCCTGCGATCAAAAAAGACAACACAGGCAAGTGCCAAGTGTTGTCTTTTTTTGGAAGTCATTGATGAGTAACTGTTGGGCAGGGAATACATTGATTCGATCGATTTTTTTATAGAGTCCAACTCGGAGAAAACGCCACTTGAAAGCACAAGGGACAACCGTTATAATAGGTAAGAATTTCAAAAAAAGAAGGTTTAAATATGATATATTTCGATAATAGTGCGACAACACCGATCTATCCGCAAAGTTTGGATGCGTATGTCAAAACAAGTCAACGGATCATCGGGAATCCATCAAGTCTACACGATTTAGGCAATCAGGCGAACCGTCTGCTACAACAAGCGAGAAAACAAATCGCTGAACTGATTGCTGTGTCTCCTGAAGAAGTGTATTTCACGTCAGGTGGAACAGAAGGAAATAACTGGGTGCTTAAAGGAACGATGCTTGAAAAACTAGGTTACGGTAACCACATGATCATATCAGGCGTTGAACATCCTGCTGTCAGTGAAACAGCTGAGCAATTAAAAAAACTAGGTATCGAAGTGAGTATTGCTCCTGTCGATAAAAGAGGGATCGTCCGCGTAGCTGAGTTGAAAAAATTAGTGCGTAAAGAAACGATTTTGGTTTCCGTTATGGCAGTAAATAATGAAGTAGGTGCGATTCAACCAATCAAAGAAATCAGTAGTTTTTTAAATGATTTTCCTAAAATCCATTTCCATGTGGATGCGGTACAAGCGATTGGTAAAGTTCCTTTAGAGGAATGGTTGACTGAACGTGTGGATTTTGCCACTTTTTCTGCCCATAAATTTCACGGGCCACGTGGTGTTGGTTTTGTTTATTGGAAAAAAGGCCGACGGTTAGCACCGCTGTTCACTGGAGGCGGACAAGAGAAAAATCAACGGAGTGGAACAGAGAATGTGCCGGGGATCGTCGCGATGGCAAAAGCTCTGCGTTTAGCTCTAGATATCAAAGCACAAAAATCAAACCAAACTGCCTATCTTAAACAAGCATTGATTGAAGCTTTACATACGTATGATAAAGTAACGATTTTTTCTGAAGGTGAAGATTACGCACCACATATTTTGTGTTTTTCATTAAAAGGTATTCGTGGTGAGGTATTGGTCCATGCATTAGAAGAAAAACAAATATTTGTCTCTACGACAAGCGCTTGTTCTTCTAGAAAGCACCTAGCAAGTAGTACGCTGCATGCGATGCAAGTGCCCAATGATTTAGCTACTTCAGCGATTCGTGTCAGCTTAGATGAAAGCAATACGATGGCAGAAGTCGAACAATTCATGATCATCTTTAAACAGTTGTACAAGAAATTTTCAGTCATCAATTAAGAAACAGAGGAGTGTTTTTGTGAAGTACAGTGAAATCATGGTTCGCTATGGTGAACTTTCAACAAAAGGAAAAAATCGTCGAAGTTTTATTATGCAGTTGGCACAAAATGTCAGACAGGCATTGAGCAATTTTCCTGAAATCAAGATCCACGCAGAGCGTGATCGGATGCATCTTTTGTTGAATGGTGTAGACGGAGACTTAGTTATCCCTAAATTAGCGAAGATATTTGGGATCCAAAATTTTTCACCTAGCGTGCGAGTAGAAAAAGAAGTACAAAGTTTAAAACAAGCGGTTCAGGAAATCATGCAAGAAATCTATACAGGAAAAGAAACATTCAAGATCATTGCAAAACGTAGTGATCATAGCTTTGAATTGGACAGCAATGAACTAAACCAAGCATTAGGAAATGCAGTCATCGATGTTTTTCCGGATATCCAAGTACAAATGAGAAAGCCAGATATTGCGTTGCGTGTGGAAATCCGCCGAGATGGTGCTTATCTTTCCTATGAAACGATCAAAGGAGCTGGCGGTCTGCCTGTCGGTACAAGTGGAAAAGGTATGTTGATGCTTTCTGGAGGGATCGATTCTCCAGTTGCCGGTTATTATGCCATGAAACGTGGGGTAGAAATTGAAGCTGTCCACTTTGCTAGTCCACCTTACACGAGTGAACAAGCCTTGCAAAAAGCGAAAGACTTAACAATGAAGCTGACACCCTATGTTGGTAAAATCGAATTTATCGAAGTACCGTTTACAGAAGTGCAAGAAGAGATCAAACGAGTGGTGCCCCAAGGCTACTGGATGACGATCACACGTCGGATGATGCTTCGTTTAACAGATGAGATCCGCCGTATTCGTCATGGACTAGTAATTTTAAATGGTGAATCATTAGGGCAGGTGGCTTCCCAAACACTCCAAAGTATGGTGGCAATCAATGAGGTCACGAATACACCGATCATTCGTCCTGTAGCGACGATGGATAAATTAGAGATTATCGAAGTGGCTGAACAAATCAATACGTTTGATTTGTCCATTCAACCATTTGAAGATTGCTGCACGATTTTTGCACCGCCACAGCCCAAAACTCGTCCACGACTAGAAAAAGTACATCAATACGAAGAACGTTTGGATATCGATGGGATGATCGAACGTGCATTGGCAGGATTAAAGATCGAAACGATCCACACAGAAACAGCAAAAGAACAAGTAAAAGAATTTTCTGATTTACTTTAAAAGAAGGAACTTGTACTTCTTGTACGAGTCGATCATTCGTAATAAAAGATCCAGTCTCAAGAAGTAGACAAGTGAAAGAGGACGAGACAATTGTTGAGCCTCGAGAAATCAGGCGCCATCCACGAAAATTGTATGTCAAATTTTGTGGATGGTGCCTGATTTTTCTTGTTTTTCACGGAGTTAAGCTTCCTCCTATTGCGAGGTTCTTTGTTCCATGCTAAACTAAAATTATGTGAAATGATTAACAAGGAGAAACGATATGCGAGAAAAATCAGAAACGTTACCCAAAGCAACAGCGAAACGGTTGCCTTTATATTTGCGCTATTTAAATATGTTGAATGATTCTGGTGTTCAAAGAATCAAATCAAATGAATTTAGTGAGATCACACAAGTACCTTCTGCCACGATTCGTAGAGATTTTTCTCATTTAGGAGAATTAGGACGAAGCGGCTATGGGTACGATGTTCCGTATTTGATTGAAGTATTTGATCGAATTTTGAACACAGAGGAAGAAAAAAGAATCGCTTTAGTTGGTTTTGGGAATTTAGGAAAAGCATTGAAACACAACAATTTTAGAAGAAATGCAAATTTGAATATTGTTTGTGTATTTGACAATGATCCAGCCATCGTCGGAAAAGAAATCGAAGGTGTGATGGTTTATCCTATGGATCGCTTTAGTGAAATCGTTGAAAAAGAAGGAATCAAAGTGGCGATATCAACTGTGCCAAGTAAGTATTCACAAGCAGCCATCGACGAAATCGTCAAAGGAGGCATTACTGCGATCTTGAACTTTGCGCCAGATCGGGTCAATGTTCCGCCACATGTTCATATGCAATACATCGATCTGACAACTGAGCTACAGACATTGATTTATTTTGATGAAAATTATTCGCAAGTCTTTCCTTCCAAGTAAAAACTAAGTGGGAAGATCATACCCAAGTGGAGTCTTTATATGAATCGAACAGCGATTCATTAAGAGCTTTTATTGACTTTGGCTACTAACCATTGTAAAATGAGTCAAGATGTTGATCAAGAGGAGTAACTAGTCCGACGTTTAGAGAGAGAGAACGAATGGTGGAACGTTCTTAACGAAAGCTAGTGAAGGTAGCTTGGGAGTTTTTGTCTTGAATCGAGTAGAGATGAACGAGTAGTGATCGTTAACTCACTTTGAGAGGTAATAGGCAACTATTACAAATTAGGTGGTACCGCGTAATTTATACGTCCTAAATACGAAAGTATTTAGGACGTTTTTTTTATTTCAAAGGAGGAAGACAGTATGACGGAAGAAAAGAATCTATCGACAAAGTATAATCCGCAAGAAGTTGAAGCGGGGCGTTATCAAAACTGGTTAGACGAAGATTTGTTCAAACCTAGTGGCGACAAAAAAGCAAAACCTTATTCAATCGTTATCCCACCTCCCAATGTGACTGGTAAACTCCATTTAGGTCATGCTTGGGATACAACATTGCAAGATATGTTGATTCGTCAAAAAAGAATGCAAGGCTATGATACGTTATGGTTACCAGGGATGGATCATGCAGGGATCGCAACACAAGCAAAAGTAGAAGAAAAATTACGTGAGCAAGGTGTTTCTCGTTATGATCTAGGTCGCGAAAAATTTATTGATCAAGTATGGGAATGGAAAGAAGAATATGCCGGTCATATCCGTGAACAATGGGCAAAAATGGGTTTATCTTTGGATTATAGCCGTGAACGCTTCACTTTAGACGATGGCTTGTCCGAAGCTGTTCGTAAAGTATTTGTCAGCCTATACGAAAAAGAGTTGATCTATCGTGGCGAATACATCATCAATTGGGACCCACAAGCACGCACAGCTCTTTCTGATATCGAAGTGATCCACAAAGAGATCGAAGGTGCTTTTTATCATATGAGCTATGAATTGGCTGATGGTTCAGGTGTGGTGGAAATTGCAACGACTCGTCCAGAAACGATGCTTGGTGATACGGCGATCGCTGTTCATCCAGAAGATGAGCGTTACCAATCATTGATTGGTAAAAAAGTCATTTTACCACTAGTGAATAAAGAAATCCCGATCATAGCAGATGAATATGTCGACATGGAATTTGGAACAGGGGTTGTAAAAATCACGCCCGCACATGACCCAAATGACTTTGAAGTCGGTAACCGCCATGACCTACCACGAGTGAATGTCATGAATGAAGATGGCACGATGAATGAATTAGCAGGTAGATATCAAGGGATGGACCGATTTGCAGCACGTAAAGCGATTGTTGCGGATCTAAAAGAACTTGGTCGTCTGATCAAGATCGAAACGATGATCCACAATGTAGGACATTCTGAGCGTACAGGGGTAGTCGTTGAACCTCGTTTATCAACACAATGGTTTGTAAAAATGGCACCTTTAGCTGAAAAGGCGATCCAAAATCAAGAAACTGATGATGCAGTTGACTTTTTCCCACCACGCTTCAACCAAACCTTCTTACGCTGGATGGAAAATGTTCATGACTGGGTAATCTCACGTCAATTATGGTGGGGACATCAGATCCCTGCTTGGTATCATAAGGAAACTGGTGAAATGTACGTGGGCATGGAAGCACCAGCAGACAGTGAAAACTGGTTACAAGATCCCGATGTGCTGGATACTTGGTTCAGTTCAGCGTTATGGCCTTTTTCAACAATGGGCTGGCCTGACGAAGACAATGAAGATTACCAACGTTACTTCCCAACAAGTACATTAGTAACGGGCTATGATATCATCTTTTTCTGGGTAAGCCGAATGATTTTCCAAAGCTTGGAATTTACAGAACGTCGTCCATTTGAGAATGTACTGATCCATGGATTGATTCGTGATGAACAAGGACGCAAGATGAGTAAATCTCTTGGAAATGGGATCGACCCAATGGAAGTCATTGAAAAATACGGTGCTGATGCGTTACGCTGGTTCTTATCTAATGGTTCAGCACCGGGACAAGACGTACGTTTTAGTTACGAAAAAATGGATGCTTCTTGGAACTTCATCAATAAAATCTGGAATGCTTCTCGTTTCGTTATCATGAATGTTGAAGGGATGACTGTAGAAGATATTGATCTTTCGGGTGAGAAAACTGTAGCCGATCGTTGGATTTTGACACGTTTGAATGAAACAATCGCTAAAGTGACTGACTTGTTTGAACAATTTGAATTTGGTGAGGCTGGTCGTCAATTGTATAACTTTATCTGGGATGATTTCTGTGACTGGTACATTGAGATGAGTAAAGAAACACTTTATGGTGAGGACGAAGTAGCGAAACAAACGAACCGTAGTATTCTTGTCCATACGTTGGATCAGATCTTACGCTTATTACATCCGATCATGCCATTTGTTACAGAAGAAATCTGGCAACATATCCCTCATAAAGGTACTTCTTTAGTAGTGGCTGACTATCCAGTCGTGCAACCCGAATACGATGATGAAGCAGCATCAAAAGGGATGGAAGTACTGAAAGAATTGATTCGTTCTGTACGTAATATCCGTTCTGAAGTGAATACACCATTATCAAAACCAATCACGTTATTGATCAAAACAAATGATCCGAAGATCGATCAATTCTTAAATGAAAATACTAGCTATATCGAGCGCTTCTGTAATCCAGAAGAGTTGACGATCTCAAGTGACGTAACTGCACCAGATCTAGCAATGTCAGCGGTCTTGACTGGCGCGGAAATCTTCTTACCTTTAGCAGGGCTGATCAACATTGAAGAAGAAATTCAGCGTCTAGAAAAAGAACTAGCAAAATGGACAGGCGAAGTGAAACGTGTACAAGGAAAACTAAGTAATGAGCGTTTTGTATCGAATGCACCGGATGAGGTAGTTGCAGCAGAGCGTGCAAAAGAAAAAGATTATTTAGAAAAACAAGCAGCTGTCAATGAACGTATTGCGCAATTAAAATTAATCAAGTAAGACGAAAGAGAGAGGTGACGGATGTTGCCTCTCTTTTTTAAGTCAAAAGAGCTCTTCTGGATTTCATTGTTTCTTACGTAAGCTTTTTTGTTATAATGAAGAGGAATGGGGGGATATTAACGTGAAAATCGAAGAAGCAATCAATTGGATCCATAGCCGATTACCATTTGGCTCACGTCCTGGATTAGACAGAGTAGAGGCCTTATTAGAGGTAGTCGGACACCCAGAAGAAAAAGTCAAAACGATCCATATTGCAGGGACGAATGGCAAAGGTTCAACAGTGACTTATTTAAGATATTTATTAGAAGAAGCCGGCTTGACAGTCGGAACATTTACATCCCCATATATCGAATCTTTCAATGAGCGCATTTCGATCAATGGACAAGGTATTCCTGATGAATCATTGATTCGACTAGTAAAGAAATATCAACCGCTAGTTGAGCAGATGGATCAATTTGAAGCAGTAGCTGGCATTACCGAATTTGAAACGTTGACTGCTATGGCATTTGATTATTTCTTGGAAGAACAAGTGGACGTCGCGATCATTGAAGTGGGATTGGGTGGTTTACTCGATTCAACAAACGTAGCGAAACCTTTGTTGACGGGTATCACAACGATTGGTATGGATCATACAGATATTTTGGGCGGCACGATCGAAGAAATCGCTGCTCAAAAAGCAGGGATTATCAAGCAAAATGTGCAGCTGGTCACTGGAAATATCGTACCTGAAGCCTTGACAGTGATCGAAAAACAAGCAAAATTAAAAAATGCTACACAACACGCATGGGGAGAGGCTTACACAGTCAGTTACAAACATCCGGCAGAAGAGTGGGGCGAAATTTTTTCATTCCAAAATGAGTTTGGTAAAATCCCTAAGTTGACTATCCATATGATTGGGAGACATCAAGTTGAAAATGCTGGTATGGCGATTGAAATGTATCAAATCTATTGTGGACGGATGAATCTTCCATTCCGCGAAAAAGACGTGACCAATGGCTTGAAAAAGGCGCAATGGCCAGGACGTATGGAACGATTAAGTGAAGAACCCTTAGTGATTTTAGATGGGGCGCATAATACCCATGCGATGGCACGTTTAGTCCAAAATCTTAAACAAGAATTCAAAGGCTATCATATCCATCTTTTGTTCTCTGCTTTACGAACAAAAGAGGTTGATAAAATGTTACACCAATTACAAGAAGTACCAGACGCGACAATTTACGTCACTACTTTTGATTATCCTAAAGCCATTGAGCTGTCGGATATCCAAGCAACGACTGATGAGAAAGTTACGATTGTTTCAATGTGGCAATTTGGACTTGCAGAGATCTTGGAGAAGATGACGGCTGAGGATATTCTTGTAGTGACAGGTTCACTCTATTTTATTTCGGAAGTGCGACGTTTGCTTGTACAGTTGGGAGGAAAAAATGAAAGTTAATGCAGTGATTTTTGATATGGATGGCTTATTATTTGATACAGAGATCGTTTATTATGAGGCATCCCAAACAGTAGCCGATCGGATGGGGTTTCCCTATGACAAAGATCTTTACTTACGATTTTTAGGCGTTTCTGATGAAGAAGTTTGGGCGAACTACCATACTATTTTTGCAAGCTTTGGTCGAGAAACTGTCCAAAAATTTATCGACGATTCCTATCAAGAAACGCTTGATCGTTTTGCTTTAGGTCAAGTTGAATTAAAACCAGGTGTTTTAGAATTCTTGAAATTTTTGGAAGAAAAAGATATCCCAAAAGTAGTCGCATCAAGTAATCAGCGACATGTCATTGAACTGTTACTAGAAAAAAATAATCTACGTCATCGTTTTGATACGATCGTCTCAGCTGAAAATGTCAAACGTGCAAAACCAGATCCAGAAATCTTTTTACATGCCCATGCGTTTTTAGGTACTGAAAAAGCGGAGACATTGATATTAGAAGATTCACAAAATGGGGTACTAGCAGCGTATGGTGCAGGAATCCCAGTAATCATGGTGCCAGATTTATTAGCACCTTCTGATGAATTAGCCGCTAAGACAACGGCGATTGTTTCTTCACTTCATGAAGTTCCGGCATTGATCAAATAAAAATAAAATTAATATCCTCCTTTTCCGTATCTTATTTTGAGCGCACGGGAAAGGAGGTTTTTTATGGAAAAAAATTTGCTTCAAACAGTACCCGCCACGTCTCTACCAAGGGAGAGGATGGAGACTTATGGAGAGGATGCGTTATCAGATCAAGAGCTTTTAGCCATTTTGCTTCGGACTGGTCAACATCCGTATAACGTATTAGAAGTTGCGGGTACGTTATTGAAGAAATTTGGTGGTTTAGCGCTCTTGAGACAAGCAACACTAGCAGAATTAGAAGCGGTTCGTGGGATTGGTCGGGTCAAAGCCTTAGAGATCAAAGCATTGATTGAGCTGGGTCGACGGATACAAGTCGATCAGTTGCGTCAAACAACGACTGTCCATGCGAGTTATGAATTGGCAAAAGAATTGATCCTAGAACTAAAAGATCAAAAACAAGAACATTTAGTTTGTATCTATCTTGATACAAAAAATCAAATCTTACTAAAGAAAACCTTGTTCATCGGGTCATTGGATCAGACGATCGCGCATCCACGTGAAGTATTTCATTACGCAGTCCGCTATTCGGCAGCACGGCTAGTACTTGCTCATAATCATCCCAGCGGCAACGTTCTTCCATCCAAGCAAGACATGCGATTGACACGACGCATCCAGGAATGTGGAGAGATGATGGGGATTGAAGTTCTTGACCATCTGATTATTGGCAGCAAACAATACTTTAGTTTGCGTGAAGAAGGATTAATGGAAAAAGAATGATGTAGCTTTCTTGCAAAAAAAAACAACGAAGTGTACAATTATAATGTAATTTTGTTTGGGAATAGAAGTTGAAACATCTGTTGCACCTCTATCGTACACGAGCAATGTTACAATCAAATAAGTGCTTTGGCACGAGGAGGGTATTATTAATGGAAAACGGAACAGTTAAATGGTTCAACGCTGAAAAAGGATTTGGTTTTATCTCACGTGAAGATGGAAGCGACGTATTCGTACATTTTTCAGCAATCCAAGGTGACGGATTCAAAACATTAGAAGAAGGTCAAGCAGTTACTTTTGACGTAGAAGATTCAGATCGTGGCCCACAAGCTACAAACGTTGAAAAAGCGTAATCTATACGAAAATATACTGTTATGAGGCTTGCTTTGTCATGGAGCGAACCAAATAATTGATGTCAGAGGGTGAAACCAACGTGTTTCCCTCTAAAAATAAGACGAGACCCACATAAATTGTTCTTTTACATTTTTGTGGGTCTCGCTTTTTTTTTATAAAAAATCGGGAGTAGGACATTAATTCTCACCACCAAAAACCGAATAAACGGCAGAACAGAAGAACCTCTTCGATAAACAAGGCGCCATCCACAAAAATTTGAAGAACAATTTTTGTGGATGGCACCTTATTTATCGAGGCTGAACACTGATGTTCCAACCGCGGTTTTAAGTTAGTTTTGATCCGGGGTCATCACCATAGGGATGATCATTGGATGTCTTTCTGTTCGATCGAACAAGTAAGGTTGTAATGCACCGACCATCGCTTCTTTTAATTTATGCTCTGAACAGTCGGGGGCATTTAGCACATCACGCAATGCGTGGAACAAAATACGTTGTGCTTCATTGATCATATCCCCTGATTCTCGCATATAGACGAAGCCACGAGAAAGGATATCTGGTCCAGCTAGAATCTCTTTTTTCTTAATATCGACAGTTGTCACTGCAAGAACGAGTCCTTCTTCTGAAAGTAAATGACGATCTCGTAAAACAACATTACCGATATCACCGATTCCACTGCCATCGATATACACATCGCCAGCGACGAATTTTCCAGCTAAACGAGCAGAATCACTTGTTAATGCTAATACATCACCATTTTCCATGATAAAACAATTCTCAGCTGGTACACCTGTGTCTTGTGCAAGAGAGGCATGGATCTTCAACATCCGAAACTCCCCATGCACCGGTACAAAATATTTTGGCTTCATCAAACGAAGCATCAATTTTTGTTCTTCTTGACCACCGTGACCAGATGTGTGGATATTATTGATTTTTCCATGGATCACTTCAGCGCCAGCTTCAGACAACAAGTTGATCAAATGGTTCACACTTGTTGTATTACCTGGGATCGGTGAGCTAGAAAAAATCACTGTATCATCTGGCTGGATTTGGATTTGACGATGGGTACCATTCGCAATGCGGCTCAATGCAGCCATTGGTTCACCTTGCGAACCTGTACATAGGATCATTGTTTCATTTGCAGGCAAACGATTGATTTCATGCGCATCGACAAAGGTACCGTCAGGCACTTTGATGTAGCCGAGACGTTGTCCGTTGACGATCGCATTTTCCATACTACGCCCGAAAACAGCAATTTTTCTACCCGTTGCTACAGCGGCTTCCGCTGCTTGTTGTAGACGGAAGATATTAGAAGCAAAGCTAGCAAAAATGATCCGACCTTCGATTTTCTCAAATATTTTCAAAATAGAAAGGCCAATCGTCTTCTCTGATTTCGTAAACGTTGGAATCTCTGCATTGGTACTATCTGAAAGGAGGCAAAGAACGCCTTCTTCTCCGATACGAGCCATTTTATGCAAATTTGCTGGTTCTCCTACAGGTGTAAAATCGAACTTGAAATCTCCAGTAGCAACGATGTTACCGGAAGGTGTTTTGACAACCACACCTAGAGCATCCGGAATACTATGGGTCGTTCGGAAAAAGCTGACAGATGTTTTTCTAAAACGGATCACAGTGTCTTCATTGATTTCATTTAGCACAGCATCACGAAGTAAGCCATGTTCGTCCAGTTTATTTGTGATCAAAGCTAAAGCTAGAGGGCCAGCGTAGATCGGGATATTTGCTTGCTTTAATAAGTAAGGTATCCCACCAATATGGTCTTCGTGTCCATGAGTGATCACTAATGCTTTGATTTTGTGTATGTTTTGTACGATATAGTTGTAATCAGGAATGACGTAGTCAATGCCAAGCAGTTCATCTTCTGGAAACTTGATTCCAGCGTCGATGATAATGATTTCATCTTGGAATTGTACCCCATACGTATTTTTCCCGATTTCACCTAATCCACCAATCGCAAAGACGCCTGTCTCATTATTTTTGATGGAAAGTTTCATCTTAAAACTCCACTAATGTGAATGCTGGGTTTTCTTTTTCGTATTCTAGATGGTTACCTTCTAGAAGTTGTACGAATTCAATATTGTATGGGGTATTTTCTTCCACTCGTTGGCGTGCTTCAACATCGCTGTTTGCTTCGATGTATAGCGATTGTGTTTCTTCACGTTTTGGGTTACGGATTTTTGACTCTTGATAATAAACTTTGTAAATCATGGTTTATGTCTCCTTTATCTGCTTAAAGCAGTAATTTAGCGTATTTTTTGGACAACACAAAACGAGGGGACAAGCCACCTGTGTTTTTTTATACTTTAAGAAAAATACTTGATTCTCCTTAAAGAGACAAGCCTCGCATTTGCTTATCCAATTGGAATATTTTTTACTCGGATCCTCTGTATGAAACATACAATAGTTAATTGCTATTCTAGCATAAATCAAGAGATAAGTATAGAAAACGGTCACTGTAAAATGAAAAAACGTACGAAGAGAAAATATTTTTCAGAAAAATTTCTTTTTGAAAAATGTAGTGTTCTATAAAGTAGTAGATTGTGCTACTATTGAAAGTAATGGCAAGATAGAATATTTAAAGGAGATGATAAAGTGAAGTTAATGTGGCATTACACCATGCGCTATAAAAAATATTTGGTGTTGAATTTTATTTGTGTGTTCGGTTTTATTCTGATCGAACTAGGTCTACCAACTATTTTAGCACGCATGATCGATGTTGGAATCCTCAACGATGATTTTGACTATGTGAAACAACAAGGACTATTGATGATCGTGATCACTGTGATCGGGATCATAATGAATATATTTTTAGGTTATTTTGGGTCAAGGATCACGACGAATATCGTTGCAGACATTCGTGATGATCTGTTCAAACATATCCAAACGTATTCACATCAAGAATATGAAACACTAGGTGTATCATCATTGATCACTCGTACGACCAATGATGCGTATCAAATCATGTTGTTTCTACAAAATATTCTAAGAATCGGTTTTATGGCACCGATGATGTTTGTTGTTAGTTTGTATATGGTTATGCGTACAAGTCCATCTCTTGGTTTATACGTGATTGGTGCATTGCCATTCTTATTGTTGGCTGTTGTTGGGATTGCTAAATTTTCTGAACCTTTATCAAAAATCCAACAAAAGAATTTAGACAGGATCAATAGTATTTTACGTGAAAACCTATCAGGTCTACGCGTTATCCGCGCGTTTGTAAATGAAAAATTCGAAGAAAAAAGATTTGAAAAAGTCAACGAGAATTATGCTTCAAGTTCTAAAAGTCTCTTTCGCTTAATGGCAGTTGCTCAACCTGGCTTTTTCTTCCTCTTCAATATTGTGATGATTTTGATTATTTGGAGTGGTACGCTACAAATTGCAGATGGACAGTTGCAAGTAGGAAATCTAATTGCTTTTATTGAATATATTTTCCACGCGTTGTTTTCATTTATGTTGTTTGCCAGTGTGTTTATGATGTATCCGCGAGCAGCAGTCTCTGCTAGTCGTATCCAAGAAGCTTTAAATGCTACTCCTGCTATTGTTGAAGATCCAAATGGCATATCGGAAACAAAAACGAAAGGCTACATTGAATTTAAAAATGTGACCTTCGCTTACCCTGGACATTCGCAAGAACCAGTGATCCGCAACGTCAGCTTTACTGCTTCACCTGGGGAAACAGTCGCATTTATTGGTAGTACAGGTAGTGGGAAGTCTACATTGATCCAATTGATTCCACGTTTTTATGATGTTACTCATGGTGAGATCCTGATTGATGGTGTAGATGTGCGTGAGTACAAGTTGAGTAAACTAAGACAAAAAATTGGGTTTATTCCACAGAAAGCACTATTGTTTACTGGAACGATCGCTGAAAACTTGAGATACGGAAAAGAAGATGCAACGCAAGAGGAAATGGAACGTGCGGCTGATATTGCGCAGGCAACCGACTTTATTTCTAAAAAAGCGGACGGTTATGATGAACATCTTTCTGAAGGTGGAGCAAACTTCTCAGGTGGGCAGAAGCAACGGTTAGCCATTGCACGAGCAATCATCCGTCGACCAGAAATCTATATTTTCGATGATAGTTTTTCAGCACTTGATTATCAAACGGATGCAAAACTTCGTGCAAGATTGAAAAAAGAAACAACTGAATCAACCGTATTGATTGTTGCACAACGTGTGGGTACGATCATGCACGCCGATAAGATCATCGTATTGAATGAAGGGGAAGTAGTAGGTATGGGCACACATCGTGAACTACTAGAAAATTGTCCGATTTATTATGACATTGCCGCTTCTCAATTATCGAAGGAGGAATTAGCATGAAAAAAACCTTCGCTTCTTTTAAACGTTTAGCTCGCTATATCCGTCCTTACCGATTGATGTTTATCTTAGTGCTACTATTTACATTTTTAACAGTGGCTTTCAATGCGGCATTGCCTTATGTCGTCGGGCTTCCAACAACAGAAATCAGTAAAAATCTAGTGAATAATGAGGCAATCAATTTTTCTTATATCATCAACTGTTTGATTTGGATCGCGGTGGTTGGTACAGGTTATAGTATTTCTCAATTGCTTTCTGGGGTTTTGATGACAAATGTTGTTCAGAGTGCCATGAAAGACTTGCGTAGAGATATTGAAGAAAAAATCAATCGTTTGCCGGTTTCTTATTTCGATAAAAATCAACAAGGAAATATTTTATCTCGTGTAACGAATGATGTTGACGCAGTTAGTGGTGCCTTGCAACAAGCCTTTATCGGTATTGTCAATGCTATTTTGGGCATCACGATGGCAGCAGCGATGATGTTTTATATCCAACCGGTCATGGCGTTGATTTCAATGATCATGATTCCAGCGTCAATTTGGATATCTAAACGAGTGATCAATGCTTCTCAAAAATATTTCCAAGAAATGCAAAATTCTTTAGGTGAATTAAATGGCTATGTTCAGGAAAACATGACTGGATTCAGTGTGTTAAAAGTATACGGTCGTGAGAAAGAAACATTTGAAGGATTTCATAAGGTCAACCATAGCTTGAAACATTTTGGGTTTCGAGCAGCCTTTATTTCTGGATTGATGATGCCGTTAGTACAATTAACTGCCTACGCTACGTATATCGGTATGGCAGTTTTGGGCAGCTTTTATGTAATTTCTGGAGTTATTGTGGTTGGGCAATTACAAGCCTTTATCCAATATATTTGGCAAATCAGCCAACCAATGGGTAATGTGACGCAATTATCTTCCGTATTGCAAAGTGCATCCGCAGCCACGAAACGGGTATTTGAGATTTTAGATGAACCTGAGGAAAAAGAAAACAAGACCGATGTTCCTTTGCCAGAAACGATCTATGGAAATGTTTCGTTTGAACATGTCGATTTTGCTTATGATCCGAAGAAACCTTTGATCCAAGACTTGAACTTTGAGGTGAAAGCTGGACAAATGGTAGCAGTTGTCGGACCGACGGGCGCTGGGAAGACAACATTGATCAACTTATTGATGCGTTTTTATGATGTGACGCATGGCGGGATCAAAATTGATGGGATTGATACGAAAGCGATGAGCCGAAGTGATGTTCGTTCCATGTTTGGGATGGTACTGCAAGATGCTTGGTTGTACGAGGGCACGATTGCCGACAACATTCGTTTTGGTAAATTAGATGCAACGGATTATGAGATCGTTGATGCAGCGAAAACAGCGAATGTCGATCATTTTATCCGGACGATGCCTGATGGTTATGAAATGGAGATCAATTCAGAAGGAGATAATGTCTCGTTGGGACAAAAACAATTGCTGACGATTGCTCGTGCGGTTGTTTCCGATCCGAAGATATTGATTCTGGATGAGGCGACTAGTTCTGTTGATACGAGACTTGAAGCGTTGATCCAAAAAGCAATGGATAAAGTGATGGAAGGACGAACGAGTTTTGTGATCGCTCACCGTCTATCGACGATACGTGAAGCCGATCTGATCTTAGTGATGGATCAAGGTCAAATCATTGAAAAAGGAACACATGAAAGTTTATTAGCAAAAGGCGGTTTCTATGAGAAACTTTATAACAGCCAATTTGCTGAAGCAGCGGAATAATGAAAAGAGGTTTCTAGGGACGAATAGTCTTCTAGGACCTTTTTTCTTCAATAAAATGAAAAGAGGGAAAAAGATGGCAAGGTTTATAGCAGATAATGCGACGGTTATCGGTGATGTAGAATTAGGAGAAGATGTTACGGTTTGGTACCAAGCAGTGGTTCGTGGCGACAGCAATTGGATCAAAATCGGCAAAGGAACCAATATCCAAGATGGGACGGTCATCCATGTCGATCATGATGCCTCAGTTGAGATTGCTGAAAATGTCACAGTCGGACATCAATGTATGCTTCATGGATGTAAAATCGAAAAAGGCGCATTGATCGGCATGGGAACGACTGTATTGAACCATGCAGTTATTGGTGAGAATAGTTTGATCGGAGCAGGCTCACTTGTGACAGAAGGAAAAATTATCCCACCGAATGTTTTAGCTTTTGGTCGACCAGCCAAGGTAATCCGTCCGTTAACAGAAGAAGAAATCCAAAAAAATAAACAGAATATTGTGCATTATATCGAGATGGGACAAAAACATGCAGATGGATTCTTCAAAGAATGGCAAAAATAAGCTGATCACTTATTTTACAGTAGAAAAAGAAGGTCTGTCATCTTTGAATGACGGACCTTCTTTTATAGTCGTGCGGATTAATTAGCTTAATGAAGCACTGTTTTCCATGACTTCATCGATCAAGCCATATGCTTTGGCTTGTTCAGCAGTCATATAGTTGTCACGATCTGTGTCTTTTTCAATCACTTCGATTGGTTGACCAGTACGTTCCGCTAAGATTTTATTCAAACGTTCGCGGGTTTGTAAGATATGACGTGCAGCGATTTCGATTTCTGTTGCTTGTCCTTGTGCGCCACCAAGTGGTTGGTGAATCATGATTTCAGCATTTGGCAAAGCAAATCGTTTCCCTTTTGTTCCGGCAGTCAATAAGAAACTTCCCATTGAAGCAGCCATCCCCATAACAATTGTTTGGACATCTGCTTTGACAAAATTCATTGTGTCATAGATGGCCATTCCAGCGGTCACAGAACCACCAGGTGAGTTGATATAGATGTAAATGTCTTTTTCAGAATCTTGTGCATCTAGAAATAGCAATTGTGCGATGATTGAGTTTGCTAGATCATCTGTTACTTGTCCACTCAACATGATGATGCGGTCTTTCAATAAACGTGAGTAAATATCGTAGGCTCTTTCCCCACGTGAGGATTGTTCAATAACTGTAGGAATTAAATTCATAATAAGGTTCCTCCTTGATTTGTTTAGAAATAGTGTAACATAAATTGATTTTGATTACCTACAAAGTAGTATACATTTTTGGTCAATAAAGGTCAAATGAAAAAACTTTCCGAGAGCTAGTCTCATAAAGTGAGTTTATGTTATGATAAAAAAGAAATCAATAAGAAGGAGGAACCGTAATTGGTAATTGCTATCACAGGTTTTATCGGTGTATTAGTAGGAGCAATCTTAGTCTACTTAGGGATGGCGATCCAAATGCGTCATCTTGAGAATAAAGAGCAACGTAGACGCGAATTGGAACTGAAAGTCAAAGAAATCGAAACATTGAATCAATTAAATAAAAAAATCAATGAGATTCTCCAAAAGCGTGCGAGCTTGTTGGACGAATATGTCAGCTTTGATGCTTTTGACGATTGTTATATCACAATCGATGACTTTGCGTATTTGCAATCATTTTCGGCACAAAATAATTTTTATTTGCCAAATTATATTTTAGATGAATTATTCCAGAATATCGCTCATCGAAAAGTGATTCTTTCACCGGATGAAACGATGAAGATTGGCGGCTATGCTTACAAAGGTGGGCGTGTCATTTTGGAAAACTTCACAGATAATTTGACCGCAATGATCAATGAGAAAAAATCCCAGTTGAAAAATACGACGAGACAACCAATCGGCTTTTTCTCAAAAGATGATGTGTGGAGCTAAACAAAACATATTTTTTATTCAATGATAAGAGAAACTAAACATTTTGATAAAGTAAAAGTTTGGGCACTTACAATTAGCCCAAGCTTTTTCTTTTTTGTTCCTGTGGTAAAATAGGGATGATCGGAGTGAGGACTATGGTACAGATTTATGCACATCGAGGAAGTAAAGGAACCCATCCGGAAAATACATTGCCCGCTTTTTCTGAAGCAGTAAGAGTGGGGGCGGATGGGATCGAGCTAGATGTCCATCTTAGTAAGGACGGTCAACTGATCGTTATTCATGATGAAACCGTTGATCGAACAACCAATGGCAAAGGCCTTGTTCGAGAAAAGACTCTCGAAGAGCTGAAAAAATTGAATGCTGGTAGTTGGTTTAGTAAAGATTTCCCAGCAGCGAAAATCCCTGCGCTAAAAGAAGTACTCTCGCTACTTCTCCAAAAAAATTATCGAGGAACATTGATGATCGAAATCAAAACGGACAAGTATGAGTATGAAGGAATCGAAGCACAAGTATCTGAACTTATGACAAAAAATGAGTGGCCGTTTCGTCATGCTTATTGTAGTTTCAACCTTCGTTCATTAGAACGTTTATCTGTCATCGAACCAGACGCACAACTGGATCTTTTAATGAGTGATTCAATGAAAAAATTAGATCTAGCTAAGACCTTACCTTTTATTGAAGGTCTTCACCCTAAAGCAACTTGGGCATTTGCGCATCCTCAGGAAATACAGGAGTTTCCAAAGCGTATTCGTCTTTGGACAGTCAATACGACAGAAGAGCTTGAAAGAGGATTAAAGGAACCTGTGGATGCACTCATCACAGACTTTCCTGAACGTGCTTGGTATGTTAAACAATTAATGAAAAAGTAGGAGCCATATGGAAAAAGTATTAGTGATCGTAGGACCCACAGCAGTTGGTAAAACAGCGTTAAGTGTGACACTTGCCCAAAAATTCAACGGCGAGATCATCAGTGGAGATTCCTTACAAATTTATAAACATTTGGATATCGGTACGGCAAAAATCAACCCAACTGAAATGATGGGGATCCCTCATCATTTGATTGATGTGATCGAGCCAGACCAGCAGTATTCGGCAGCGGATTTTCAACAGGCAGGTCGCAAGTTGATCAAGGAGATCACCGAAAGAGGACATTTGCCGATCATCGTTGGTGGTACCGGTTTATATATTCAATCGTTATTGTACGATTTTCAATTAGGAGCAAATGAAGAAACGGATGCTGCTGTTCGAGAGAAATATGAAAAAATGGCTGAAGAACTAGGAAAAGAAAAACTTTGGACTTATTTGAATGAACGCGATCCGCTTGCGGCGGGGAAAATCCATTGGAATAATCAGCGAAAAGTGATTCGCGCATTAGAAGTATTTGAGACAACAGGCTATAGTATCATGGCGCCGAAAGATAGACCTGAGTGCTTGTATGATTATTATATGATCGGTCTGGATACGGAGCGTAAGTTCCTTTATAGTAGAATCAACCAACGAGTGGATCAAATGCTCACAGAGGGATTGATTGCAGAAGCAAGAAAGGTCTATGAATTAGGGGGGGTTCAAGCCAGTCAAGGGATCGGCTATAAAGAATTTTTTCCTTATTTTGAAGAAAACATCACTCTAGATGAGGCAGTCGAACAAATCAAATTGAACTCTCGGCGCTATGCCAAACGACAACTGACTTGGTTTCGTAATCGTTTGACGGCGCATTGGTTCGATCTCTTGAAAAAACCGACAGATCTAGCAGAGATCGAAAATGCCATCGAAGGTTGGCTGGAAGAGGTGAGAACATGAGAGAAGCAAAAGAAAAAGTAATCATTGTTGGTGTAGAAACGGAAGAAAATCAGCGATATTTTGCTGAATCAATGAAAGAATTGGAACAATTGATTGATACAGCAGCTGGTGAAGTCGTATATAGACTCACGCAAAAACGACCGCAAGTGGATCGTCAAACGTTGATCGGTAAAGGAAAGCTTCAAGAATTGACCCAATTAGCAGATGCTTATGAGGCAGATCTTGTCATATTCAACCATGAATTGACTCCACGTCAAAGTCAGCTGATTACCGATGCGGTAGGGGCGCCGGTCATTGATCGAGTCCAATTGATCTTGGATATCTTTGCGATGCGTGCGCGATCTAAAGAAGGAAAACTGCAAGTCGAATTGGCGCAATTGCAATACCTACTACCTCGTCTCGCTGGACAAGGTGAGTCGCTTTCTCGTCTTGGTGGTGGGATCGGTACAAGGGGACCAGGAGAAACAAAACTGGAAACGGATCGTCGGCATATCCGCAACAAGATCTTAGGCGTAAAAAGAGAGCTAAAAGCAGTGGAGGCTCATCGAGAACGTAATCGGCAAAAAAGACAAAGTAGCGAAGTGTTTCAAATTGGTTTGATCGGTTACACGAATGCGGGTAAATCAACAATTCTTAATTTATTGACGCAAGCCGAATCATATGCGAAAGATCAACTATTTGCCACCCTTGATCCGTTGACGAAAAAATGGCGTTTTGCGGAAGGATTCGAATTGACTGTAACGGATACAGTTGGTTTTATCCAAGATCTGCCCACCCAGTTGATTGATGCGTTCCATTCAACCCTTGAAGAAAGTCAAGGGATGGATCTCCTGCTCCATGTGGTCGATGCAAGTTCTTCTGATCGAATCTTGCAAGAACAAACAGTTTTAAAGTTGATGGACGAGTTAGATATGAAAGAAATGCCTGTATTGACTGTCTATAATAAATCAGACCAAATCGACACAGCAGGATTTATACCGACTTTATTTCCGAATGTCTTGATTTCTGCTCAGACACAAGAGGGCAAAGAACGCTTGATTGAGGCCATCAAACGGCAATTGATGGAGTTGATGCTTCCTTATACGAAAATTGTGCCAAGTGATCAAGGACAAACATTAAGTGAGTTGAGACGGCAGACACTTGTATTAGATGAACGCTTCATTGAAGAACAAAATAGCTATGAAGTACGTGGTTTTGCGAATAAAAATTCAAAATGGCTAAAAAAAGATGAGTTATTTTAAAAAATAAAGAATAAGAAAAAACGAGCTTGATCGACTTTATATAGAAGTGGATCAAGTTTTTTTATAAAAAAAACCGCCTCTCATGTAAGGAAACCTGACATGAGAGGTTGACAGTCTTTTTTGTGATTGGTATACTTTATTCAATTGATAGGACGAAAGGAGACGTCAGATGGGAGAAAAGGAATTACGTCGTTCAATGTCGGTATTTCCAATTGGTACAGTTATGAAACTAACAGACTTGACTGCTCGACAAATCAGGTATTATGAAGAACAGGAATTTGTTCATCCTGAGCGCAGTGAAGGAAATCGCCGCATGTATTCATTGAATGATATCGATATTCTATTAGAAATCAAGGATTATCTTTCAGAAGGATTGAATATGGCTGGCATCAAACGGGTCTATGAAATGGCACAGGCGAAAAAACAAGAAGAAAAAAGTAAAAAACCGCTGACCGATCACGACGTTCGTCAAATTTTTCGTGATGAGATATTAGCTCAAGGTGGGTTAGCCAAAACAGGACATTATCAGTCACAAGGCTTGCAACAACGTCAATACTTTGACTGAATGAAATAAAAAAAAGAAAGAGGGATACCATGGTAAAGAAACAAATCACAGGCGAAGAAATTAAACGAATCATTGAGGATGAGAACGTACGCTTTTTACGTTTGATGTTTACAGATATATTAGGAACAATCAAAAATGTTGAAGTTCCAGTGAGTCAAATCGACAAAGTACTTGAGAATAAAATGATGTTTGATGGTTCTTCGATTGAAGGATTTGTCAGAATCGAAGAAAGTGATATGTACTTGTATCCTGATCTTTCTACTTGGATGATTTTCCCATGGGAAAGCGACCACGGCAAAGTGGCGCGCCTGATTTGTGATATTTATAATCCAGATGGTACTCCATTTGCTGGTGACCCTCGTGGCAATCTGAAACGTTCATTAAATGACATGAAAAAACTTGGCTTTACCTCATTCAATTTAGGGCCTGAACCAGAATTCTTCTTGTTCAAATTAGATGAAGATGGTGGCATCACAACGACGTTGAATGACAAAGGTGGTTACTTCGATTTTGCACCAACGGATCTAGGCGAAAATTGCCGTCGAGATATCGTATTGGAATTAGAAAGCTTAGGCTTTGAAGTGGAAGCTTCTCATCATGAAGTGGCTCCTGGACAGCATGAGATCGACTTTAAATATGCAGATGTCGTTGATGCTTGTGACAATATCCAAACGTTTAAATTAGTCGTGAAAACCATCGCTCGTAAACATGGCTTGCATGCGACTTTCATGCCAAAACCATTATTCGGGATCAATGGTTCTGGAATGCACTGCAATATGTCTTTATTCAATGAAGATGGAAATGCCTTTTATGATAAAGACGGAGATTTAGAATTAAGTCAAACTGCGTATCATTTCTTAGGTGGCTTATTGAAACATGCCCGCGCGTATACGGCAGTCTGCAATCCAACGGTCAACTCTTATAAACGTTTAGTTCCAGGCTACGAAGCCCCTGTTTACGTAGCATGGAGTGGACGTAATCGTTCGCCGTTGGTACGTGTACCGGAATCTCGTGGTTTATCCACTCGTTTAGAATTACGTTCTGTCGATCCAGCAGCGAATCCATACCTAGCAATGGCTGTTTTATTACAAGCAGGTTTAGATGGTATCCGTAATGAATTGACACCACCACCGGCTGTTGATCGTAACATCTACGTGATGAACGAAGAAGAACGTGAAGAAGCGCAAATCCAAGATCTTCCATCAACAATCCACAATGCCATCAAAGAATTGCGCAAAGACAAAGTGATGATCGATGCGTTAGGCAATCATATCTTTGCAAACTTTGTGGAGGCAAAACGTCTGGAATGGGCTGCCTTTAGACAAACCGTTTCTGAATGGGAAAGAGAACAATATTTAGAGCTTTACTAATAAAATCCCGTTAAATCAATGAAAAGTATAGAAGAGGTCGGGACAGAAGTGTTCAGCCTCGAGAAATAAGGCGTCATCCGCGAAAATTGTTTTTCAAATTTTTGTGGATGGCGCCTTATTTCTGAAGAGGTTACTTCTGTTCCCGCCGTTTATTCGGTTTTAAGTGGTACAAGAGGACTAATGTCCTAGACAATTTTTTCTTCATCACTGGAGTGTGAATTTTTTGGTCTTGTGACTCGCTTGTAGTGGATATGGAAAAAACTTTCCCATTACTTGCTTTGATATGGTATGGGAAGGAGAAAAAAGCGGCCCATCCGAACGAAATTTTTTTCTATAAATCGATTATTTGATCGCTTATGAGATTTTTTGTTCCAACGATTTCGATATATAGTAATATTTTCTTCCACTATTTTTATTGCGTTTCATACGACTTAATGTATTGACGTCAGTGAAAGTACTTTTATCCATCCAGTAGATATAA
Organism: Enterococcus spodopteracolus; assembly: GCF_030441955.1. Lineage (NCBI taxonomy): Bacteria > Bacillati > Bacillota > Bacilli > Lactobacillales > Enterococcaceae > Enterococcus > Enterococcus spodopteracolus. The sequence continues at coordinate 227,769 of NZ_JARJHD010000004.1, read as the reverse complement.
ACGTAATTGAATACTTGACTTTCGTTTAGATAGCTTGTAATATACACCTTGGGCACCCTTTTAGAGGGTCAGAAGTTTACAGAAATCAACGCTCCCTATTCTTTAGAAGGATAGGGAGCCTTATTTATTTTCTTAGACTTTTCCTGCAGATAAAACAAGAAGGAGTTTTTGAACATATGACAAAATACATTTTTGTGACAGGCGGCGTGGTTTCATCGATTGGTAAAGGGATCGTAGCAGCATCTTTAGGCCGTTTGTTGAAAAATCGTGGATTGAAAGTAACGATCCAAAAATTTGATCCATACATCAACGTGGACCCCGGAACAATGAGTCCATACCAACACGGAGAAGTTTTCGTTACAGATGATGGAGCAGAAACGGATTTGGACTTAGGCCACTACGAACGTTTTATTGACATCAACTTGAACAAATACTCCAATGTGACGACAGGAAAAATTTATTCAGAAGTCTTACGTAAAGAACGTAAAGGGGAGTACTTAGGCGCAACTGTCCAAGTAATTCCGCATATTACGAATGAAATCAAAGAAAAAATCATGCGTGCAGCTAAAATGACTGACTCAGATATCATTATCACAGAGGTCGGCGGCACAGTTGGAGATATCGAATCACTGCCATTCTTAGAAGCGTTGCGTCAAATGAAAGCTGATGTTGGTTCTGACAACGTGATGTATATCCATACAACGTTGATTCCTTATCTAAAAGCGGCTGGTGAAATGAAAACTAAACCAACACAACATAGCGTGAAAGAGTTACGTGGATTAGGTATCCAACCAAATATCTTAGTCGTGCGCACAGAGCAACCTGTATCTCAAGATGTCAAAAATAAATTGGCACAATTTTGTGACGTTGAACCAGAAGCAGTGATTGAATCACCAGACGTAGATACACTATATTCAATCCCGTTATTATTGCAATCACAAGGAATGGATCGGATCGTTTGTGATCATTTGAAGCTTTCAACACCAGAAGCAGATATGACAGAATGGAAAGCATTAGAAAATCGTGTCTTGAACTTGAAGAAAAAAGTTCGTATTGCTTTAGTAGGGAAATATGTTGAATTACCTGATGCGTATATCTCAGTTGTGGAAGCATTGAAACATTCAGGTTTTGCATTTGATGCGGATATCGAATTGGATTGGGTCAAAGCACATGAATTGACGAGTGAAAATGTGGACGAACGATTGAAAGAGGCAGATGGGATCTTAGTACCAGGTGGTTTTGGTGATCGAGGAATCGAAGGAAAAATCGAAGCCATTCGTTATGCTCGTGAAAATGATGTCCCATTCTTAGGGATTTGTTTAGGGATGCAAATGGCTTGTGTTGAATTTGCACGGAATGTCGTAGGGTTAGAAGATGCTGCTTCAGCGGAAACAATCCCAGAAACAACAAACAACATCATCGACTTGATGGCAGATCAAGAGAACGTGGAAAATCTTGGTGGAACATTACGTTTAGGGCTTTACCCATGTAAAGTCAAAAAAGGCACAACTACTGCTACAGCTTATGATGGGGCAGAAGTTGTTCAAGAACGTCACCGTCATCGCTATGAATTCAACAACAAATACCGTCAACAATTTGAAGCGCATGGTTTAGTCTTTTCAGGTGTATCTCCAGACAATCGTTTAGTTGAGATTGTTGAGATTACCGAGAAGAAATTCTTTGTTGGATGTCAATTCCATCCAGAATTGATTTCACGTCCGAACCGTCCACAGAAATTGATCAAAGCATTTGTTGGTGCTTCGTTAACGGAATGCGAATCAAAATAAAAAATACTAGGAAATTGATCCGTCAAAATCAGCGGATGTCAAATTATTAGAATTGTTATTAATAAATATTTTAAATGTTTATAGAGAGCCTTTTACCTAAGATATTTCGGTGGATTTTATTTATTTAATGAAAAAAGCGTCTTGAAAATTTTCATTTTTATTGATTTTAGTAGAAAACTAGTGAAATGTTTGGTAAAATAGGTTCGTTGGTTAAGGATCATCTTAACAAATTTAGTTTTCACAAAATTTAGGAGGAATTTATTATGCCAGTAGTATCAGGAGCTGAATTTCTACAAGCTGCTCGTAAAGGCGGTTATGCTGTCGGCGGGTTCAACACAAACAACTTAGAATGGACTCAAGCGATCTTAGAAGCAGCTGAAGCTAAAAAAGCACCAGTACTTATCCAAACTTCAATGGGTGCAGCTAAATACATGGGTGGTTACAAAGTATGTAAAGATATGATCACTAATTTAGTTGAATCAATGAACATCACTGTTCCAGTGGCAATCCATTTAGACCACGGTGACTACGATGCTGCATTAGAATGTATCGAAGTTGGCTATACTTCAGTTATGTTCGATGGTTCTCATTTACCATTCGAAGAAAACTTGAAATTAGCTAGAGACGTTGTTGAAAAAGCTCACGCTAAAGGAATCTCAGTTGAGTGTGAAGTTGGTTCAATTGGTGGAGAAGAAGATGGAATCATCGGATCAGGCGAATTAGCAGACATCGAAGAATGTAAACAAATGGTAGCAACAGGTATTGACTACTTAGCATGTGGTATTGGTAACATCCACGGTCAATATCCAGAAAACTGGAGCGGATTAGCATTTGATCACTTACAAGCAATTGCTGATGCTGTAGGTTCAGATGTACCTTTAGTATTACACGGCGGATCTGGTATTCCTCAAGATCAAATCGAAAAAGCTATCTCAATGGGTATTTCTAAAGTAAATGTGAACACTGAATTCCAATTATCATTTGCTGCAGCAACTCGTGAATATATCGAAGCTGGTAAAGACCGCGAAGGTAAAGGATTTGACCCTCGTAAATTATTAGCACCAGGTAAAGCAGCAATCGTTAAAGATGCTGAGTCTCATATCGACTGGTTCGGTTCTGCTAACAAAGCATAATCGATAAAAGTTAGATCGAACGAGATAACTGATAGAAGAGAACAATGTGCCAATCCGGCGATTGTTCTCTTTTTTTATTTAAATAAAAGGAACGATACTCGTTTCTTCGTTTCATCTATGATAAAATACAAGCATATGTATAAAATTTGAGGAATAAACAAGGTGGGGAACAAATGAAAAAAATAATCATTGAAGGAAATCGTCCATTGACTGGTGAAGTAACGATCAGTGGTGCTAAAAATAGTGCAGTTGCCTTGATACCAGCAGCGATTTTAGCAGATTCTCCTGTGATCTTGGAAGGTGTACCTGATATTCAAGATGTTCATTCATTGATAGAAATTTTAGAAATCATGGGCGCAACTGTCCGTTTTGAAAACAATGTATTAGAAATCGATCCACGTGGTGTCGTTTCAGTACCGATGCCAAGTGGGAAGATCAATAGCTTGCGTGCTTCTTACTATTTTATGGGCACCTTATTAGCTAAATTTGGCGAAGCAGTTGTTGGTCTACCAGGCGGCTGTTACCTTGGTCCGCGTCCAATCGACCTTCATATCAAAGGATTTGAAGCGCTAGGAGCAAAGGTCACAAATGAACATGGTGCGATGTACCTACGAACAGAAAACAAAACGCTGAATGGAAATCGTGTGTTTATGGATGTGATTTCTGTTGGTGCAACAATCAATATCATGTTAGCAGCAGTGAAAGCAAAAGGACAGACGACGATCGAAAATGCGGCGCGTGAACCTGAAATCATTGATGTTGCGACATTATTGAACAATATGGGTGCCAAGATCCGTGGGGCAGGTACTGATGTTATCCGTATTGAAGGAGTAGAAGCACTTCATGGCTGCCGTCATTTCATGATTCCTGATCGTATCGAAGCAGGGACTTATTTAGCTGTAGCTGCTGCCGCAGGAAATGGCGTAAAAATCAAGAATGTGATCTATGAGCATCTTGAAAGTTTTATTGCTAAACTTCAAGAAATCGGTGTGAGCATGAAAATCAGTGAAGACGAGATCGAAGTCTATCCTTCAAAGAATTTAAAAGCCGCGAATGTGATGACTTATCCGTATCCAGGTTTTGCCACAGACTTACAACAACCGTTGACACCGTTATTATTGATGACTACAGGAACAGCTGAGATCGTGGACACGATCTATTCGAAGCGAGTAAATCATGTTCCTGAATTAGCACGAATGGGTGCTGATATTTCGGTAGAAGGGAATATGATCATCCTGAATGGTCCGAATAAACTCCATGGTGCTGAAGTTGTTGCTTCAGATCTACGCGCAGGGGCTTGTTTAGTGATTGCAGGATTAATGGCAGAAGGCACGACCACGATTTATAATGTCGAATATATATTGCGTGGCTATGATCATATCATCGAGAAATTAACAGCAATCGGAGCAGGTATCAAAATGGTGGAGGAAGTGGAAGCCGAATGAGCGATTATTTGACAATGGCCGAACTGGAAAACAAAACACTAAAAGATGTTTACAGTTATGCAAAAGAATTTAAGATTCCTTATTACAGTAAGATGAACAAAAAGGAATTATCCCTAGCTGTTATTCGAGCTCAAGCTGAAAAACAAGGCTTTTACTATATGGAGGGGATTTTAGATATCGTTGGACAAGACGGCTATGGTTTTTTGCGTCCGATCAACTATGGTCCAAGTGTCGAAGATATTTATATCTCTGCCTCCCAAATTCGTCGCTTCAGTTTAAGAAACGGTGACAAAGTAGCTGGTAAAGCAAGACCGCCTAAAGAATCAGAACGTTATTACGGATTGATGCACGTTGAAAGTGTCAATGGGAGAGATCCGGAAGATGCGAAAGAGCGCCCGCATTTCCCAGCATTGACGCCACTCTATCCGGAGAAGCAACTTCGTTTAGAAACGACACCTCAACAAATCGCAACACGTATGATCGATATTTTCGCGCCGATTGGCTTTGGCCAACGTGGTTTGATCGTTGCACCGCCAAAAGCAGGAAAAACATCCATCTTAAAAGAAATCGCTAATGGGATCACTGAAAATCATCCAGAAGTGGAGTTGATCGTTCTATTGATCGACGAAAGACCTGAAGAAGTAACCGATCTTGAACGTAGTGTCAAAGGCGATGTGGTTTCTTCCACATTTGATCTGCAACCACAAAACCACACGCGGGTTTCTGAATTGGTTTTAGAGCGTGCTATGCGTTTAGTTGAAGATAAACGGGATGTCGTCATCTTGATGGACAGTATCACTCGCTTAGCTCGTGCTTATAATCTAGTGGTACCACCAAGTGGTCGTACATTGAGCGGAGGGATCGATCCTGCTGCATTGTACAAACCGAAAAAATTCTTTGGCGCTGCCAGAAATATTGAAGAAGGCGGTAGCTTAACGATTTTGGCTACGGCATTAGTTGATACAGGGAGTCGGATGGATGATGTCATCTACGAAGAATTCAAAGGAACGGGGAACTTAGAATTACAACTATCTCGTGAACTATCAGAGCGACGTATTTTCCCTGCCATCGACATCAAAAAATCAGGTACTCGTAAAGAAGAGTTATTGATGGATAGTGATCAGCTCGAAGAAATCTGGAAACTCCGTAAGCATATGATTGGCGACTCATTAGAATATACGGAACAATTGATTCGTTTCTTGCGAAAAACTAAAAATAACCAACAATTTTTTAAAGATTTCCAAGATGTTTCTTTTGGCAAAAAAAATCCCACAAGAAATTTAAAAAGATAATTGCAAGCTTATAGGAAACATGGTAAGATGTAAATGTTGTAAATCGACAAATCAACTCTGGTTCAGCAAATGAAGCAGGGCAAAGGAGCGAATAGCATGAAAGAAAATATCCATCCAGATTACCATCCAGTCGTATTTTTGGATTCTACAACTGGTTTCACATTCTTGTCAGGTTCAACAAAAACTTCACAAGAAACAGTTGAATGGGAAGACGGTAATACATACCCAGTCATCCGTGTCGAAGTAACTTCTGACTCACATCCATTCTACACTGGACGTCAAAAATTCACACAAGCAGACGGACGTGTGGACCGTTTCAACAAAAAATACGGTCTCAAAGACGAAAACGCTGCGGAATAATCAAACCATTGAGCAATCAAAGGTGTACAGACTACACACTATGTGTAGTCTGTTTTTTTGTCTAAAGGATTACACTGGGAAACTTTGACCTATTGTTAATTATGAACGCTTCCTGTAAGATTTTATTTGAAATAATTGTTTGCACCGAATGTTAAAAATGGTAGGAAAAACAATGACGAAAAAACATTCAAAGAATATTTAAAAAGAAATACTGTATGAGTTCTAAAGCAAGATCCTGCGCTTTATCAAATCATCCTGACAGTGTCTAAAATACCTATATCAGAACTTGTATGTGGGTGCGGGATGTATTGTGCAATCCGTTTGAAATCGGCTGTATGATCAAGCAGTGTCTGGGTATTGAAATAATAAGTTACAATAAGTCAGTTATACTAGAATGAAAAAACAGTAATAAAAAACAGCACCTACTTCTTTCTTTAAGGTAAGTAGGTGCTGTTTTTATGAAATAAAAGAAGTAGACTCAAACTTACTTTAAGTATCTCTCAAATTAGTTAGATAGTGGTGTCTCTCTTGGTGTTTCAGTTTCTAAAGCCTGTTCTTTTGCTAATTCATTTTTATCATAAATCTTAACAAATGGATAGTACATGAAAACGGAAAGAATGATCAATAAAATGTTCAATACAGCTGCACGCCAGTCACCACCTGTAGCTAAGTAAGCGCCAATAGGACCAGGGAGCGTCCATGGTGCGGTGATGGTAACCGCACTGACTAAGCCTAGTTTAGTCGCAAACCAAGTGATGGTTGCGCAAACCATTGGAACAAAGATAAACGGAATGATCAGTGTTGGATTCAATACGATCGGTACGCCAAAGATAACTGGCTCGTTGATATTGAAAATAGAAGGAGTAATGATTGCCTTACCTAATTTTGAAGCATATTTTGATTTGGCTGTGAAGGCAAGCAGAATGGCTAAACCGATCGTACAACCTGCGCCACCAATCCAAACAAACCACTGATAAAAAGGTTCAGCTGCAATACTGGGTAAAGCCTGACCAGCTGCTGCTGCAGTTGTATTGGATTCTAAGATCTGCAACCATAAGGGGCGGGCAAGTGAACCAATGATGGATACGCCATGGATACCAAATGCCCAGAAAAAAGTGATTAGAAAAATCAGCAACAATACACTCGGCAACGTATCGGTTGCGCTGATCAAAGGGCTGACAATTTTTGAAACGGCAGTGTGCCAATCAAAGCCGATGTAATAGCTGATCGATGCCATGACTAAAATCACGATCAAGGTTGGAGTTAACGCTTCGAAAGAACGAGCAACCGCAGGAGGTACTTGCTCAGGCATTGTGATTTTAAATTTCGATTTATCCGTCAAACGATACACTTCGACTGCAAAAATTGAAGTAATGATTCCGACAAACATCCCACCACCGCCAAGATTGGCCATAGGCAAAACAAAACCAGAAGTGCCAGCAGCTTCCGCAGCCTCAAGGGGAATATTGACAGGGATAAAGGTCAATAAAAAAGCAATCGTAGCGAGTAAACCACCAGAAACAACATCTAGTTTATAGGTTTTGGCTAAACTGGCACCGATGCCAAATGTCGCATATAGAGACATGATATACATAGTCATGCGATAGGGTAATAAAATAGTTGCTGCATTTTCGGACAAGAACTGATAGATCCCCCAACTGGGTGGTAAGGGAGGAAACGCAATGATCAAGAAAAACGAACCGACGATAATTAGTGGCAATGTAGCGATGATCCCATCACGAATGGCACGTAAATGTCTTTGGTTGGCAATTGTAGCCATTGGACCTGCTAAATAACGCTCAATGATTTCTGTAAACTTTGTTAACATTTTGACACTCCTTTTTATCGATAGAATTTAGAAGATGATGCCTTGATACAACCATAAATAAGCGACAAACATGAGACAGACTGTAGCAATAAGAAATGTTCGGATATATCCTTTAGTAAAACCTGTATTAGTTGAAATAAAATAATGATTGCCAGTGATGACAGCAGCTACAGAGGGAGGAAGAAAGAGAAAGACCCCTAGTCGAACTTCCCAGTGTAACAAATAGAATAAATAGGGAATGAAGATACCACTTACGATACAAGCAAGAAGCAAGTAACAAGCCGATTTCAACCCAAAATGAATGATTGATGGAACTGTTTCTTTATTATTCATGGTGAGACCTCCTGATGTTTTTTTGAAACGCTTTCATAAATCAAGTATACATTTATGAAATTAAAAATCAATATATTTATCTATATTAAGTAATTTTATTTCTATACCTAATAAGTATGGATACGTGTGTAAGTATTTGATGAAAGAATCAAAAAACATGGATCAGATAAAGGGATTCCCTCATAGTCTGATCCATGTTTTGGTTTGTGTTCTGTTTTCGTTTAATTAAAAACTTCGGCCACCGCCGCCAAAGGTACCGCCACCACTCGAATGAGTCGTGCTGCCGCCACCACCGCTTCCTGGTGGTGGCGCTTTAGGGATATGACGAGTCGTGACAAAGGAGTTTGTTAAACGATCTGTTTTGTTCGTCAATTTGATACTTGCCTTTTCACGAAATGGGTATTTGTATGTCCCAGATTTCAATTGGTATCGTGAGGCGGTGATCATATAAAAAGCGATGCTTAAGATAGCTGCCAAAGCCACCGCAATCACTATTTCGACGGTAGTCAAAACTTTATACCGAGTGATTTTACCTGTGGCTTCATCTATACGATAATGACCGCCAGGCACTCCTTCATCTACATAAGTAGAAGCTTTGGTCAAATAGGCTTGGGCTGCTGCATAATAGTTTGCATTCGTCATCTGATCATAGACATCATCTAAAATCGAATCGATCCGGCGATCCGTCAAATAGTCGATCATATTTCCAGAAGTAGAGATATAAATTTCTCGTTGGCCCATATCTAATAGTAAAACAGAGCCATTTTGATCGTTTCCGATTGCGTTTCTCAAATAGTTATCAGCAAAGTCTCTAGGCTCTTCAGAGTTAGACTCAGTAGTCACGATAAAAACTTGCCCTTTGATCTTTTCGTTGATTTCTTGTGCCTGTTGGTTCAATGTTACGATTTGGTCGCTTGTAAATAGACCCGCTTCATCATTGACCGTTGGGGTAGCAGCATCTACGAACGGTGCCCAAAGTAAACTAACAGCGAATAAAAAGAAAAGATACAGGTTATGTTTCTGCTTGGTCATATCAAGTACCCTCCAATCATAAAGAGGATGGCTAAAACGGCGAATATGCTAAAAGAGGTCAAAGCTAGTTTTTTATGGCTGATTGGTAACACACCGCTGACCTTACCCGTTTGTCCATTCATAGCATAGTAGTAGACTTTTTTATTGGAGTCATTACTACGGTAAGTTACAAGCCAAACAGGCAATAAGACATATTCATTTTTTTGACCGGTGATTTCAGTAGAAGTTCGTACCCCGGTTAAAGTAGTGTAGCCATTTGCAGTGTCACGCAACAATTTTTCCGAATAGTCACGTAGCTCATTTTGGATATCTGCTTTGAGCGCTTGGTACTCAATATCACGTTTTTCTGCTTGGAATCCAGCAAGATATTGACTTTTGAATCCGATAGCTTTAGCTAAAGGAAATGGCTGGACAGCTTCTACCATCTTTTGTTGGGTGTTTTTTGACAAGGCATTTTTAACTAATTCTTTAAATGAAAGTTTCCCTTCCCGCTGTACAGCATATTGTTTTGTTTCGGTATATTCGATATCGCCGACTCGCCAGATTCTGATAACTGTTCCATTGGCTTGCAAGGAACCGTCCAGTTCGGCATCGGTCGCCCAATAAGGAAAATAAACGCCAGTTAATTTGTCGATTTGCTCCTGATTGAAAAATGCTTTTGGTACAAACCATTTTTTCTTCGTCCATGCGAGAAACTGTTTAATTGCTTCTTCTTTTTCTACAGCAAAAGGCAGGACTTTATTTGGTAAGAAGTCACCACTTAGTCGTCCGGATAGCACGACTGGATTATGACAGTAGTAACAATAGGTAGCAGCTGTAGTGGCTTCTGTGACGATTTCTGCACCGCAGTTTGGACATAAAAATAATTCGATGTTGCTTTGTTCGGCGGTAGACGTCTGTTCAGCTGTTGCCTCTGTGTCAGTCATTCCACCAGCATCAGCAAATGCTTGACGTTCTGTTTCATCCATTTGTTCGAGCTGTTCTTCTGCTGTAAAGGTGAAATCATCCGTTGCAACTGGTTGATCTTGAGTCCCATTGATGTCGCGGGCCGCTTTTTGTTCCTCTTCATATTGACTGACTTCTGCTTCTGTATAAACATTTAGGCAATAGTCACAATGAAATTTTTGATCTTTTGGATCGAAGGTCAATGGTCCGCCACAATTGGGGCATTTATGTGTTAAAGCATCCATTCAGGCACCCCTTTCAACTAGTCAAGTGGGATACCTTTGAATGGTTTTCCACAATTTGGACAAAATTTAGGAATTCCATTTGAAAGATCCACTACTTCATGACATTCGCTACATTTCATTTCAAGCTTTGGTTGGCTATTCGCCACTGGTTTTGCAGCACCACAGTTTGAACAGAATTTCCCGGTGTTTTCGGTACCACAGACAGGACAAGTCCATGTATCGTTAGTACCTTGAGCTGTTTGTTGATTTTGTTTTTCTTGTTGTTGCTTGATTTGTTCTTGATTATTTTGTGAGGACTGAGCTAAGTAGGAGCCATTGGCATTCATTCCCATTCCCATGCCCATAAAGCCAGTCATCGCACCGGCATCATTTTTACCTGCAGCTTCCATCCCACGAGCAATCGAACCTTGCACATAGCCCTCACGGACACTAGGATCACCTAACATGGCACCTTCATTACGCATGTTGATGAGTTTGACCGAATCATCTGTGTAAGAGATGCTAGCAACTGCGACAGAAACAATCTCCATCCCACGAAGCTCGCGCCAGGAATCGTCTAACGCTGTGCCCATATATTTGCTTAGTTCTAAACTTTTTGATGGGACATAGGAAATGCGTTGCCCATCAGCGGACATTTGGTTGATCGCTGATTGAAGAGCAGTCAAGAATTCTGCTAAATATTGTTCATTGATATCTGCAATTTCAACATGCGTCTTATTTTTAGGAATTGCATTTGTATAGAATAAGATTGGATCAGTGATGTGGATAGAGTACGTTCCATGCGCACGTAAGAATAATTCTGCATTATAGAAATTATCAAAGTAATTTAATGGCGCGCTTGTGCCAAATTTGATTCCTTTGATCTCTTGTAGATTGATATAGAATACTTGTTGTTTTTGTGGGGTTACGCCACCAAATTTAAAGCGGTCAAAGGTTTCAGCGATTGCACCTTTCAATGAACCATTGAACATGGAAGGGGCAGCATCGTTTTTGATCGTATAATAGCCTTCTTCCGCTGTGTAATCGATGATTTTTCCACCATCTACCAAAAGCATCATCATGTTCGGATAGACATGAACGACTGTGCCATCTGTCAATACATCTTCTGTACCTTTTCGATTGGATCCTCGTTTATCGTCTTTACGCACCTTGACACCTTTTGTCATGACTGTGGTGTCGCTCATATTGTCTGGTTCAATGATTTCGATCCATTGATCTGCTAATCCGCCGCCGATCATGCTAGTTGCTGCTTTAATAAGTCCCATAAAAATTCCTCCCTGTGAGCAAGTATTTTTTTACTACGTATATGTTTGTATTATACCATAGGAGACTGAAAATGCTCTCAGTCGAAAGATGTAGAATACCAGAGCGACTATTTTCCACGTTCAGCCATACGTTTTAGAACTGAACTTTTTTAGAATCTGGATAAATACTGTTCAAGGCGCAACTCTTTGAACACAGCTAAAAAAAAATCAACTATGAAATAGCTATTTTGGATGTTTCTGTCTAATCGTCTAGAGTTAATGGCTTCTTTCACAACTTAGATAAACGATGTTCGAAATTGGTATTTAGCCGAAACATCCCAAAATATGAGCAGCTTTTTTGAATGGTAAGGCTTATTTCTGAGTATTGTTCACTTCTGTTATAACCGAATAAAGTATAGTAGTTTTTTTTTGCTAAATCACGTATAATAAAAGTTAGTGAATTTTTCAAAAGAAGGGGGATCCTTATGGCATATCAAGCACTTTATCGTGTGTGGCGTTCACAGAGATTTGAGGATATCGTTGGACAAAAAGCTGTGACACAAACATTAAAAAATGCGATTGTTTCCCATAAAACCTCACATGCCTATTTGTTTACAGGACCAAGGGGGACAGGGAAAACAAGTGCGGCAAAAATATTTGCCAAGGCGATCAATTGCCCAAACAGCAAAGATGGTGAACCTTGTAATCATTGTGAGATGTGTCAGTCGATTACGACTGGGACACAAGAAGATGTCATTGAAATCGATGCGGCAAGTAACAATGGTGTTGAGGAGATCCGTTTTATCAGAGATCGAGCAAATTATGCACCAACAAAAGCCGCTTACAAAATTTATATCATTGATGAAGTCCACATGCTTTCGACTGGAGCGTTCAACGCTTTACTGAAAACACTGGAAGAACCAAAAGAAAGTGTTATTTTTATTTTAGCAACCACTGAACCGCACAAAATCCCTGCAACGATCATCTCGCGAACACAACGTTTTGATTTCAAACGGATCAATGCAGCAGATATTACCGAACATTTAGAATATATCTTGGATCAAACAGAGATTGCTTACGAAGCGCCTGCGTTGACTGTCATCGCACGAGCAGCAGAAGGTGGGATGCGGGATGCGTTAAGTATTCTTGACCAAGCGATTTCTTTCAGTGATGGTACGATCACGTTGGATGATGCAATGCAAGTCACGGGGAGTTTGACGAATGAGATGATGGATGCTTATCTATCCGCTTGTTTTAGCAAAGAGATCCCACAAGCCTTACAAGAATTGAATCAAATTTTAGCGGCAGGAAAAGAATCACGGCGCTTTTTAGAAGATCTGTTGTCTTATTGCCGTGATCTATTGATGTTTCAGCAAGCACCAAATCTATTACAGGAAACCTCACATGTCAAAACAGAAACATTCACGACATTGGCGAAAGAAATCCCGGCACAACGCTTGTTTCAAATGATCCAAATTTTGAGCGATACACAAAATGAAGTGCGTTTTACAAATAATGCGACCATTTATTTAGAGGTTGCGACAGTGAAACTAGCTCAATCTTCAGCAAATGAAAGTCAGCAAGGGCCTAGTGAGATCGATCAGCAACAAGTAAGACAGTTGCAACAAGAGATCCAAGAGCTGAAAAAGGAAATCAAAGAAATCAAAAATGGCACGGTGAAAGTCATTGCGAATCAGCAAACGACGCAATCACCTGTTCAGAAAAAACAGCCAAGTACATACCGTATTCCCACGGAACGGGTGTATAATGTACTAAAAGAGGCGACAAGGAAACACTTGAATGAAGTAAAAGAAGTCTGGGATGATCTTTTGATGAGTTTGTCAGTGACCCAGCGAGCGATGCTCAAAGCAAGTGAACCAGTTGCGGCAGGACCTAAGGGACTAGTGATTGCTTTTGATTATGAAATCGTCTGTCAGCGCGCAGCTAATGACGAAGAGCTTCAATTAGCGATCCACAACCAACTTAGCCGCATGATCAAAGATTATGCGCCAGAGCCTGTCTATATCACACGGGAAAGTTGGCCCGGTCTAAGGAAAAATTATCTCGTCCAAGCAAAGGATGGAGAAGCCGAAGAATCGTTTGCGTCTGATAATGAATCAGACGAGATTGAATTGCTTCCTCAAGAACAAACAAACCAAAAAAATGTAGTGACGAAAGCTGAAGAACTTTTCGGTTCAGCAGTCACAGTCATCGATGATTAGAAAAGGAGAGCGATACTAATGATGCGCGGAATGGGAAATATGCAAGGGATGATGAAACAAGTCCAAAAAATGCAAAAAGAAATGGGCGAAGCCCAAGAAAAACTAAATGAAACAGAATTTACTGGTAGTTCTACGAATGATCTAGTCAAAGTCGTCTTTACTGGCAATCGTCGAATGAAAGATATCCAGATCAATGATGAAGTAGTTGATCCAGAAGATACCGAAATGCTACAAGATTTGATCGTGATGGCTGTCAATGACGTATTAGAAAAAATCGATAAAGAATCCGAAAAAACAATGGGAAAATACACTAAGGGCTTACCCTTTTAAATTTTCCTGAAGGGGAAATGAACATGCAATATCCAGAACCAATTGCCAAACTGATCGACAGTTATATGAGACTTCCAGGTATTGGTCAAAAAACAGCGACAAGGCTGGCTTTTTATACGATCGATATGAAGGATGAAGTGGTCAATGAATTTGCCAAAGCTTTATTGAGCGTCAAACGCGATCTACATTTTTGTAGTATTTGCGGAAATATCACAGAAGAAGATCCTTGTGAGATTTGTAAAGATCCCTCGAGAGATCGTGGCATCATTTTAGTTGTTGAAGAACCAAAAGATGTCATGGCGATGGAGAAGATGCGTGAGTATCGTGGCTTGTACCATGTGCTACATGGTGTATTGTCACCAATGGAAGGTACGGGTCCAGAAGATATCAATATCCCTCCTCTCTTACAACGTTTACATGATGCAGAGGTCCAAGAAGTGATCATCGCAACAAATGCGACCACTGAAGGAGAAGCAACAGCAATCTACCTTTCACGATTGATCAAGCCTGCTGGTATCAAAGTCACTCGGTTAGCTCATGGCTTATCTGTGGGTTCCGATATCGAATATGCAGACGAAGTGACTTTAATGAAAGCGGTCGAAGGCAGACGTGAACTATGATTTTTTGCTACGAGTCAAATCGCGGTAGTTTGATCAACAAAGATTTTCAGATACAATAGAAAAGCAAGAGAAGAGATGGAGGAACAAGTGTGAACGGCTTATTTATTACGATCGAGGGACCTGATGGTGCAGGTAAAACGAGTATCATCAAAGAACTATATCCTCTTTTACAACAAGTAGCAAAAACAGAGATTATTCAAACTCGGGAACCAGGTGGGATACCAATTGCTGAACAGATTCGTGCAGTGATTCTTGATCCCCAAAATGATCGCATGGACGAGCGAACAGAAAGTTTATTATACGCAGCTGCTCGAAGACAACACTTAGTCGAAAAAGTTTTACCTGCACTTTCGAGTGGGAAAATCGTTTTGTGTGATCGTTTTGTCGATAGTTCGTTGGCCTATCAAGGTGCAGGTCGTCGGATCGGCGTAAACGAGATTGCTAAACTGAATGAATTTGCTACAGAAGGAACGACTCCTGATTTTACTCTTTATCTTGATGTGGATTCTGACACAGGATTACGTCGAATCGCTAAAAATCGCCAGAATCAAATCGATCGCTTAGATTCAGAAGGATTAGAGTTCCACCAGCGTGTCCGTCATGCCTATTTGAAATTGGTAGAGGAGCATCCAGACCGCATCCATAAGATCGATGCAAGAAATAGTTTTGAAGAAGTGTTACAATTGAGTTACCACGCAATTATCAACCAATTTCCACAATATTTTGAAAGTCAGGAAGGTGAACGTAAATGAAAATCATTTTAGCAATCATTCAAGATAAAGATAGCAACCGTTTGTCCAATGAATTGATCGATGCAAACATTCGTGCTACTAAATTATCTTCTACTGGTGGTTTCCTTAAAGCGGGAAACAGCACATTTATCGTTGGTATTGAGGACGATCGTGTCGAAGAAGCATTAGAGATCATCAAAAAAACATGTGAGTCAAGAAAACAATTTGTTTCTACTCCAGTAACTTTAGATATTTCAATGGACGGTGGCGTTCCTTATCCTGTAGAAGTAGAAGTGGGCGGAGCAACAGTCTTTGTCTTACCAGTTGAAGGATTCCACCATTTCTAGGAGGAACTATGGCTCAAGAAAACATACTTGCGCAAATGCAACCTCTCGTGTATCAACAACTTCAACGAAGTTTTGAGCATGGGCGTCTCGCTCATGCTTATCTTTTTGAAGGTGAAAAAGGTACAGGAAAGCATGAGGTAGGCATTTGGTTAGCACAACATTTATATTGTACGAATATGAACAACCAACAACCTTGTGGCAGATGCAATAATTGTCAACGGATCCAGAATCAAGAACATCCAGATGTACTCGTTCTTGCACCCGATGGTCAGTCGATCAAGGTCGATCAGATCCGGCGCTTACAAACAGAGTTTAGTCGTAGCGGATATGAATCAAGGAAAAAAGTATTCTTGATACAGGAAGCAGAAAAAATGAATGCGAGTGCGGCCAATAGTTTATTAAAATTTTTAGAAGAACCACCTGGGGATTTTCTAGCGATTTTAGAAACGGAAGCCATTGGTCGAATCTTACCTACGATCCAATCTCGTTGTCAAACCTTGCATTTTCAAGAATTGTCAAAGGATTCATTGATCCAAAAATTACAAGATCAGCAAATTTCTACGGAAAAAGCAAAACTTTTGTCATTCTTGACAAACAGTTTAGGAAAAGCAGTTGAAATCTCAGAAGATGAATGGTTTAATGAGGCTAAGAACTTGATTTATCAATGGTTTGTCTACTTGGATAAAAGAGATACACAAGCCTTTATCTATGTACAAAAACGATTGATGAAAGTATTTAAAGAAAAAAATCAACAATTTACTGGTTTTTCAATTTTAATGTATTATTATCAGGAAGCTCAAAAACAGGCGATAACATCTGGGGAGTATGGTAAAGTCAAACGGCTGAATCAAACGATTGAACGTATTTTGTTAGCAGAACAAAAACTGCGTAGCAATGTGAGTTTTCAAGCCGTCGCTGAGCAATTTGTATTACAAACGATTTTTTGATTTGTCAATTTATATTTTGCGTAATCAAGGAGGCCACAAATGGTAGAAGTAGTAGGTGTCCGTTATAGAGATGCTGGTCATGTCTATTATTTTACACCCGGAGATTCAGAATATGCATACAATGATAAAGTGTTAGTCGAGTCTCAGCAAACTTTACATATCGCAACGGTTGCTATTCCCAAAAGAGATATTGATCTGGAAGATTTACCTGAAACCATCAATCCTATTTTGCATAAAGCAACAACTGCTGAGCTTAAAAAAAGCAACAAAAATGAAGAAGATGCAAAAAAAGCTTTTTTGATTGCGAAAGAAAAAATTAGAGAGAGAAAACTAGAAATGAAGATCGTCCAAGTTGAATATACTTTTGATCGAAGCAAATTGACTTTTTATTTTGCGGCAGATGGACGTATTGATTTTCGTGAATTAGTGAAAGATTTGGCTGCCGTTTTTCGTACAAGGATCGAATTGAAACAAATCGGTGTTCGGGATGAGGCGAAGATGATCGGAAGTATCGGACCTTGTGGGCGACCACTCTGCTGTTCTTCTTTCTTAGGAGATTTTGTCCCTGTTTCAATCAAAATGGCAAAAGAACAAGAATTATCACTGAACCCAACTAAAATTTCTGGCTTGTGTGGTCGCTTGATGTGCTGTCTACAGTATGAAAGTGAAGCATATGAAGCCGCAAAAAAAGAACTCCCTGACTTTGGGAAAACACTTGAAACTCCTGATGGTAAAGGGAAAGTCGTAGGATTGAACCTGCTTAGTCGCTTAGTTAGTGTGCGACTGAACGGACGGGAAAATCCTGTTGAATATGAATGGGATGAACTAAAAAATTTCATCCAAGTAGGTGAGATGAATGGATAAGAGATCATTATATGATGGGTTGAACCAATTGGAGTCAGAGTTACGAAATACATTGACTGAATTAGTAGAGATGAAACATGCACTGCATGAGATCGTTGAGAAAAATACCACCTTAGAGATGGAAAATCAACGATTACGTGAACATCTTCGTGAATTGAACCAAGTGGCGCAAGCTCCAGCTGAAAATGCCAAGCAAGAACTATCGAAATCCCGAATGAATCTAGAAAAGATTTATGAAGAAGGATTCCATGTTTGCTATGATTTGTATGGTTCAAGACGTGAAAATGATGAACCTTGTGCGTTCTGTTTAGAAGTGATCTATCGAGAAAGTGGTCGCTAAATCAAAGGATCTAGTGGCTTCTATCACGGTCAACGAATACCGCAAAGCACTCTTGTTTTGCGGTATTCGTCGTTGAACTACCAGGATAAATTTTTTAATTAGAGTAGCTTCCTTTACTCTGTTTGATAAGGAGAATCATATGTATAACCAAAAGAGCTTTAAAGGAAATCACGTGTTTGGTACACTTTACCTCGTTCCAACACCGATCGGAAACTTGGAGGATATGACTGTTCGCAGTGTGCGGACATTACAAGAAGCGGATTTGATCGCAAGTGAGGATACACGCAATACACAAAAGCTATTGAATCATTTCGAGATCCAAACTCCCCAAAAAAGTTTGCACGAGCATAATTATAAAGAACGTATTCCTCAATTGATCGACTGGCTAAAAGAAGGAAAAATGATAGCACAAGTAAGCGATGCGGGCATGCCATCTATCAGTGATCCTGGGCATGAGCTTGTTGTTGCTTGTATCAAGCAAGATATTCCAGTCGTAGCATTGCCAGGACCTACCGCCGGAATGACTGCATTAATTGCTTCAGGTCTAGTTCCGCAGCCATTTTTATTTTATGGGTTTTTACCTAGAAAGAAAAAAGAACAAAAAACGATGTTGGAATCGCTGCGCAATCAAACAGCAACATTGATTTTTTATGAGTCACCTTATCGCGTAGTCGCAACGCTGACCAATATGTTGGAAGTGTTTGGTAATCGTCAAGTTGTGCTTTGTCGAGAATTGACGAAGATTCATGAAGAATATTTACGCGGAGACATTGAAGAATTACTTGGTTATTTAGAAAAACAGCCGATCAAGGGAGAATGCTGTTTACTTGTTGAGGGGAGTAACGAAGAGATCGTACCAAGTGAACAACTTCAAGGTACGTTAAAAGAACAGGTACAACAATTAATTGAGCAAGGAGAAAAAACTAACGTGGCAATCAAAACGATTGCAGTCAAAAATGGAATAAAAAAACAAGAAGTTTATCGTCAGTTCCATGAATTGGATGATTAACTTTTTATAAAAAATCGTTCAGAGGCTTGCTGTGGTGAACAGTCTTTTGAACGACTTTTTTCTTATAATCAATTAAGCACGAGGTACAGCTTCTTTGAAAAACGAACCTCCTAACTTGAAAGGGAACAAAAGTTCGTGTATAATGAAATGGGGTGAGTCTGATGGAATTACAGTTTCCTTTACATAATAATACATCTAGAAAAATCATTCATATCGATATGGATGCTTTTTTCGCGTCCGTTGAAGAACGAGATCACTCTGAGCTTCGTGGAAAACCCTTAGTGATTGCCAGACATCCCAGTGATACTGGCGGGCGTGGGGTAGTGACGACGGCTAACTATGAAGCACGTAAGTTCGGCATCCATTCCGCAATGAGTGCCCAAAAAGCCTATGAACTTTGTCCAGAAGCGATTTTCAAACCTGGAGACCACCAAAAATACAGTGCGATATCAAAAGAAGTCAAGGAGATTTTTTATCGCTATACAGACTTAGTCGAACCAGTTAGTATTGATGAAGCTTATTTAGATGTCACGAATAATAAAATCAATTGTAAATCAGCGATTAAAATCGCCCGAATGATCCAACTTGATATTTGGCAAACGGTGCATCTGACTTGTTCGGCTGGTGTCAGCTATAATAAATTTTTAGCGAAACTCGCATCAGATTTTCAAAAACCTAAAGGAATGACAGTCGTCACCCCCGAAGAAGCTGTCGATTTCTTAAAAGCATTACCAATCGAAAAATTTCATGGTGTTGGTAAGAAAACTGTTCCTAAAATGCATGAATTAGGTATTTTTACAGGAGAAGATCTTTATCAATGTACTGAAATGATGTTGATCCAACAGTTTGGTAAAATGGGGTATTCGTTATATCGAAAAGTAAGAGGTATTCATGATTCGCCGGTCAATGTCACCCGCGAGCGTAAGTCAGTCGGTAAAGAACATACGTATGGACAACCACTAAGAACAGAAGAAGAAGTTCTTGGTCAGTTGCGTCAGCTGGCTGAGAAAGTGGAAGATTCTCTCCGACGTGTCCAAAAACATGGAAAAACAGTTGTCTTGAAGGTCCGTTATACCGATTATTCTACAGTAACGAAGCGAGTGACATTACCAGAATATGTCTATAAAAAAGAAGCGCTGTTTTATCAAGCCAGTCTGATCTGGGAAGAGATTTTAGGGATAGAGAAGGGGATTCGTTTATTAGGTATCACACTGACGAATTTAGATCCGATGACTTATGAGAATATTGTGTTACCTTTGTGGGAAACGCAAACGATAGAATCAGAAATAGAATAAAGAATGCTCCATCTTAGACTTTGAGACAAAAGCGAAATTCACTTCTGTCTTGGCCTTTTAGATGGAGCATTCTTTATTGTGTTCAATCAAAACTGAGTATAGTTAAATCAATTCTTGTTTTTTTATTTGTTCATATGTTTGCGTAGCATCTGTACATTTTTCCCAGATGACGACTTGTTTTTCAGCAAGCGATCGTTGCACGTCAATGATACGCTGATTGCTACTTCCACGAAATTGTAATTTGAAATCTCTTTTTGACCATTCAAAACGGCCATCAACAAGAATATCGATTTTCGAGAGCAGTTCTAATTTATCTTCCGAATCTTGTAATAATTCATCGAAGGTATAACCGGTCCAAGACCAGATGTCTTTGCTGTGACCAAATTCTTGGCGGATTCGCTCGACTAAACGTAGGCAAACATTCGTATTCAAAAAAGGTTCACCGCCTAAAAGTGTCAATCCTTGGACGTAATCATTGCGTAGATCAGCCATGATCTGTTCTTCCAGTTCTGGAGTGAATGGTTTGCCGTAACGGAAATTCTGAGCGGCTTTGTTAAAACAACCTTCACAGGCAAATAAACAGCCACTTACATATAAGCTATTACGAACACCTTCGCCATCTACAAAGTTGAACGGTTTATAATCGGCAATATAGTCATGACTATAATCTTGAGCCAGCCATTCTTTAGGTTTAGGATTTCTCATAGTAAAACTTCTTTCATTATAAAATGGTATCCGTTATAAAAAATTCTTGAAGGTCGTAGGAGACATAAGAAAATAGCCAGAGAAAGGGTGCTATCTCTCATATGATATGGAGTTGGATGTTTTTTTCACAACCTTATCTACGGTGTTCAAGAAGCAATACTTCGGTAATAAGTCAAAAAAATCTAAAATGAAACAGCCATTTTTGATTTTTCTGTCTTATTACTCAGTACTAAACGCTTCTTTCACAACCTTACTTCATATGTTTCACGCGTGATGAGATTTCTTTGTGTCTGCCGTGGACCATTGGGCGGGCTTGTGGGTTTCCTAGATAGCCGCATGTTCGTTTGACTACGTCACATGTTTTTGGATCGTGATTGCCGCATTCTGGGCATTCAAAGCCACGTTCAGTTGGTTGGAAATCTCCTTCAAAACCACATTGGTAGCAATGATCGATCGGCGTATTGGTTCCTAAATAGCCTACTTTATCATAGGCAAAGTCCCAAACAGCTTCTAATGCTTTAGGATTTTGTTGCAACACTGGATATTCACAGTAATGGATAAAGCCACCAGAACAGTATTTTGGATAGTCTTTTTCAAATTCAAGCTTTTCAAATGGCGTTGGATTTTTACGCACATCATAGTGGAAACTATTAGTATAATATTCTTTATCTGTGATATTTTCAACGATACCGAATTTTTCTGTATCTAAACGACAAAAACGATCCGTCAAGCTTTCGCTTGGTGTGGAGTATACACTGAAGTGATAGCCATATTCATTTCCCCAAGCGTCTGCATTAGCTTTTAGTTTTTTCACGATATCTAGAGTGAAGTCTTTGGCTTCTGCATTATTTTCCCACGCACCGCCAAAGAAAGAAGCAGCGACTTCATAAAGTCCGATGTAGCCTAATGAAACAGTTGCTCGACGATTTTTAAATAATTCATCTACAGCATCGGTACGAGATAGTCGTTTACCGAATGCACCATACATGTAAAGGATCGGTGCATTTGCAGGAATCGCTTCTTTACAACGTTCGACTCGATAAACTAAGGCATCTTTCATGATTGACAAGCGATCTGAAAGTAATTGCCAGAATTTTTCTTGGTCACCGTCTGCTTCTAAGGCGATCCGCGGCAAGTTCAACGTAACCACACCTAGATTCATTCTTCCGACATTCACTTCTTCACCGTTCTCGTCTTTCCAACCTTGTAAGAAGGAGCGACAGCCCATTGGTACTTTGAAACTTCCTGTCAATTCAACGATCTTGTCATAATTTAGAATATCTGGGTACATTCTTTTTGTGGCACATTCTAAGGCTAATTGTTTGATGTCATAGTTTGGATCAGTTGGTTTCAGATTGATTCCGTCTTTTAGTGTAAATATCAATTTGGGGAAGATCGCTGTCCGTTTCTCACTTCCTAATCCATTGATTCGGATTTGTAAAATCGCTTTTTGGATTTCTCGTTCAAACCAATTTTTACCTAGACCGAAGCCGAGTGAAGTAAAAGGCGTTTGTCCGTTGGAAGTGAAAAGTGTATTGATCTCATATTCCAAACTTTGCATAGCATCAAAAATATCTTTTTTGGTTTTTGCTTTTGCATAGGCTTCTTGCCGTTCGGGTGTGTCGATCCATTCTTTGGCATCAATTAAATGCTTTTTGTAATTTAATTGTGCAAAAGGAGCAAGCAATTCATCTGTACGATCGGCAGAACATCCGCCATATTGGCTAGATGCAACATTGGCAATGATCTGTGAGATCTGTGCCGTTGCTGTTTGGATCGATTTTGGTGATTCGACTTCTGCATTTCCGATTTTAAACCCGTTATTCAGCATACCTTTGAAGTCGATCAAACAGCAATTTGTCATTGGTGTATACGGATGGTAATCGAGATCATGATAATGGATATCGCCTTTTTGATGTGCGTTGGCAATATGCGGTGGAAGTAATTTCAATCCGATCGATTTCCCAACGATGCCAGCAGTCAAGTCACGCTGTGTATTGAATACATTACTATCCTTGTTCGCATTTTCGTTGACAACACTTTGGTCTTTATTGATCAGTTTCTCGATTGAAAAGTTGATATCTGTTGCTTTACTACGAGCAAAATCACGTTTTGTTCGATAATGGATATATTCTTCTGCTAAGGCATATTCGTTTTTTTCTAACAAAATATGTTCAACGATGTTTTGGATCTCATAGATTTTTACGTTATTTGCGAAGCGATTTTTGATTTCTTTGATCACAAGTTCTGCGATTGATTGGATCTTTTCGTACGTAATAGGAGATAAGGAACCGTGAATTTTCTTTTCTGCTTTGATCAGTGCGGCATTTATTTTCTGTTCATCAAATGGTACCTCGCGTCCATCGCGTTTGATGACAGTCATTTTTTTGGTTTCAGGCTGTTTTTCTAGCACAGCCATTTCTTGATCTGTTCGTTTCATTTTCTTCAGCTCCTACAAAAATTGTTCTTGTCTATCATAAAACAAATTGAAGAAAGGAGCAACTAATTATCTGCTACATATAGTGTTTTATCCCTGTATAATTGAATGAGTATACTATATATGGTGTATATTATCTTGTGAAAAAAAGTGAAAACGTGCAGTATCAGCTTTTGAAAAATACGTATTATTTTTTTTTGAATAAAAAAATTGAATAAAAAAAATTCAGGATAATTTTCTTGAGTGACCAGGTGACAAAATCAAAAGGGAAAAAAATGAAAGGATGTGCTACTATTCAATTAAGGATAAAGGTGGAGGACTAGCATGAGTAAAATAATCGAAGTAAAACATTTAAGTAAAAGTTATGGAAGTAGTAAATCACCGGTTAAGGTGTTAGACAATGTTTCTTTTTCAGTTGAAGAAGGAGAGTTTATTGGCATCATGGGACCAAGTGGAGCGGGAAAGACGACTCTGATGAATATCTTATCAACGATCAATCTACCAACGATGGGCAGTGTGATGATCCAAGGAAATGAAATCACAAAAATGAAAAAACATGAATTGAGTGATTTCAGACGAAAAAAAATTGGCTTTATCTTTCAAACGTTCAATCTTATAGATACATTGAATGGTAAAGATAATATTTTACTTCCTTTAGCTGTTGAAAATATGGCGAAAGATGAAATGGACCGAAGAGTTTTACATGTGGCCCAGCTTTTGGGGATCGAAGAATTACTAAAACGTTATCCTGATGAAATGTCAGTTGGACAAAGACAACGGATTGCGGCAGCTAGAGCTTTAGTAGTAGAACCAGAGGTGATTTTCGCGGACGAACCAACCGGATCATTGGATTCAAAATCAGCAACAGAATTGTTGAATTATTTAAAAACAGTGAACGAAGTTGAAAAATCAACGATCTTATTAGTGACACATGATCCTTATACAGCTAGTTATTGCAACCGTATTTTATTTATCAAAGATGGGGTGATTTTTTCAGAAGTGATCCGCCGTGGGACAAGAAAAGAATTCTTTGAAAAAGTCATCGATATGCAGGCGACGATTGGAGGAGGCGGTAAAATCAATGCTTTATAAATTAGCCGCAAAAAGTTTTTTAAAACAATCAAGGGGCTATCTTGTCTATTTCTTCAGTTTGACCTTATCGACGATGATCTATTACTCTTTTAGCGCGATGACCTATGACCAATCACTGATTCGAAGGGCAAGTCAAGATGTTTCGATAGATAATATTTTAAAGCTTGGTAGTTGGATCATTACTGTTGTTTTACTCTTTTTCGTGCTCAGTGCTAATCGCTTTTTTCTCAATCGGAGACAAAAAGAGATTGGGATCTATCAATTATTCGGAATCAGCAAATTCCAGATTTCATCAATCTATGTGTTGGAAACGATGACCATTGGTTTTTTTGCTTGTATGTTAGGGATTTTATTGGGAAGTATTTTCTCAAAATTGTTTCAAATGATTTTAGTGCGAATGATGAAGATGGACATTACTAGTCGTTTTTTTATTCCTATCCCGTCCATTTTTGAAACCGTTGTGGTATTTTTTGTTATTCTTTCGGCAGTTTCTCTTTATTCACTATGGAAGATTTGGAGTTATCCCATGAATCGTAGTTTTGGGGAAAGAGAACAAGTGGAAAGTTCAATGTTGCGTATTCGCACAAGGCATCGTTTATTGGGCGTGATCGGAGTATTGATGATTTCTAGCAGCTATTTCGCTGCATTGAATTTCAAAGAAACAATTAGCCAACTCTTGGAAAAAAAAGTAAATCTAGGATTGATGATCGCTTTTCCGTTTTCAATATTGTTTTTCTGCATATTAGGGACCTACCTGTTCTTTCGTTATTCTTTTCGTTTACTGCTCCATTTGTTGAGCGAATCGAGATTTAAGTACCGAGGAACCAATTTTTTGTTAATTGGGAATACACAAATCCATCTGTTAAAAGGCTGGCGAATGAATTCGTTGATCACATTAGTTATTGGCCTATCTTTGGCAATGATCGGCGGAATGATTGGAAGGACGACGCTCGTTGCTCATCGTGAGGAAATTCATGCGCCTGTTTCATATCAATTAGATACTCAAACGGCAGATAAACTGCGACCGATCTTAACAGAAGAGAATCAGAAAATCAGCGACGAATTAGTCTTTCATTACAAAGTAGTAGGGAGCTATTATAATCTGAGTATTGGTTCGGTATCTGGTGGCAATGAAATCAAGCCAGTCAATTTGATTTCTGAAGAAGAATACCGCACCTTTCGCAAAATCAAACCTAGTTTGCCAAACATCAAACTTACAGAGAAAGACCATGCAATTATGTTAGATTCAGTAAAAACGATGTTTCGTGATTTTTCCAGTTATGGGAAAAAGATCTATTTGCCGGATAAACAAGAACTTTTGATCCAACAGGTTCTTCCTGGATATTTAGGAGATGAGAGCATGACCTATTATGGACCGTCCGCGATCTTTGTTCAAGGAATCTTTGGCCATGTAACTGGAGTATATGGAACAACGTTGGTCGTTACTCAAGAAATCTTTGACCGTGTCACTGGATTAGAATATCAGATCATCAATTGGAATGTGACTGGCGGTAATCAAGAAAAAATGACCGAACGATTAAATAAAGAAGTACCTACTAATTGGACACACACGATTTATTATAGTTATGAGATTACTGACCAAGGAATAGTTGGGACGATCCATACGGATGCTTCTAAAGAAGAGGAGAGCGAATATTCAGAAAATAAATTGACAGGACAAACATCACGTTTGAATTATAATGCGCGCTATCCTAGGTTGCGTGCCATTGACCGCCAAATTGGGATCAATATCTTTGTTGCCCTTTTTGTTGGAATGATCGTGATCATTGCAACCGGTAGTATCTTGATGGTGCGACAATTATCCGAAGCTGAAATTGAACGAACCAATTATCAATTGCTGACAAAATTAGGGATTGCTCAACGCAAAACAAATCGGATGATCTATAAACAAAATGCGTTGATGTTTTTTCCACCGATGATTTTGGGCATCACTCATGCAGTATTTGCCATCAATGTGTTTTCTCAATATGTAGAAGGAGCAGACTATTGGTTGGCATACTTTGTTTGTGGCTTATTGATCGTCATTTACCTACTCTTTTACTTTATGACTAGCCGTTTGTATTGTCGGATCATTGAGGAATAAGAAAAATAGAGCAAAAAGGGTATCTTATTCTAGCTGAACGAAAGACAGAATCGAGTTGTACGCATTTATTTTCGTACGGCTCTTTTTTTGTTCTCTTTAGTTAGTGACAAAACTGTTAGCTGTAAAGCGCATTCTGTTAGTAAAACAAATGTTTTTTTGTGGATAGAATGAGTAGAATTTGACTAAGGATCTAAATAGGAGGTAAAAGAGATGAAACAATGGTGGCAGCAACCACAGGTTCGATATTGGCGAACTTTTATGCTTCGAACCCTTGTTTATTCGACGATACTATTATTACTCATTTATTTGTATCATTACAAAAATATTCAAGGTGGAACATTTATATATAACGAATTCTAGGAGGGAAACGATGAAGAAAAAAGGAATCGTGGCTGCGATCGATTTTTGGGGAATAGCAGACCCAGAGAGGATCGCCTATCAGACAGCAGAGGAGCGACACACATATCAAGAACTGAAGCACTCCTCAGATGCATTAGGCTATTACTTAGAGAAGCGTTTGACTACGAAGGGACCAATCATCGTGTTCGGCAATCTAGAGTTTGAGATGGTGGTAGCATTCTTAGGCGCAGTGAAAGCAGGACATGCGTATCTACCGATTGATGCCCAAACACCGAAGGAACGGATCGAAGCGATTTTACGTGTCGCACAACCTAGTATGATCATTAGTTTAAGTGACTGGGAGATTGAGACAGATATACCAATCATCCAAAAAGATTGTTTACGCTCGATTATCGCCTCGATAGTTGGTTATCCATTTGAGCATACAGTGAAAGGTGATGAAAATTTTTATCTTATTTTTACTTCAGGTACTACAGGAGAACCCAAAGGCGTGCAAATTAGTCATGATAACTTGGTGAGCTTTGTCGATTGGGTCTTGCGCGACTTTCCAATCAAAGAGGGACAAGCTTTTTTAGCACAAGCACCTTTCTCTTTTGATTTATCTGTGTTCACTTTGTATCCAGCGTTAGTTTCCGGGGGGATCATCAAGCCTTTATTCAAGGAAAACATCCAAGATTTTCAAAAATTATTTACTATTTTACCACAATTAAAACTGGACATCTGGGTATCGACTCCTTCGTTTGTTGATATTTGCTTGATGGACATATCTTTTGCCGAGGGACATTTACCAGAGCTGGCTACATTCATTTTCTGTGGCGAGGAATTGACGAAGAAAACGGCGCAAGCGTTACTCGAACGGTTTCCTTCAGCCAAAATTTACAACACGTATGGGCCGACAGAAGCGACAGTAGCCATCTCCAGTATATTGATCACAAGAGAAGTATTGACTACGTATGAACGTTTACCAATTGGCTATGTCAAGTCCGATACGACCGTATCCATTTTGAAAAATGGTGAAAGTGATCGCGGCGAGATTTTGATTACTGGTCCTAGCGTGTCAAAAGGCTATTTGAACAATCCTGAAAAAACGAAGGAAGTGTTCTTTCAAGTAACTGGGCATCAAAACTATCGAACAGGAGATGCAGGATATTTAGCAGAGGATGGTTTGCTTTTTATTGAGGGAAGAATCGATCAACAGGTGAAATTACATGGCTACCGCATTGAATTAGGTGATATTGAACATGCCTTGCTTAAAGATGAACGAATCAATCAAGCAATCGTTGTTCCCAAATATCAAGGGTCGAAAGTCCAACAATTAGTGGCGTTTGTTGTATTGAATCAAGCGATTCCGGATACTAATTATCAGTTGATACGTTCGATCAAACAAAGGTTGACCGATTTTCTGATGGACTATATGATCCCACAAAAAGTGGCGTTTATTGACCAATTGCCACAAACGAACAATGGGAAAATTGATCGAAAAGCATTGACAGCTGAGGTGAATAGGTGATGAGTCTCCCACATATGATTCCTTATGCGGAGCCGTATTATTTTCTATTACTGAGTTTCGCGTTAGCGCCAATCATTTTTTCCCTACTATTTTTTCAGAAACGTTTAGGAACTTATCAAGTTCTTGTAACTTTCTTTTTCTTGTTCATCAGCTTTGGAGGAACGTATTGGCAACAAGGACTTGCTTTGATTGGCTATGTGATTTGGCAAAGTATACTTGTTTGGTGTTATTTCACTTATCGAAAAAAAAGCAACCAGAGTGTATGGTTTTATCTAGCGGTAGTTCTAGCAATTCTACCTTTAGCGATTACGAAAGTCACACCATTTCTAACATCTGGTAAGGAATCACTGTTTAGTTTTCTGGGAATTTCTTATTTAACATTCAAATCGGTACAAATGATCATGGAAATGAGAGACGGTATGATCAAAACCTATCATCCTTACCGTTATATTCAGTTCTTGTTGTTTTTTCCAACCATTTCTTCAGGACCAATCGATCGTTATCGAAGATTTGAAAAAGATCAGCTCCAACCACCAACAAA
Organism: Enterococcus spodopteracolus; assembly: GCF_030441955.1. NCBI lineage: Bacteria > Bacillati > Bacillota > Bacilli > Lactobacillales > Enterococcaceae > Enterococcus > Enterococcus spodopteracolus. Next base: position 198,671 of record NZ_JARJHD010000004.1, on the reverse strand, counting down.
GGAACAATATCTGGAAATGTTGGAAAAAGGGGTCCATCATCTGTTTATGGGTTTTTTATACAAATTCATCATCGGTCATTATCTCGGACAGGTACTTTTACCCATCGTATCAAAGGGTGCCTTGGCTCATGGGGGAATCTCGTGGTGGCTATTGGGTTACATGTATGTCTATAGTTTGTATCTCTTTTTCGATTTTGCTGGCTATAGTTTGTTTGCAGTTGGTACGAGCTATTTGATGGGCTATGATACCCCGATCAATTTCAACAAACCATTTTTAGCTTGGAATATTAAAGAATTCTGGAATCGTTGGCATATGTCTTTGTCCTTCTGGTTCAGAGATTACGTATATATGCGGTTGTTGTTCTTCTTGATGAAGAAAAAATGGTTCAAGAGCAAGATCGTGACTTCAAATATCGGATACTTTGCATTGTTTCTATTGATGGGTATCTGGCACGGTTTGACATGGTTCTACATTTTGTATGGTATCTATCATGCAACGCTGATTTGTGTGACAGATGCATGGATTCGCTACAAGAAAAAACGGAAGAAAAAACTTCCTTCCAATCGCTTGACCCACGCCTTTTCTGTTTTTATGACGTTTCAAGCAGTGTGTGCTAGCTTATTGATTTTTTCAGGATTTTTAGATCAACTATTTTTTAAATAAATGACGAGTTTAAAGGAGAGAATAGAAATGGAAGAACAAGTTTTAACGATTTTAGCAGAGATTACAGGTACAGATGAAGTGAAAGAAAATAAAGAAATCGATTTGTTTGGTGAAGGTTTATTGGATTCACTAGGCTCTGTTCAATTATTAGTTGAGTTGGATGGACAGCTTGATGTACAAGTTCCTGTATCAGAATTTGATCGAGAAGAATGGGCTACACCAAATAAAATCATTGATCAAGTCAACGAATTGAAGGAATAACCATGAAGAAAAAGCTGTTTGCGATTTTTGGTCCAGTGATACTTGCGTTTATACTGATTGCGATTTTTTTCACTTCATCTTATCGCGTGAATGTAGCTGACCCAGAAATCATTCATAGAGCAGCCAGTTCGATGTCAGACAACGTCTTACGAGGGGATGTAATCAAAAATACAGCTTTTACTGAAAAAAAGTATGTGCCTTTTCTTGGCTCGAGTGAATTGAGTAGGATCAGTCCTTTTCATCCTTCTGTTTTAGCCCAGAAATATCAACGGAGCTACGAACCATTTTTATTAGGTGCGCCTGGGACCCAATCGCTAAGCCAGTTCATGATGATGCGCTCAGCTAGTAAGGATCTCAGAAATAAAAAAGTAGTGGTCATCGTGTCACCTCAGTGGTTCGTAAAAGACGGGGTGAAGGAAGACTATTTCAGTACCCACTATTCAGAGTTACAGACATTGGATTGGCTGTTTTCAATAAAAAAAGTGACCGCTTCAGATCGCTATTTCGCGCGACGTTTATTAAGTTTTTCAATCGTTTCGAAAGATGAGGACATCACGCGGATTTTAAGTACAGTACAAAAAGGAATCAAACCCAATGATAAAGAATTAGCGGGCTTGGAAGATAAATGGAACATCTTGAAGCGTGAGGATGAATTATTTAGTGGGATTGGTTTGACGGATAAACAAAAACAGATCGATCAAGCGACCAAACCATTACCAACTAGTTATGAAAAAGAACAACTAAATAAGCTCGCTACGCAGATTGGTGCTAGTAAAACTAAGAATAATCCTTTTGCACTAAAAGATGATTTCTACAATACCCGAATCAAACACCATTTAGCTGAGTTGAAAGACTCACAGAAAGACTGGGATTATCGTTTTTCAAAGGAATATTCTGATTTTCAATTATTATTGCAGCAACTAGCAAATGAACATACTGAAGCATTATTCATTCTTCCGCCAGTGAATGAAAAGTGGAGTGATTATACCGGTTTGTCTCAAGAAATGTTGCAAGGATTTGCCAAAAAAATCAAGTATCAATTAAAGAAACAAGGATTTCAACACATCGCAGATTTAACCAAAATGGCTAGTGTGCCCTATTTTATGGAAGATACAATCCATCTTGGTTGGCAAGGCTGGTTGACTGCAGATCAGTATATCCAACCTTTCCTAGAAGAGAAGCAACCAGTGTCTCATTATCAGATAGATGATGCTTTCTATAGTAAGGAGTGGCAATTGCAAACCCCAGATACCCTACCAGAAAAATAAACGATGCATTGGAATCAAAATACAAGACGAATGAAGAAATTCGTGGAATGACCTGTAATGTCCCAATAGAGGGGATGTTATGGGTTATTTTTTAGATGGTAGCAGGTTCAAAAGAAGATGGGCGTTATAATATGACTGCATAAATCAAACAAATATGCTGCCCCAAAATCAGTGAACAATGATATAATTCTACTATTAAGTATGGAAAAGAGGGAAAGCGTTTGAATAAAAATGAAGAACAATTATTGATTGATTTAACAACTGCGCGTGGCGTACCGGGAAATGAAGAAGAGGTGCGAAAAGTCTATAAAAAATATGCAGAGCAGTTCACAGATGATATTTTTTACGATGGTTTAGGTAGTATCATCGCAAAACATGATTCTGGCAAGGGCCCTAAAGTATTTATCTCCGGACATATGGATGAAGTGGGCTTTATGGTTACAAAGATCACAGATAAAGGATTTATTGAATTTCAAACACTTGGTGGTTGGTGGGGCCAAGTCATGTTGGCGCAACAAGTAGAAATCAAGACTCAAGAGGGAAAAATCATCCATGGCGTGATTGGTTCAAAACCACCACATGTCTTGACTGCTGAAGTTCGTAACAAACCTTATGATATCAAAGATATGTTTATTGACATCGGGGCGACAAGCAAAGAAGAAGCGACGGAATGGGGCATTCGTCCTGGTGATATGGTCACTCCTTATATTGAATATCGTCGAATGAATGATGGAAAATTCTTGTTAGCAAAAGCATGGGACAATCGTATTGGGACAGCTGTTTCTTTACGTGTACTTGAAAATCTAGCAAAAGAAGGACATCCGAATGTCTTATTTGCTGGAAGTGATGTACAAGAAGAAGTTGGTTTAAGAGGTGCGCGCACAAGTACTCATTTGGTTGACCCTGACATTGCGATTGCTTTAGATACAGGTACTGCTGGTGATACACCAGGGATGACACCGAAAGAGGCAGATTCAATTTTAGGTAAAGGACCACAAATCTTGATTTTCGATGCTTCGATGATCCCACATAAAAAATTATTGAATTTTGTGATTCAAGTGGCAGAAGAAATGGCTATTCCATTCCAGTATACTGTCATCACCGGTGGGGGAACAGATGCGGGCCAAATGCATGTGTCACGTAATGGTGTGCCATCTATTGCAATCACTGTACCCGTTCGTTATCTGCATTCACATACATCGATCATCCATGAGGAAGATTACTTCAATACAGTGAAGTTAGTTACTGAAGTAGTCAAACGTTTGGATAGTGAAAAAGTAGCAGAAATTAGGAGTTATGAGTAATGAAGAATGTTTCTGAATATCGAAAAAAAGCCCGGGCATCTTTAGAAGGACAGTGGGGGATCAATGCTTGGATCATTTTCCTTTCAGTCTTTATTGGGTTGATTATCCAGCAGCTTTTTGTAGGCATCTTCCCAATAGATAGCACACAGGCAAACGTACTCAATTTTTTGCTTCAACACGTATTGATCTTTGCGTTTACTTATGGGGTCTATTATATCTCGTTAGTTGTGGTCAGAGGTGGGCGAGCAAAATCCAATCTATTGTTTGCTGTTTTTCAAAAAGAATATTTTGTACCGATTCTGCTTATCAATCTTTTAAATACCGTATTCAATTGGCTGATCAATGGTATTATACTTTTGCCTAGTTTTTTGATTGGCGGATTCAATACGTATATCAATCTACTTTTTAATGGAAATGCATCACCACAAGGGGTGATGAATGATTTTACGATTGATCTGAGCTTTGCAGTCTTTACAACTTTACTATTCTTCGTGTCGTTATTTGTGATGACGATCGTTGCAGGATTGTTCCAATTTGCTGCTTGGACAAAGTTTGACTATCCGAAACTGACAGTTATCCAAAGTTTGAAATATGCCTGGTTTTTATTGAAAGATCGTATTGGGACCTATCTTCTTCTGCAACTTTCATTTATTGGTTGGTATATTCTCGGATTTATTGCGCTGTTCTTTGGTTTACTTTGGGTAATTGCTTATGTCAATGTGTCGATTGCACAATTTTACGAACAAGCTCGTATTGAAAAAGGCAGCCCAATGGAATACTTTCACTTCGAATAAGCAGTTTTTCTTATGAAAATAAGAAATTGTGGTAGCATAAGTTTTTGAGGGGGAATCAGTCATGAAATTAACCGTTTTAGGTTGCTTAGGTGCATATCCTTATAAAAAACAAGGAACGACGAGTTATCTGTTGCAAGCTGATCAATTTAATTTGTTGATTGATGCAGGGAGCGCAACGCTTGTGAAATTGGAAGACCATCTCGATCCGCTTGCTTTAGATGCTGTGATCATCAGCCATTATCATCATGACCATATCGCAGATCTAGGTGTTTTGCAATATGAGTGGCAATTGCATCCAAACAGAGATCAGGAAAAGATATTACCAATCTATGGACATACGAAAGATGCCAGTCATTTTGAACAATTGACGATGCCGGGAGTGTCCCAAGGAGTGGCATATGATCCAACCCAAGAACTTGAAGTCGGACCATTTTCGATCACTTTCTTGGAAACAATTCATCCAGTGGTTTGTTATGCCATGCGTATTGTCGAAAGAGCCACCGGAAAAGTACTTGTTTTTACAGGAGATTCTGGCTATTTAGAGAGTTTTATCCCCTTTGCTAAAGAGGCGGATCTCTTTTTGGCAGACACGTATCTTTTTGCAGGAAATGAGCGACATAAAGCGCATTTCACTTCAAAAGAATCCGGAGAGATCGCAAAAGCGGCAAAAGTCAAAAAACTAGTTTTGACACACTTGCCACAATTCGGTAACCTAACACAATTAGAGAATGAAGCAAAAGAAGCGGCTGGAGAAGAAATCGAAGTTGCCTTAGCCGAAGTCGATAAAGTGTTTGATATATAGGAGGACGAGCAGAATGATTTTTGTACCAAATGAAAACCACGATCCAAGAGTAAATTTAGCAATCGAGACCTTTTTACTGCAAGAGATGCCATTAGAAGAACCAATTTTGCTTTTTTACATCAATGAACCGTCAATTATTATTGGTCGAAATCAAAACACGATCGAAGAAATCAATCGTGAATATGTTGAAGAACATGGCATCCATGTGGTCCGTCGTTTAAGCGGTGGTGGGGCAGTATATCATGATTTTGGTAATTTGAATTTCAGTTTCATCATGCCAGATGATGGGGATTCGTTCCGTGACTTTGCGAAGGTGACTAAACCAATTATCCAAGCATTACACGAATTAGGTATTTCAGGTGCCGAATTAAAAGGACGTAATGACCTGGTAATCGATGGCTTGAAGTTTTCAGGGAATGCCATGTATGCTACAAATGGTCGAATGTTTGCTCATGGAACGATCATGTTCGATTCAGACATTAATGAGGTAGTCAATGCGCTTAAAGTAAAAAAAGAAAAAATCGAATCCAAAGGAATCAAATCAATTCGTTCGCGAGTTACTAATATCAAACCATTCTTACCTGAGGAAAAACAAGGGATGACAACCGAAGAATTTCGTGAAGACATTCTTTTGAAAATTTTCGGCGTATCTTCAGTAGAAGACGTAAAGACCTATGAATTGACAGAAAAAGATTGGGAAAAAATCAATCAAATTTCTGAGCAGTATTATCGAAATTGGGATTGGAACTATGGAAAATCACCAGATTTCAACTTTTCACGTCAAAAACGCTTTTCGATTGGATCGATCGAGGTACATCTGAATGTCTCAGAAGGGATCATCGAGGATGTAAAAATCTTTGGCGATTTCTTTGGTCTAGGAGATATCAAAGATGTTGAACAAGTGTTGACGGGTATAAAGTATGACAAAGCTACCTTACAAGAAGTAGTGGAAACGATCGATATCAAGAAGTATTTTGGTGCAATCGAAGCACAAGATTTATTGGAGTTATTGTACTAGATAAAATTGTGACAGAAGCGTTTTGACCTAGGAAGTAAGATAGAAAGTTGAAAAATAGTTTTTCGTATTTTACAATTTTTTAGTTTAATGTTGAATATCCGCTTCTGGAACATCATTTATTCGGATGTAGGGTGATAAGCTGACGGATAGCCAATATCCCAGACCCGACAAATCTAAAATAGAATCGATCATAAGACCTTCAAAAACAGCCTGTTGACTGCTTTTGAAGGTCTTTTTTAACTAGATGGTATATTGATTTTTAGGCGATCGACTCACTTATCTTTTTCTTGGACCAAGGTGCTGCTATCTAGCCAAAATCAATTTTGTTAGTTGGTGACCTGTCGGAAAAAGAGACAAATCCAATTGTCTTGTTTCGTCTACGATCCGTTTTAAGTAAGTTTTCACTTCGGCTTGTTCATTTGTATCAATCAATTGACTCAGTTCTTCCATTTGTACAACAAAGTCATTTTTTGCTTGATCGATTTGTTGGATCTGTTCTTGGATTTTTATATAATATGTTTCAATCAGATCTGTTTGGTTTGTAAGAAAAGACGTTCTTTATGGTAACTATCGATTTTCATGATATTCTCCATGATATTGTATCCGACAAATAACAATCAGGAGAATCGCAAATAAGAGCGTGGGCCATTTGATGATCGAATGCCCAATCGAATATAAGAAGATAGCGATCAAACCGATCCAAAGACTACATACAATGAAAAAAAGTGCTTACAACACTAACAACACTAGCAAAGGGCATTAATTCAGATAATTCAAAATATGAAAATAATGCATAAAGTAAGATGTTGGCAAAAACAAATGTTTGGAAATAGCAGAAATAACCATACCATTTCTGTTAGTTTGTCATTTTGGACTGATAGTAAAAAATAATCAGTATAGAAGTCAAGATTGCAAATAAGTGTGAAAAAATCGAATGTACGATTGGTTCAAAAAGAACACTGCTCAAGATATATTCCGAAATCGATTCAAATCCAAGCACGAAAGAAAATAAGGTCAAAATCAATAATGAATGATCTGATCTATTATGTCTGTAGAGAATATAGCTAGTCCAGATCAACAATCCGATGGCAATAACAAAAGCCAAGATCATCGCGATGACTTGTGGGATTGATTGTGAGAAAATGAAGCTGATCATTGGAATGGTAGTTCCCAAATCAACTTTAGATGTTAGACCAGTATAATTTTGATAAGGCGAGGAAACAACGATTTTCAACGTCTTGCCTACATAGGGTTCTAGTAGATCGATGATCGATACAGACAATCCATGATTGTTTCGTGCGCTTTCTTTAGGGCGACTGTAGAGTAGTGTGTCATCTAATGAGACACAGCCATTGATGGTTGCCTTTGATTAAGAGATTGGCATGAAGGGGTAATGAAAAAAATAAGCGATACTTATTATAAATAACGATATAGATATAATAAGTACGCTTCATTTAATTTTCATAGAGAATGGTATAATTTTATTACATCAGTTATTTAAAATAACCATAGACAAATCTCCTTTAATAAATTATCTAATTACAGAGTAAAATTTTTTCATTTAACAGTCAATTTTTAGCTATTTTTATAGTTTTTTGTTCGCTTGTTTATTTTTTTATAGAGAATATTCAAACTGAGTATTAATATTGTCAAAAAAAATTCGTTATTATATTATAGATTTAATAAAATGTTTATTAAGGAGGTTCAATGTGCCTATCTATAAAAAAATAACTTTTTTAGTTCGATTTCGTTAGTGGTTCTTCTAGCAATCATTTTGTGTGTCGTGCGGCTCCCTCGAGTATTTGGACTGACACCGCATATCATTGATGATCAAGCGATGGCATCGTCTTATGCAGAAGGAAGTCTGATCTATGTACAAAAAAGAAAGACAGATACGATTTTAGTTGGAGATTTGATCACCTACTATGAAAATTCAGGTAAACATATCGTGACAAGAAGAGTCGTTGCTATTGAAGATCAACACCAGTATTTTTACACGAAAGCTGATGGAAAAACGCAAATCGAAGTTGAAGCAGTACGAGATCGTAATATTATTGGCACGCCTGTATTCAAGATCCCGTACATAGGGTTATTGTTCTCACGGCATGCGTTCAATTGGATGAAAGGGGTATTCTTAGGAATCGCTGTGTGCTTGTCCTCCATTACAGCTTGGCATACCTACCTTGAACTGAAACAACGTCGAGAGAAAGAAACTGATTTTTTTTCTGACATGCAATAATCATATTTTTATTTACCAGCTTCTCCCTCTTGTCGAAAGATAGGTTTCTTCGTATAATGTTTGGAAGAGGAGGGGAAGTATGCGTAATGAAATGATGCATCGTCCCGTTGTAAAAGAAGAGTTATTGGATTTTATGCGGACAAAACAAAAACAGTTAACTGGAGAATTGGGGAAAGTTGAAGAGGAAGCACATGCGGCGGAAGTGCCGATCATCCCTCATGAGACGGTCGTCTTTTTGCAATTTTTATTGGGACAGATCAAACCAAAAGAAGTACTTGAAATTGGAGCTGCGATTGGTTTTTCATCTAGTTTGATGGCACAAGTCATTGGAAAAGAAGGTCATGTGACGACGATCGATCGCTTTGATGTGATGATCAGAAAAGCGAAAGCAACGTATGAGCGTTTAGAGATGACGGATCGAGTGACATTATTAGAAGGCCAAGCGGCTGATATTTTACCAACATTGACAGGTCCTTATGACTTTATATTTATGGATAGTGCAAAATCAAAATATATCGAATTCTTGCCTGAATGCCTTCGTGTATTGAAAAAAGGCGGCGTCTTGATGGTTGATGATATTTTTCAAGGAGGGACGATTCTTCTGTCAGATGAAGAGATCCCAAGAGGGAAACGAGCGATCCATCGTAAATTGAATGAATTTCTGCGCGTGGTCATGGAACATCCGGATTTGACCTCTACGTTGTTACCTTTGGGTGATGGTGTGATTTTGATCACGAAAGAGGCAGAAACGATCAACTTATAATTGCCAGATTTTCTTAGTAAAGATGCAAAAGAATGCTAGCTAAGCGAGTAGCTAAGTCGATCTCATTGATAGCAAGGCAGAAGTTGAAAGTAGGGAATCCATCCAGTCAAGTTCTGCCTTACTATGTTGAACGAAACAGACTTTCATGTTCCATGTTAAAATGACAAGTCGATCGTAGAAAAAAATACAAGATGAAAATCGTGCCTGTATTTTGATAGTACATTCTGTAAGAAAAAAGTACGATAAAAATTTTTGTTTCATAAAATAACTATTTTGTATTGACATAAGCTTTTAATTTATCTATAATTATTTTTGTTCCGCTAAAGTTGTCATAGTAGCTCAGCTGGATAGAGCATCCGCCTTCTAAGCGGACGGTCGGGGGTTCGAATCCCTCCTGTGACGTAAAAAGCCGTTAGAAACTTTTGTTTCTAGCGGCTTTTTTATATTAGGATAAATAAGAGCTATTCGTCAATAAGTTTTGAAGGTACAGGTTTGATCGTATAAAAAATCGATGGTTCAAATTCCAAAAAATAAGATCAAATCATATAAGAGATGCGCAAGCATAAGGATCAATAAGTTTTGTGTTTTTAACCAGGCATAGAGAGAAGTGGCATGAGCCAAACCAATAATAAAAATACATTGATGGAGATTTCCATCGTATACGGCATAATGGCTGAGACCAAAAACCAATAGAGAAATCGTACTAGCGCCCCAAATAGAAAATTTAGTACGCATAAATGTAAAAAGTAAAAGAAAGACCAGAACGAAGATCGCAACAATATAAATTTCTTCTTCAACCAGACTCAAGCTAAGCTGTGATAAATGTAGGATTATTCTATCAACAATTTAGTATCACCTGTTTTTTTTCTGGGAGTTTTTCATTTTGATCAATGTAGGTAAATCGAACATCTATGGTAAAATAGAGCATCAACATCAACTGGACGATCAAAAAGGACCGATGTTCATTCGGTCGAAAATCGAAAGGGCTTATTTCAGGAGAGGATAAAGGGAAACGTTTATGTTAATCACAAAAAAATGGATGGATCGTTTAACAGGTCCGTATAGATCAGCAGGAATGTTTCGCTGTTTTGCGGAATCTCAGAGTTTGGACAGTATCAGTAGTAAAGTGATTTTATTGATCGATGAGACCAAAGTGACGATTTTATTTTTAAACTTTTTTCAAACAAAGGTTATTGATCATCTCACGTATGAACGCACAGCGATCGAAGAGGAACAAGTTGCATTAGGTGGCGGTTTATCAGTTATCTGGCGTTTTTCCGCGGGCAATAAGCATTGGCGGTTTCGAATCATCAAAAAAATCATTCCTTTAGGGGATGAACAAAGAGAATTTTTGATGCAACTCGAGTAAAGACATAATTCACGAAAAAGAAGAACGGTTATACAACTAGGATATCATTGCTAGTGTTCTTCTTTTTTGATTAAAACCGTGTGATGATGTCATCTAAAATAGCAATCAATTCTTCTTTCTCCACGTTTAGATTCCCATTGATCCACTCAGTTAAAACACTAGTAGTGCCGGAAATAGAAAAAAGAACCTCTACTTTATTTTTGATATCTTTCCTATCTAATTGTTCTTCGTCTATGACTCTTTTTATCAGGATCTGTGTAAGTTGGACAGAGAGTTCATCATCCATGAAATCATTGAAGAAAAAGTGAAAAACAGCTTTGTTCTCATCTACATGATTGACTAAAGCATGGACGAATCGGCGAAAGTCATATTGCTCTTTGTTGGGGTAAGTTTGATCGAAGATATCTATCAGTGTACAAATCGATTCTTCAATGATTTTTGAACGCAAATCATAGATATCCTCATAATGAGTATAAAACGTCCCTCTCCCGATATCTGCTTGTTGTGAAAGCTCCGCAATCGTGATTTTATTGATGGGTTTTTCTTTCGTTAAATCTAAAAAGGCTTGTTTGATTGCGTGCTTCGTTCTTTTGCTTCGACGATCCATTTGTTTCTCCTTTTTTTGACAGTATCTTCCTAAGTGTTCATTATTGGACAGATGTTGAATCATTGCCTATAGGAAGTCACTTTTTAAGTAATTATAATAAAGTTACGTAAAGAAAGAAAGTTTTGTTTCAAAAGGAGTAGATGAATATGGAAAAATTAACGATTCGTTCAATTGATAGAAAAGACTTAAACAAAGCAAGTGAATTTGCAGCGCAAGGAATGAATTACTCCAGCTATACAGAAAATCCTATCGTACTTTATCTCTATCGCCAGTATGCATTGTCATCATTGTTGATAAAATCAACAGTCACATTAGGTGCATATCTAGACGGTCAATTTGTCGGCTTTCTTTTTGCTCGCTTTGATGGGGAACCAAAAGTATCTGTTTCATGGGGAAGACGCTTGTTTGTTACTGTAGCAGAAAAACTGATTGGCTTGACCGGATATCAAGGTGCGATAGGAGCTTATGATCGAGCAAATCAAGAAATGTACCAGGAGTTTGCAACGAATCGCCCAGAAGGCGAAGTGACTTATTTTGCCGTCGATCCAGCTTTGAAAGGTAAAAGGATCGGCTCTCGCCTGTTAGAAGAAATCAAGAAAAGCTATAAAAATAAACGAGTGTATCTCTATACAGATTCTAATTGTAACTATCAATTTTATTTGAAAAAAGGATTCGATATTTTTGGACGCCGACCAGTTGATTTTGGGGGAGAAGATTCGCTGACTTGTTTTTTACTAAGTGCAATCCTCTGATTGAATAAATGACGCTAGCGGCTATGCTATTCTTAACGTTGACTCATTGGTGAGTCGGCGTTTATTTTTCTTTTAGCAACTATGAGTTATAAGTAGAAGTTGAAGAAAAAAAACAAAAGTTCCTTTATAATCAAAATGGAGATTTTTTTAGTTGATGTAGTCACGGTGTTCTAACTAGAAAAATGCACTCTATTACTGATTTAGAAAGGAAGAAAACAGATGACATTATTATCTCAAATTTTAGTTACACTTGTTGCCTTGGAATTTCTTTATATCATGTATATTGAAACCTTTGCGACGGAATCTGCAACAACTAGTCGAGTATTCAACATGCCGAAGGAAGAATTAAGACGGCAGTCCGTACAGACTTTGTTTAAGAATCAGGGGATCTATAATGGGTTACTTGGTGTGGCATTGGTGTACGGCGCTTATTTTTCAAATGCACCAAAAGAAATCACGGGGCTATTATTGATCTATATTTTGCTGGTGGCGGCTTATGGTAGCTTTACTAGTGATCGCTTGATCATCGTCAAACAAGGTGGGTTAGCAGCAATTGCACTCATTACGTTATTCTTTTAGGATATAAAAGAAAAATAGCTGAAAAAATTATGAAAGTTTGTGAGAAAACTTACTTTAGTCAACAAAATATGCTATCCTATAACGTGCATTTTATCAATTTTTTATGAAAATGGGGTAGTAGTGTTGTTAAAGAATTATATTGGTTTATTGAAAAAAGAATTTTCTGGTTATAATCTTTCAGTATTACAAAAAGACTTATTGGCAGGTATTACAGTCGCGGCGGTTGCTTTACCACTCGCTTTAGCTTTCGGTGTTTCAAGTGGTGCAGACGCAGCTGCTGGTCTGATCACTGCTGTAATTGCTGGTCTAGTCATTGGTGGTTTATCTGGTGGGTTCTATCAGATTTCTGGTCCTACTGGTGCGATGGCAGCAATCTTGATGTCGATTGCCGCAAAACAAGGGATGCAAGGTGTCTTATTGGCTACTTTTTTGGCTGGAGTTCTTTTATTTGCTGCGGGTGTCTTACGATTAGGAACGCTGACTTCATTTATCCCTGCACCTGTCATCACAGGGTTTACCTCTGGTATTGCGATCATTATTGCTTTAGGTCAGATCGATAATTTATTCGGTGTTCATTCAGAAGGGGCCAATGTGATGGAAAAATTGGCTAGTTATCAAAATTTAGGCTTTGAAATTTCTTTGCCAACGATTTTAATGGGAAGTTTGGTCATTATTGGGATGTTGGTCTATCCTAAAAAATGGGGGCAAAAGATACCAAGCTCATTATTGGCAATCGTCCTCACAACTGCGTTGATGATGATCGTTGATTGGCCAATTGCGACCGTAGGGGAAATTCCCCAAACGTTGATCAGTAGTAACCGTTTGGTACTTGGTGATTTTAGTTTGTCAGCGATCCAAACAGTGATCGTACCAGCAATCAGCATTGCACTGTTAGGTATGATCGAAAGTTTGTTGTGTGGTGCTTCGGCAGGCCGAATGGCGAATCGTCAGTTAGATAGTAATCAGGAGTTGGTCGCACAAGGAATTGGTAATCTACTGTTACCATTTTTTGGTGGGATTCCAGCTACAGCAGCGATTGCTCGAACGAGTGTCGCAATCAAATCCGGTGCTCAAACCAGAGTAGCTGGAATGATCCATGCAATCGTATTGTTTCTATCCATGCTTATTTTTGCACCAATCATGTCGAACATTCCGATGCCAGCATTAGCAGGTGTATTGATCGTCACTGCTTGGCGTATGAATGAATGGGAAACGATCAGAGAACTATTTGCTAAAAGATACTGGTCAGCGCTTCTTCTGTTTTTCTTGACGATGGGGTGTACAGTGATTTTTGATCTAAGTATTGCAATCGTTATAGGAATTATTAGTGGGTGTGTCTTTTTTATTGTTAAGAGTGCAGCCATCACGATCTCAGTGGAGGAAATCGATTGGCAGCGAATGAGCTTACCGGAAACGAAAAAGTTGGATAATTGGGCAGTTGTTTATATCAGTGGTCCTTTATTCTTCATGTCCGCTGAACGATTGAAAGCGACATTAACAGAATTAGCAGATAAAGAAGGAATCATTTTTTCAATGCGCGGGGTGCCAAGTATTGATTTGACGGCGCAAAGTTTATTTGAAGAATTTCAAGAAAAAGCTGCTATAAAAGAACAAACGATTATTTACACCTCGTTACAACCAGAAGTGGAAAAGCAATTGCAACATCTTTGGGAAAAACAAAAGACAGAACAACATCTTACGGTGGCTCATGCGCTGACCTCTTTACACAAACAATATATGTTAGACAGTGAAATATAGTCAGTGGGTTCGCTAAAAAAATTTGTGGCTGCCGCCTGTTCTAAGGTAAAATAAGTGTATAGACGTTCGGGAGGTAGGAATGGATGAACATCAAACAAGTGAGTGAAGAAAAAGGAATCTCTGCGGATACGTTACGCTACTATGAACGGATCGGTTTGATCCCACCGGTGAACCGAACAAACGGAGGTATCCGAGACTATACTGAAGAAGATTTACGTTGGGTCGATTTTACCTTATGTATGCGTAGTGCGGGTTTATCGATTGAATCTTTGACTGAATATATTCGTTTATATAGCGCTGGGGATGAAACAATCCTTGCTCGTAGGGATCTTCTTATGGAAGAAAGTGAACAATTGGCAAAAAAAATTGCAGAGATGCAAGCTTGTCAGGAACGTCTCCAAAAGAAAATCGCGCGTTATAATCAAGATTTGGTCAAAGGAGATCCAATCTTAGCTTGATTTAGTCGCTAAAACCAAGAACCAACCAATCAATCAATCATGATTTGTGAGACTGGTTGGTTCTTTTGTTGCCTTTACTTTTTTTCAGCAAGTATTTTTCCAAGTTTTTGCCAATCTTCTAAAATCATTTCTGTCAGTGTTCGATTATAAAAAATGGCCGCCGGGTGGAAGAGTGGAAGAATACGATACTGTTTAGTAGAAAATTGATAAGCATCATGCTGTGGATTCAACTCTAAGACTGGTCCGGTATACAGTTTTCCATGATTTTTTGAAATCGTGTAGCCGTTACCTAATAAACGTTGTAGCCCAATATTGCCTAGCGTGGCAATCAAAAAGGGCTGTACATGTTGTAGTTCGTAATCTAAGATTGGTGCATGAGCAAAAATTTCCGTTTTACTGGGCGTTCGATTCGGATAAATGGTCTCTGATTTTTTTGTCCGTCCATTAATGCGTTGGACGATTCGATAAGGACGGCTTCTGACAGCGCTAGTAATATACACTTCATCTCGAGATAAACCTACTGATTTTAGTGCGTTCATCAACTCTTTGCCAGCTTGGCCGCTAAATGGAATGTGATTCTCAATCTCTGTTTTACCAGGGGCTTCGCCAACTAACATCAATTTGGGTCGGATAGGACCTTGCCCGGCGACAAATCCTTCCACACGGTGTCCTTGAATACGCCGAGTTGCTTCGTCCATCAAATGTTTTGGGTAATCCATAATATCAACTCCTATTCTTGTCCATTATAGAAAGAAATCGTTCAATTGACGAATGATTGGCAAAATAAAAAAGTTGTTGACTATTATAGTATGATTTGTTATTCTAGTAATGTTGTAATTGTGGTCTCCACAGCTACAACCGCACAGAATGAGTTTGATGAAGTACAGGACACCCTGTCACTCTGGATGGCGAGTCTAAGTATGAAAATAAGGAGGTGCTTTAAAGCATGTACGCAATTATTAAAACAGGTGGTAAACAAGTAAAAGTTGAAGTTGGACAAACAATCTACATCGAAAAACTTGACGTTGAAGCAGGCGAAAAGGTTGTATTTGACGAAGTTATTTTAGTAGGTGGCGAAACTACGAAAGTAGGCGCTCCAACCGTTTCTGGTGCAACAGTTGAAGGTACAGTTGAAAAACACGGCAAACAAAAGAAAGTCGTTACTTTCAAATACAAACCTAAAAAACACTCACACCGTAAACAAGGTCACCGTCAACCATACACAAAAGTGGTTATCGACGCGATCAACGCTTAATCTGCGTTTGAGAAAGAAGGCCTAAACAATGATCAAAGGGACATTTAAACGAAATGACGCTGGTCAAATCGTTTCATTTACTTTGACTGGGCATGCTGATGCCGGTCCTTACGGAAGTGATATCGTTTGTGCAGGTGTTTCTGCCTTAGCGATCAGCACTGTCAATGGGATTTCATCATTAGCTGGTTTTGAACCGATTGTTGACATGAATGAAGAAGAAGGCGGCTATTTGTACGTTGAAGTAATTTCACGATTGACACAAGAGCAAAACAATATTGCAGAAATCTTATTGGAGAATCTCCTATTAGGTTTACAATCGATCGAAGCTGAAAACCCAGAATATATCCAAACAAAAACAATTAATGATAAATAGGAGGTGCAGACCATGTTATTAACAATGAATCTACAATTATTCGCCCACAAAAAAGGTGGCGGTTCTACATCTAACGGCCGTGACTCAGAATCAAAACGTCTAGGTGCAAAACGTGCTGACGGACAAACAGTTACAGGTGGATCAATTCTTTACCGCCAACGCGGAACAAAAATTTATCCAGGTGTGAACGTAGGTATTGGTGGAGATGACACTTTATTTGCTAAAGTTGACGGTGTTGTTCGTTTTGAACGTAAAGGCCGCGACAAAAAACAAGTGTCTGTTTATCCAGTAGCTCAAGAAGCTTAATGAACAGTTGGCTCTATTCCTTGCCTAGCGAGGGATAGAGTTTTTTCATTCTTTCTGAATCAATAATGATTTCCGGCTCAAACAGAGTCAGGCTTTTTTTGCATTGGGAGAATGATTGGCTGTAAAAATAGTTGGTTTACTATTTTCGCTAGTTCTAACTGCAAAAAGGTATCGTGCAAAGTAAAAAAGAGATAATCGTTTTCTGTTATCTGAAAAAATAGTACACGTTTAGACTTGTCTCAATTGCTTAATAAATAAACAACAAATGTTCTTTTTTTGTTTTGAGCGTGTCTTATTTTCTTTTTGATATAAATAGTTGACGAATAGTGATTAAATCAATAGTATTAGGTTTTAAGGACAAGAGAAGAGGGGCGAAAATATTGGCAAAACGAATTGACCGAATTTATACGTATGTCAAAGAAAAGACCGCTCATTTATCTATAGATGAAAACGATCAAGGTGTAACGACTCAAGAGATCGCGGAAGTTTTGGGTATTCAACGTACCAATAGTAGTAAAGATCTCAACAAATTAGTACGTGAAGGAAAACTAAAGAAAACGGATGGCCGTCCAGTTCGGTATGTCTATCAAGAAAGACCGACCATTGAGAAACCATTAGCCAAATATGTACCTAGTTATAAAGAAGAATTGACTCACGTAAAAAAACCGAGTCTTCAAGTAGATACGAAAGATATTTTTGCCAAAATCATTGGCGCCAATGGTAGTATGAAAAACTCAGTGGAACAAGCAAAAGCTGCCATTTTGTATCCTCCCAGAGGGTTGAACTGTTTGATCACTGGACCGACTGGTTCTGGAAAGACTTATTTCGCTCATGCGATGTTTCATTTTGCTAAAACCAATCATGTGGTGGAAGAAGACACAGAGTTGATCGTCTTTAACTGTGCCGACTATGCTAATAACCCTGAATTACTGATGAGTCATCTTTTCGGGTATGTCAAAGGTGCGTTTACAGGTGCGGAAGAAGAAAAAATGGGAATCATTGATCAAGCGGACGGCGGGATGCTTTTCTTGGATGAAATTCATCGACTCCCACCTGAAGGACAAGAAATGATTTTTTATTTTATGGACCATGGTACCTATAGCCGATTGGGCGAAACAACGAAATCTCATGAA
Source organism: Enterococcus spodopteracolus (assembly GCF_030441955.1). NCBI lineage: Bacteria > Bacillati > Bacillota > Bacilli > Lactobacillales > Enterococcaceae > Enterococcus > Enterococcus spodopteracolus. Next base: position 180,968 of record NZ_JARJHD010000004.1, on the reverse strand, counting down.
GCGAATGTTCGGATCGTCGGTGCAACGACTGAAGATCCAGGTTCGGCATTACTTGAGACATTTGTACGCCGTATCCCGATCAATATCAAGTTGCCTGCTTTTGATCGACGTCCAGCGAATGAAAAAATCGATTTAGTCAAAATCATGATCGCTCATGAAGCGAATCGTACGCAAAGAAAAATTTCTTTGACAGAAGATGTTGTGAAAGCGCTAATAGGCAGTGTTACTTATGGAAACATTGGACAGTTGAAGTCGAATATCCAATTGGTATGTGCGCGAGGATTTCTAAACCACATGAACAAACCTGAAATATCGATCACGATCGATGATTTAACTGAAGGGATTCGTAGTGGTTTGATCCAACTAGCAAGTAATCGAAAAGAAATGGCAGAGTTATCCAAGATACTTGATCCTAAAATCACCGTTTTTCCGAACGATGATGTGATGCAGTTACAGGCAGACTCCTATGAGTTGCCTTATAATCTTTACGACATTATTGGTGATAAAGCTGCTTTGCTCAAGTCAGATGGCTTGGATCAAGAAGCAATCAATCATTTTATCTCAACAGATATCAATATCCATTTAAAGTCATTCTATAAAGATCACGGTTTTTCATTTAATGCAGATAATAAGTTGGCGGAATTTGTTGACTCTAAAATTATTGAAGTAACGAATCAGATTTATCTCATGGTGAAGCAATCTTTACCATATGAGTTTCAACAAAATTTTATTTATGCGATGAGTCTGCATATCAGCTCTTTTCTGAAACGAATCCATTTAGGAGAAGAGCGGCATACAAATGACAATATCCGAGAAATGGCTATTGATTTTCCTGAGGAATACGCACTGGCGAAAGAAGTACGGAAACATATCGAAATGTACTTCCAAGTGGAGATCCCAGAAAGTGAAGATTACTATTTGACTGTATTACTTGTTTCATTACGAGCTAATCAAGCAAGTGGTCGGATCGGGGTCGTTGTGGCTGCACATGGCAATAGTACCGCAAGCAGTATGGTGCAAGTGGTTCAACAGTTGCTAGATGCGGATAACGTCCGGGCGGTTGATATGCCACTAGACATGGACCCGAAAACTGCTTTAAGTCGGATTGAGCGTAGTGTGCAAGAAGTAGATGAGGGGAGTGGAACGATTCTTCTGGTGGATATGGGTTCACTTGCGTCCTTCAATGCTCAGATACAGCAAGATACGGGTATCCCTGTTCGAACAGTCGATATGGTCACGACTTCTTTAGTTTTAGAAACAGTACGTAAAGTGTCGGTGCTGGGAACAGATCTTGACTTGCTTTATGAATCTTTGAAGAATTTCCGAGGGTATGCTGAAGTCTCAAGTGGAAATGTTGCGGAAGCGGACGACAAACAACGAAAGACCGTAGTGGCCATCTGTGCCTCAGGAGAGGGAACAGCACAAAGAATCAAATCGTTGATCGAGCGTGCAGTCAGTAAAAGGCAAGAAGCTCAATTGGAAGTAATTGCTTTGTCCATCGTTGATTTGAAAACTAAACTACCAAAGATCCAAAAAAATTATCAAATCATTGCGACGACTGGGATCACGGACCCGCATATCGATGCACCATTCATTCCATTGGAAAGATTTATTGATCAAAACATTGAGGTGATTTTAGATCAATTACTGTTAGAGTCAGAGTTAGATAAAACCGAAGATGTTTTATTAAATGAAGAAACAGCCAAAAGTACATGTGTGTCATTTATCGCAGATAATTTTACATTTATCAATGGAGAAAAGTTAATCGATCCTCTTTGGAAATTTGCAGATGGGTTAATGGATTCAGCAAGCATTGATGTAAAAGAATACGGATTTATGATCAACCTTGTTCTACATGCGGCGGGCATGATTGAGCGTGTCATCTTAAATGAACCGCTCTCTGTAGAAAATCAAGATAATCGTTCGATTAAAAACGATCCGCTCTATGTTAAAATTGTTGAGCCACTAAATGAGTTAGAAGGAAAGATCAAAGTCAAGTTTCCGTTAGAAGAAGTGTATTATCTATTGAAAATGATCACTAACCATTTAGAGAAAAAAGAATACACTAATGAAGATATACACAAAAAAGATACACTATTTTAGTGTATCTTTTTTGTGTATTGTATAAGAAACCATTAAATCAAGCAGTGTATCTTTTAAAAGTTGGCACGTTTCTTGCTTTTATTAAAGTGTGCTTAACGGAAATGCTTCCGACAGAAGTGGGGAGATGTTTTGAGTAGTGATTTAATAAAAAGGAGATTTACGAATGGATATTCGATTAGCACGTATAGACGATCGTTTGATCCATGGGCAAGTTGCAACTGCCTGGTCTAAATTGACTGGCGTTGAACGTATCATCGTCATAAGTGACGTAGTAGCGAAAGACAAGTTAAGGAAGTTTCTTTTAAAAGAAGCTGCTCCACCAGGGATTATGGCAAATGTCATCACTGTTGAAAAGATGATCCAGATCTTTGAGAGTGGACTCTTAGCGCGAACGAAAGTGATGCTTTTATTTACTAATCCTAAAGACGTTGAGAAAATTGTCCGAAGTGGTATCCGAATTGATTCTCTAAATATCGGGGGAATGAGTTTTTCTGAAGGAAAGACCATGATCACAAATTTTGTGTCCGTCGATCAACGAGATATCGAAGCCTTTCATTTTTTGGATGGTCAAGGTGTGGAGTTGGAGATTCGGAAGGTGCCCGCTGATCGGAAAATCTTTTTAATGGAATTACTGACCAAAGCCAAGAAAGCATAAAATTGTTGTTGCGTAACGGTCAAATGTATCTGTTGTAAAAGGTAAGCACTTATTTTTATTTTTGATTTTGTTACAACAAAAAGAAGTAGGAGGTATAAATATGGTAGGGATTATCCTAGCAAGTCATGGGCAATTTGCTGAAGGAATCTTACAATCGGGTTCAATGATCTTTGGCGAACAAGAAAACGTCAAAGCTGTTGTTTTACAACCGAGTGAAGGTCCAGATGACTTGAGAGCCAAATTAGAAGAAGCAGTCGCTTCCTTCGATAACCAAGACGAAGTCTTATTCTTAGTTGATTTATGGGGCGGAACACCGTTCAATCAATCAAACACATTATTTGAAGAACACAAAGATAAGTGGGCAATCGTAAGTGGTTTGAACTTGCCTATGCTGATCGAAGCATATGCTTCACGTTTTTCAATGGAATCAGCACATGAAATTGCTGCTCATATCATTGAAACAGCAAAAGAAGGCGTGAAAGTCAAACCGGAAGAATTAGAACCAGTAGTAGAAACAAAAGCTGCGGCACAAGAAGCTGCGCCTTCAGGAACACCTGGTAAGTTTACTTATGTTTTAGCACGTATTGATTCACGTTTGTTGCATGGACAAGTAGCAACTGCTTGGACAAAAACAACAAATCCAACACGGATCATCGTTGTATCTGATGCTGTAGCAAAAGATGAGTTACGTAAAAAATTGATCCAACAAGCTGCACCTCCTGGTGTAAAAGCACACGTTGTACCAGTTGAACAAATGATCAAACTTGCAAAAGATGATCAACACTTTGGCGGTCAACGCGCATTGCTATTGTTTGAAAATCCTCAAGATGTCGTGCGTGCAGTTGAAGGTGGCGTACCATTAGAAACAGTGAACGTCGGATCAATGGCACATTCTCCAGGTAAAGTACAACCGAACAAAGTACTTGCTTTCAGTCAAGACGATATTGATTCATTCAATAAATTGAAAGAATCTGGCGTGAAATTCGATGTACGTAAAGTACCGAATGACTCTAAAGGAAACATGGATGAAATTTTGAAAAAAGCGCAAGAAGAACTAAAAAATCGTGCTTAATTAATTATCAGAAAAAATGGAGGATTACTATCATGGATTTAAATATTATTCAAGTGATCTTAGTCATCATCGTTGCATTTTTAGCTGGTATGGAAGGAATTCTTGATGAATTTCAATTCCATCAACCAGTTGTTGCATGTACGTTGATCGGCTTAGTAACTGGAAATCTAGTTCCTTGTCTTATCTTAGGTGGTACATTACAAATGATCGCTTTAGGTTGGGCAAATATCGGTGCCGCTGTCGCTCCCGATGCTGCATTAGCATCTGTTGCATCTGCAATTATTTTAGTTTTAGGTGGTCAAGGTTCAGCCGGCGTTTCTTCAGCAATCGCGATTGCTGTGCCACTTGCTGTTGCTGGTTTATTATTAACAATCATTTGTCGTACGATTGCGACAGCGTTTGTTCATTTGATGGATGCTGCTGCAAAAGATGGTAACTTTAGAAAAGTTGAATTATGGCATGTTGTTGCTATCTGTATGCAAGGTGTTCGTATTGCAATCCCTGCTGGTTTGATCTTAGCTATTGGTGAAGGTCCAGTAAGAAGCTTACTTGAATCTATGCCTGTTTGGTTGACAGACGGTTTAGCTATCGGTGGTGGAATGGTCGTTGCCGTAGGTTACGCAATGGTTATCAACATGATGGCTACAAAAGAAGTATGGCCATTCTTTGCAATCGGTTTTGTATTGGCAACTGTATCAGAAATCACTCTTATCGGTCTAGGCGCAATCGGTGTTGCTTTAGCTCTTATTTACTTGGCACTTTCTAAACAAGGTGGTTCAGGTAACGGCGGAAGCTCAAATACTGGTGACCCACTAGGCGATATCATCGATAACTATTAAAGGAGGCGTTCACGAAATGGCAGAAGAAAGAATTCAATTATCTAAAAAAGATCGTATTTCTGTTTGGTTGCGTTCGACTTTCCTTCAAGGATCATGGAACTACGAACGTATGCAAAATGGTGGTTGGGCATTCTCAATGATCCCAGCGATCAAAAAATTATATAAAACAAAAGAAGACCGTGCGGCTGCGTTGACTCGTCATTTAGAGTTCTTCAACACTCATCCATATGTTGCTTCACCAATTCTAGGGGTAACTCTTGCACTGGAAGAAGAACGTGCAAATGGCGCACCTGTTGATGATGTTGCGATTCAAGGGGTTAAGGTTGGTATGATGGGACCTCTAGCTGGTATCGGTGATCCAGTCTTCTGGTTTACAGTAAGACCAATCCTTGGAGCGCTAGCTGCTTCTCTAGCGATGGCTGGAAATATCTTAGGCCCAATCATTTATTTCGTCGCTTGGAATATCATCCGTATGGCATTTATGTGGTATACACAAGAATTCGGCTATAAAGCAGGTTCTAAAATCACAGAAGATTTATCTGGTGGTTTGTTGCAAGACATCACTAAAGGTGCTTCGATCTTAGGTATGTTCATCTTAGGTTCATTAGTTAACCGTTGGGTATCAATCGGCTTTGCGCCAGTAGTATCAAGCGTTAAACTTGACGAAGGTGCTTACATTGATTGGAGTAGTTTACCTGCAGGTGCAGAAGGTATCAAGAGTGCGTTGGAACAACAAGCAGCTGGCCTTTCTCTATCTGACTACAAAGTAACAACATTACAAGACAACTTAGACAGCTTGATCCCTGGATTAGCTGCATTGTTACTAACATTGTTCTGTATGTGGTTATTGAAGAAAAAAGTTTCACCAATCGTTATCATTCTTGGATTATTCGTAGTGGGTATTGTTTTCCACTTAATCGGATTAATGTAATCTAAGTCAATAAAAGACAAGCTGTGACAGAAATCAATCATTGATTTTTGTTGCAGCTTTTTTCTTAGAATGCGACGAGACTTTACTTCAGCTTTCTTCCGATCGAATGGTGGATGATTGTGGAAAACTGTTTATTAGAGATAGTATCTATGCTCGAAAAGGCATACTATTTATGATAAGATGTCTTTGATATAGAAGTAAAAAACGTGAAATTAAAAGTATGGCTAAGCTGAACGAATGGCCAAATCATTGAAACAGTAATACTTCTGAGTACTGTAACTTTAGATTGATTAGAAATGGAGTGCTTGAAATGGTACAATCCCTAAATACAAAAGTTGACTTAACGATGAATGCGACATCTTATCTAGGTGTGGCAGAATATGGGAAGATCATGATTGGTGACAATGGTTTTGAATTTTACAATGATCGTGATGCACGGAAATTCGTCCAGATCCCATGGGAAGAGGTAGATGTCGTGATTGCCTCGGTGATGTTCAAAGGAAAATGGATTCCACGTTTTGCGATTCGCACAAAGAAAAACGGAACCTATTCATTTTCTGCAAAACATCCCAAGGAAGTTTTGCGCGCAGTCCGTAAGTATGTTGACCCAAGTCACATGGTTCGCTCTTTAAGTTTGATCGACGTTGTCAAGCGAGGCGTGATCGGTATTTTCAAGCGTAAATGATTTGTAGCTAGCCCTCATCGTTTGCCTGCTATTTATTTCTTATGATAAAATTAAAGAGTAAAGAGGGAGGTTATACGATGAGTTGGTTATGGACATTGATTGTTGGTGCAATCATTGGAGCGATTGCTGGAGCAATCACAAGTAAAGGAAATTCAATGGGATGCATCACAAATATTATTGCTGGTTTGATTGGTTCAACGATCGGTCAAGCGATTTTTGGCAACTGGGGACCAAGCGCTGCTGGTATGGCACTTATTCCATCTATTTTAGGGGCAGTGATCTTAGTTGCAGTTGTCTCATTTTTCTTTGGTAAAAGATCTTAGAAATGAAAGTCTAAAGCGTTTTGACTTGAGGGAAAGCTCAAGCCAAAACGCTTTGTTCGTTTCTATTGAAGGAATTTATCTTTCCTATGCCTTTAAAAAAGAAAGTTTGCTATAATGATAAAAAGAGTGCAAAGAAAGAAGGAATTTACACATGATGTTACGAGTAGAAAAGTTACGCAAAAAAATGCGAGAAGCGAATCTAGATTCATTTTTGGTGACAAGTCCTTACAATCTCCGCTATTTGACTAATTTTACAGGAACGACTGGGTTAGCGGTCATCACATTAGAGAAAGCCTTCTTTATTACGGACTTCCGTTATACAGAACAAGCAGCTGCGCAAGCGCAAGGTTTTGAGATCCTCAAAAATGTCGCACCAATTTTTGAGGAAGTCGCTGATTTGACTCGAAAAGAAGGATTGAAGAATCTAGCATTTGAAGAACGTACAGTTTCATTTTTAGAGTATTCAGTATTGGAAGAATTACTGGATGCAGAGTTGATCCCAGTTTCTGACATGATCGAAGAATTACGGGAAGTAAAAGATGAAGATGAATTAGTGATCATTGAAAAAGCTTGTAGCATCGCTGATATGGCTTATGATCATATCCTTAAAATGATCCAACCAGGGATGACAGAGATCGAGGTCGCGAATCAATTAGATTTCTATATGCGTTCACTAGGTGCATCAGGTGTGTCTTTTGAAACCATCGTGGCAAGTGGTGTTCGTTCAGCAATGCCACACGGAGTGGCTAGCCAAAAGATCATTGAACAAGGTGATTTGATCACGATCGATTTTGGTTGCTACTATGAAGGATACGTTTCTGACATGACACGTACGTTTGCAATCGGCGATCCTGGAGAACAACTGAAAGAAATCTATCAAATCGTTTTAGATGCCCAATTGGCAGTTCTAGAAGCAGCAAAACCTGGAGTGACAGGTATCCAACTTGATGCAGTAGCAAGAGACTACATCAGCAAATACGGCTATGGGGAAGCATTTGGCCACTCCACTGGCCATGGTATCGGCTTAGAGATCCATGAAGGTCCTAATGTATCTGCGCGAGCAGAGAAACCATTTGTTGTGGGCAATGTCATTACAGATGAACCAGGAATCTACTTACCAGGAATCGGTGGCGTCCGGATCGAAGATGACTTATTGATCACTGCTGAAGGAAACCGGGTATTGACTCACTCACCAAAAGAATTGATTATTTTGTGATAATCAGCATTTTTCAATAAATGTAAATGTCAAAACTCAGACTTTGTTATAGAAAATGGGCTCATTTAATGATACACTATAAGAGAAATCAAGCGATTGTAAACGGCGCGTTTTTTCACGCATGACTGATTTACAGGCGACAGTTTTCCTAGGTACATGACTTCGCTTTTTGAAGTGAAAGATGTATGTAGGCAAAAGGAGGAATAAATAAAAATGGCAGACGAAAAAAACTTAGTCTTACATGCTAATCAAGATTTAGGAGAAATCGTGATTGCACCAGAAGTGATCGAAGTCATTATCGGTATTGCAGCTTCTAAAGTCGAAGGGGTCTACGGAATGCGTGGGACTTTTGCTAGCAATGTCACAGAATTGCTAGGTCGCGCAGCGCATGGTAAAGGTGTATATTTAGTCAATGACGAAGAAGGTTTGAAAGTTGACTTATATTGTTATTTAGAATATGGCGTATCAGTACCAAAAGTAGCGATGGAAATGCAGGATCGTGTTCACCAAGAAGTGCTTTTCATGACCGACATTGCATTAGCTGAAGTCAATATCCATGTCGTAGCAGTTGTACCAGGAAAATTGGAACAACCAGCAATCGATGAACTTTTTGAGGACGAAGAGGAAGAAAATGAATAAAGAGTTATCAAGACACGAGATCCGCGAGATGGCATTACAGGCATTGTTCCCATTAGATTTTAACACTGATCTGACAAAAGAAGATGCGATTTTCAATGCGATCGAGTTGGACCATCAAGAGATGATCAATGAAGAGCAATCAGAATTTGTTCCAGTATATCTAGACACACTAGTTGGTGGCGTCTGTGCAAAAAAAGCATCGTTAGACACGATCATCGAAAAGCATTTAAAAAATAATTGGCGGATCAACCGCATTTCCAAAATGGATCTGATTATTTTAAGAATCGCGATTTTCGAAATGATGTACGTGGATGACGTGCCTGCAACTGTTGCATTGAATGAAGCAATCGAGTTAGCTAAAACATTCAGTGACGACCGTTCACGTAAGTTTGTAAATGGTATGTTATCGAATGTGTTAAAAGAATTAGAAGCTGGGGCGTAAGTCCTAGCTTTTTTCTATGATAGTTAGTAAATCTGGTTATGTTATAAGTGGTTTATATGGTAGAATGAAAGCAAAAATATCTGGGAGTGATCGTATGTCAGAATTGATGAATGGAAAAGAATTAGCAGAAAAAATGCAAGCAGAACTTGCGTTGAAAGTAAAAGAGCTTAACGAACGACAGATCAATCCCGGATTAGTTGTTTTATTAGTTGGAGAAAATCCAGCAAGTCAGGTCTATGTTCGTAACAAAGAACGAGTTGCGAATCAATTAGGTATTTATTCAAAAGTCGAGCGTTATAGTCAAAAGATCTCCGAAGATGAGCTTCTAAATGAAATTGAAAAATATAACAATGATCCAAGCTTCCATGGGATCCTTGTGCAATTGCCTTTACCAAAACATATTGATGAAGAGAAAGTGTTATTAGCAATCGATCCTAAAAAAGATGTAGATGGGTTCCATCCTTTGAATCTAGGACGTTTATTTGCAGGGAATCCTGATAAGATCCCTTGTACGCCTTTTGGGATCATGAAGATGTTTGAGGCATATGATATTGATTTGGCTGGTAAGCGTGCAGTAGTGATCGGTCGCAGTAATATTGTCGGTAAACCAATGGCGCAACTTTTGTTGATGGCTGATGCGACGGTCACCATTGCTCATTCAAAAACGAAAGACCTTCCAGCGTTAACTCGTGAAGCAGATATACTCGTAGTAGCTATCGGGCGTGGTCATTTTGTAACAAAAGACTTCGTTAAACCAGGTGCGGTAGTTGTCGATGTGGGGATGAATCGGGATGAAAATGGAAAACTGATCGGCGATGTCAAATTCGATGAAGTCGCTCCTCTTACAAGCTATATCACGCCTGTCCCTAAAGGAGTAGGTCCAATGACGATCACGATGTTGATGGCACAAACGGTCCAATCAGCTGAAGCAGAGCGAGGAGAGTTATGACGCAAGAATATTTAACAGTTACCACCTTAACTAAATATTTGAAACGAAAATTTGAAGCAGACCCATATCTGGAAAGAGTTTATCTAACTGGCGAAATCTCGAATTTCCGTATGCGAGCGAATGCGCATCAATATTTCAGTTTAAAAGATGATCACGCAAAAATCTCTGCAATCATGTTCAAAGGTGCTTTCCAAAAGTTACGTTTTCAACCAAAAGAGGGCATGAAAGTGTTGGTGATCGGTCGGATATCCCTTTATGAAGCCAGCGGTTCTTATCAAATTTACGTTGAATACATGGAGCCTGATGGTGTTGGTGCGTTGTATCAAGAGTTAGAAGAACGAAAAGAGAAATTGATGAAAGAAGGGCTATTTGCTGGACCTAAAAAGGCATTGCCGAGATTTCCAAAACGCATCGCCGTTTTAACAAGTCCTAGTGGTGCGGTCATTCGTGATATTATCACGACGATCAAACGCCGGTACCCAATCGCGCAACTTGTTTTGTTTCCAACTGTTGTGCAAGGAAACCAAGCAGCAGATGATGTCGTCCGCAATATCCAACGCGTTGAAGCGTTAGGAAATTTCGATACAATGATCATCGGACGTGGTGGTGGGTCGATCGAGGATCTTTGGCCCTTCAATGAAGAACGGGTGGCTCGTGCGATTTATCTAGCAAAAACACCGAGTATCTCTTCTGTCGGTCATGAGACAGATACGACGATTGCTGACTTAGTGGCTGATGTTCGAGCAGCGACACCGACGGCAGCAGCTGAGTTGGCTGTTCCAGTATTATCGGAAGAGTTGATGCGGATCAAGGAAAGACAAGCCCGATTAGAGCAAGGGTTTTTACGCCAAATCCAACGAAAACAAGAGCGGTTTGCCCGCTCAAGACAATCCTATGTCTTTCGCCAACCTGAACGTCTCTACGAGGGACAAACAATCAAACTAGATCAATTGCGGCAACGCTTGTATCAAGCAACGCAACAAATCTACTATGCAAAAGAAAAACAAACCATGACCTTAAGTCATCAGTTGCAACAAGTTGCACCAATTTATCGAGTGAAATCAGCCAAGCAAGAAACAAGCTACTTAGAAAAACGACTAGAAGAAAAAATGTACCAATATATGCAGCAACAGCAACAAAAGTTTCAACAGACGGTTCAGTCACTTGATTTACTTAGTCCTTTAAAAATCATGGGTAGAGGGTATAGCTACACCACGTTACATGATCAGGTGGCAAAAAGTGTCGATGAGATCCAAGTCGGTGATGAGTTAGTCATTCATTATGCAGATGGACAGGTCAAAGGCAAAGTGGAACAGATCAAAAAGGAGACAGAATAAGATGGCAAATCCAACATTTGAAGAATCATTGCAAGAATTAGAAAAAATCGTCATACAATTAGAGCAAGGAGACGTTCCTTTAGAATCAGCGTTAGATGCGTTCAAAAGAGGAATGGAATTAAGTAAGCAATGTCAAGATACTCTTTCTAAAGCAGAAGAAACCCTTACAAAAATGATGACTGAGACGAATGAAGAGATCACTTTTGACGAGAAAGAGGGGACACAATGAAACTAACCGAATTTTCTGCGACTCACCTTCCTTTGGTAGAAGAAGAAATGGTTTCTTTCATTACGGAATATACTTCGGATGAACGCTTGAAAGAAAGCATGATCTATTCGATCCATGCAGGAGGAAAGAGAATCCGTCCACTTGCTTTATTAGCAACCGTGGCTTCCTTTGATGCCAAGATCGATGCTTCTGCTTATCAAGTAGCAGCAGCATTAGAGATGATCCATACGTATTCATTGATCCATGATGATCTTCCAGCAATGGATAACGATGACTTGCGTCGAGGAAAACCAACCAACCATAAAGTTTATGGGGAAGCAATCGCAATTTTAGCAGGGGATGGATTATTGACGGGTGCCTTCCAGTTGATCAGCATGACCCACTTAGCGAACTCACCAAAATTGTTATTATTGCAACAATTGGCTGTTAGTGCTGGGACACAAGGCATGGTTGCAGGACAAGCGGCAGATATCCAAGGGGAAACGAAAGATTTGACGCTAGAAGAACTAGCATTGATCCATGAACGAAAGACTGGGCGTTTGATACGTTATGCTTTGCTGGCAGGTGGGATTTTAGCAGAACAACCAGAAGAAGTTTTGGTACAATTACAACAAATTGCCGCTCATCTGGGATTAGCTTTTCAGATCCGTGATGATTTATTGGATGTGACTAGTACGACAGAAGCATTAGGAAAAACAGCTGGCAAGGATGAACAAGCGGATAAAAATACGTATCCACGCTTATTAGGGGTCGAGCAAACAAGAGCTGCGTTGCAACGAGAAATCCATTCCGCCCATAGGATCATTGCCGAGTTAGAACAAGAAGTTTGTTCATTTGATGGAGAGATTCTTCGTCAGTTGGTCAAACGATTTGATGAGAAGTGAGGAAGAGGATGGAAAAAGAACGAGTAGATGTATTAGCCGTCAAACAAGGGCTATTTGAAACAAGGGAACAAGCGAAACGTTCCGTGATGGCAGGATTGATCTATAATGAAAAAAATGAACGTTTTGATAAACCAGGAGAAAAAATCCCCGTTAGTAGTGAATTAAAAATCAAAGGGAAAAAATTACCGTATGTTTCTCGTGGTGGATTGAAACTAGAAAAAGCATTAAAACAATTTGATCTAACAGTCAAAGATAAAGTATTGCTTGATATTGGGGCATCCACAGGAGGCTTTACCGATGCTGCCTTGCAAAATGGAGCAAAAATGAGCTATGCCTTAGATGTAGGCTACAATCAGTTAGCATGGAAAATCAGACAAGATCCAAAAGTGGTCGTGATGGAACGTGTTAACTTTCGTTATGCAAAACCTGAAGACTTTGCTCAAGGTGAACCAGAAGTCGCTGTCATTGATGTATCATTCATCTCTTTGAAGCTGATACTACCGCCATTACATGCAATTTTGAAGCCAGAGGGTGAAGTAATTGCATTGATCAAACCACAATTTGAAGCAGGTAGAGAAGCAGTCGGTAAAAATGGAATCGTTCGAGAAGCAACAACCCATCAACAAGTCATCGAACAAATTTTGACGTTTGCCACAGAGCAAGGGTTTGATGTATTAGATCTAAGTTACTCTCCTATTACAGGTGGAGAGGGAAATATTGAATTTTTAGCGCACTTAAAAAAAGTATCAGATAAAGGAACGATCTATGCGAACGTTGATCCAGCTCACATCGTTGAAATGGCTCATGAACAATTCACGCATAAGCGGTAGTCTAGAAATTGACAAAAAAGACTATGAGTTCTTCTTTATTAAGCGCTTAAAATAAGCTATCATTGAAAGAAGAAGGATTGGTGAAGGAGCGGATTGAGCATGAGAAAAAAAGATCGACATCGTTTGATTACTCGATTACTAAATGAACAAGATATACGTAAACAAGAAGAATTTGTTGAAATATTAAAAAATAAAGGGATTTCTGTTACACAAGCAACGATCTCAAGAGATATCAAAGAGCTTAAGTTGATCAAAGTTCCCGCAGTTGATGGTGGCTATCGTTATAGCCTGCCTGCTGAAACAAGTGAAGATGTGAGCACAAAGCTAGAAAAACTATTGAAAGACGCATTTGTAACAGTTGACCAGATGGAAAAATTTGTTATTTTAAAGACTTTGCCAGGCAATGCTTCTGCAGCTGCAAATTTAATCGATAAACGTTACAAAAAAGAATTATTCTCGATCATCAACGATGATGACAATGTGTTGATGATCACACGATTGGAAGAAGATGCTGTTCAATTAAAGAAAGATTTTCTGCATTACCTTTAATCTAAGGAGTGATTGCAATGCTACAAGAAATCAGTATCACCAATTTTGCGATTATTCCTGAATTGCGTTTGTCGTTTCATGAGGGAATGACAGCATTAACAGGAGAAACCGGAGCCGGTAAGTCAATTATTATTGATGCTTTGGGCTTATTAGCAGGTGGTCGCGGATCAAGTGATTATATTCGTCAAGGTGCCGATAAATGTATTCTGGAAGGGTTGTTTGAATGGCCTAAACAAGAAGGTTTTGAAGCTTTGATGGAAGAGTTAGGGATTGAGTCCGATGGTTCAAATCTGATCGTCCGTCGAGATATGTCTTTAGCAGGTAAGAATGTTTGTCGAGTGAATGGACATATCGTGACATTAGCGAATTTGCGACGCGTAGGTAGTTATTTAGTGGATATCCAAGGTCAAAATGAACATCAGGAACTATTGCAACCTGAATCACATCTTGTGTTACTTGATCGTTTTGGGGACTCGACATTCCAACAGAAAAAAAGAGCGTACCAAGAAGCCTATCAAGCGTATCGTGAACTTGAAAGAAAAGTGCGTAAAATCCAACAAAACGAAAAAAACTATGTCCAACGTATCGATATGTTGAATTTCCAACAAGAAGAAATCGCAGCTGCCCAATTAGAAGTTGGTGAAGAAGAAAAACTTCGAGAAGAGCGCGATAAATTAAGTAATTATCAAAAAATCGTTGATGGTTTAGCTACTGCTTATGGGGCGCTTAGTGAAGGCGAACAAAGCAGTCTTGATGGGGTGGGAACGGCTGTTTCCGAGATCCAAAGTATTGCCCATCTTGATTCAGAGTATGAAGCAATTTTTGATAATATCCAGAGTGCCTATTATTTATTGCAAGATGCAGTAGGGGACATGAGTAGACAAATCGATCTGCTTGAACTGGATGAGAATCGTTTGGAAGAAGTGACGCAACGCATGGAAACGATTCGTCAATTGAAGCGTAAATATGGCGATTCAGTTGAAGCTATATTAGCCTACTATGAAGAAATCACAGAAGAATTGGATTCATCTGATTTTACAGAAGGTCAACTTGATAAAATGAAGAATGAACTGACCCAAAAAGAAGAGTGGGCGTTTCAATGTGCAGAAGAACTCCATCAAGCAAGAAAAACGATCGCAAGTGACTTAGAACAGTCGATTATGCGTGAATTAAAGAGTCTTTATATGGAAAACACCGAATTTGAAGTTCGTTTTTCAACGCAAGCAAATGGACGCTTAGATGAGCAAGGTTTTGATATCGTTGAATTTTATATTACGACAAATCCAGGAGAACCATTGAAGCCTCTAGTCAAGGTAGCATCAGGTGGAGAATTGTCACGAGTATTACTTGCTCTGAAAACCATTTTTTCTTCTGGACAAGGTGTGACTAGTATCATTTTTGACGAAGTTGATACTGGTGTTAGTGGCAGAGTGGCACAAGCCATTGCGGATAAGATATTGAAAATATCCAAGTATTCCCAAGTACTTTGTATCACGCATCTCCCTCAAGTGGCTGCGGTAGCGGATTATCAATATTACATTGTAAAAGAAGTCGTCGGCGGAAGAACACAAACATCCGTCTCCGAATTAGCCGCAGCTGAAAGAGAAAATGAAATAGCACGAATGTTAGCGGGAAGTGAAATCACGCCTTTAACGATCGAACACGCCAAAGAGTTGTTACGTTTGGCGAAAAAATAAATAGAAAATAAAAATCACCCTTTGTCTAGATTGGCTAGGGTGATTTTATTTTGCTTTTTTAGGGAATAGGGGTAAAAAAACAGTTGAAATTTTTCCCAACAGAAAAAATAATTAGTTATTTTTATATTGTATTTTATTATACTTTTTTTATGATTTTGAGAGTAAGATTTTTAAATCCAAGAACTATCGATAGTTAGTCAATAGTTAATCCGATTACAAAGGCATATTTTTACTAATCATAAAAATTTTGGTCAATGATGAAAAGATAAATTCAGTACTAATGTTTTCCCATTTTTTGATTATGTTTGAAAAAAACACTACACATAAATTAGTTTGAACGTATGATTATTGAAAATAATTATTTTTTGAACACTAAGAATAGATACTTGAGGTTAGTAGGAAAATGATGTCATAAATAGTCTAAAGTATTTCTGTAGATAAACAAGGAAATTATAAAAGTTTTTTGTAAATGGGTGATTTAGGAACGTACACTTTTAGAAGCTTTTCTAAGAAAAAGGAATGGAATAAAACAAATACATAAAAATGCGAGGAGTGTAAGATATGGCAGGAATTGATTTCAGAGAAACAGGTGGAAAGTTTATTAATCGAATGCATGACGCTAATAAGACAAATACTCAAGAAGTTCTGAATAGATTAGCTATTCGCATAGGGAATGAATCACTAAATGTGAGAGCCAACCCAATTATTACTTATCTTTATTATCCGAAAGATATTCTTAAAAATACAACACTACAGCCGATTAATCAAAGGAATGATCGAGTTGTAGGAAATGCATGCACCTCATTTGGAGAAAGAAATCAAGAAAGTCCTTCGTAGATTTAAATACTACAGCAAATGCAACTCAAAGCTATCGTAATGTATTACAGAGAATTCCCCAAGCAGTATAGATCAAAACTTTCTAGCTTCAAATGGGCTAGCGAATGTGACAGGTACGGTTCCTAAACAATTTAGTAGTGAGTATGTTCCTAAAAAATTGAAATTTAAACGTAAAGAATCTAGTGAATATAAGGGCCATACATCTTGCAATACAAATGATGGATTGCAACAATCCCTAAACGGAAGTAGGCAAATTCATCCAAGATATCATCGTAGGCTCTCCAAGGAAGCTTCCTTTTTAATCAAGAAAGACACAAGTGCGTTACATGATCAGGTAGTAAAGAGTACGAATAGTACTCAAAAAGATGAAATCCCTCAGTCTGAAGTAAGATCATCCAGTCAGGAACAGACATTCCAAACAATAGAAAAACAAAATTCAGTTTTTGACTGGAGAAAAAAAGATAAACTAGCAAAGAATGTAGAAAAAAATCATCAATCTAAGGAGGCTTCATATTTAATTAAGAAAGATACAAGTGAATTACATGATCAGGAAGTAAAAAGTCTGAATACTATTCAAAAAGATGAGACTTCTTTTGCTTATGCAATCCCTAAGTTTGAAGCAAGACCATCCAAGCGAAATCAGGGAACAGACTCACGTAATCGAACAACCAATATGGAAAATGAGGAAATTTTAAAGGGATTTTTGGATGGATTACAGAAAGCCTCTTCATCCCAAACAAAAGATAATCCGAATTTAGAGGTCAGTTTTACAACTCATGGAGGAAAAGAAATTGACACAGTTAAACTGCGCAATCCCAATGATAATCCTGTATTTGAAGCAAAAAATGTAAGAGGTGAAAACGAAGAAAGCTTAACACACGGTGTAGTAGAAAGTCTAATTAAGTTCGGAGAGCAAACATACCCCTATCGTTTTAAGGCTGAAATATATCAACAGGCGATTCCTACTCAACCGTCTCACAGTAAATCACAGAATCTGTATAACAGCTTGGCGAATCAAAAAACTATTGATTTAAAAGATACGTCGACAGGTGAATATATTTTAAAAATGATAGAATCATCGGATGGACAGAATTTTCCCGCAGAATTGAAGGATTTTTTGAAAGATTTACAGCAAGTTCCTTCATCCCAGACGAAAGACATTCCAAATTTAGAGTTTAGATTGTGAGAAGAACAAGCGAATCAGTCCAAACAGTCAGTAGCCAGAGTTCAAAATGAAAATAAGAAAAGTTTTTCGATGCTAACAAGTGATGCGAGAGTAAAAGCCAACATAAAAATATATCGAATCAAGTAAGACAGCAACCAAGAACAAACAAAAAAGAGGTTAGTTTAAGTATGTAGTAACCAATGTGACAGACTCTTGATGATAATAATTAATAACAGGAAATGGAGGTTACGCCAAATTTGGCGCAACCTCCATTATTTTTACATGACACTGATTACAGCAGTTAGAACGACTGAGCCGATTGTCAAAATCAACATTGTCCAAATCACTAATTTTGTGACTTTCGCAAAAGTGCTTGTTTGTTTTTTTTCTCGCATCGTGATTACCTCGATTTATTATTGTTAAGTTGATTTTACATGCTTTTCATTGATTCTACAAGAGGGCATCTCTATAAAAACTTACCTTTTTTCAAATAATAAGTGGTCAGAAGTGAAATGATCACGGTCAATAGTATCAACCAAAGAAAAGCATCATCCCTTTCGGCAATTGGTAGTTTAATATTCATACCGTATATACTTCCAATGATTGTTGGAATCGTTAAGATAATCGTTAAAGAAGTTAAAATTTTCATAATATTATTTAAGTTGTTTGAAATGATGGCAGAGAATGTTTGGTTCATCTGTTCGACAAGCTTTAAGCGGATACGAGCGGTGGTCTTTGCTTGTTCTGTTTCGATAATCACGTCTCTGAGGTGATTCATCATCGCGTGATTATTTTTTACCGATTGGTTCTCGGCTAGTTGTTGTAACGCTTCAAGATTCGAGGCAGTCGCTTCTTTGAAATAAACTAAGCTTTTTTGGATATCCATGATTTGATACAATTGCTTATTTTCAGTTGAGACTTTTAGTTGTGTCTCCAACAGATCACATTGGGCAAGTAAGGTAGAAAGATAAGTGTTATAGGACTGAGTGATCTGCCAAAGTAACTGCATAAAAATATTTAGAGTGGTCGAAAGATCGTTTCTTTGAAACGTTTGATGAAAGACTTTTTTCAAAAAAAGTGGTTCGTGATTCGTAATTGTGATAAGCTTCTTTTTGGGCGTGAGAATAATCGAAAACGGATAAGTATCTACTTGGAAATATCCGCTAGGACTTGTTTTTGGAAAAGGATATTGTAATAATACCAATGCTGGTTTTGTCAGCTTTTCTTGATTAAATTCTTCTACTCGGGAGTTTTCTGCATCGTCTAAGACAGACGTGAGGTAATCTTTAGGTATTTGGAACTGTTTGATCAATTGATTGATTTCTTCTTCTGTGGGTCGCTCGACACAATACCAAATGGTTTCAGCCGTTTCTTCCATTGAATCAACCAATTTCTGGTCTTCAAGTGTAAAATACTTTATCATTGGGAACCTCCTCAATACTTCTTTCTTCTATTATAACCAATTCTTGAAAAGAACACATTGAAAGAGACTACCCACTGATCATCAATCTTGATTTGTCAAAAAACGGCTGCAACAACATAATAAAACAGTATAAATTTAAACTAAATGAAATCGTTGTGTAAACTAAATTACGTATACTGAACGCAACGATAAAAAAGGAGATTTGTCGAATGGGCAGTTTTTCACCACTTGTATTGTTTTGGTACATCTTTCCGGCAATCGTGATTTTTGGTTGTCAATTTCTAGTAAAAATATTTGCATTGACTCGGCGTTTCAAAGTCAAAGCACCTGATTTAGCCGTTCCTTTTTTGTGGGGAGGCATCCATGCATTGTCTCGTAATACCGATACGTCTTCATTTTTGCCCTTTTTATTGATCACCATCCTTTTAATGGCAATCTGTATCGCGTTATTCCAAGCTTATTATTATGACGAACTTGTGTATTCACGTTATTTCAAAATGACTTGGCGTCTTACTTTTTTGGTAACCTTAGTCATGTATATCGTTTTGATCGTCCTAAACATCCTTTCGTTTCTCTAGTATGGCGCAATCAGGCTGTTAAAAGACTTTAAAAAATCTTTTATCAGCTTGATTGTTAAAATTTTTTTTACTAATCAAAAAGTTATTCTCAGATTTCCCATAAAAGGTGGTAGAAAGTGGGGGATTGTGGTAGACTGATTTTAGTTAGTGGAGGATTGGGGGTAGTTTCGATGTTAATGGGCGAATTTCGGCATAATATTGATGCAAAAGGTCGCTTGATCGTGCCTTCAAAACTGCGTGAAGAACTAGGCGAACAATTCGTGTTGACTCGTGGATTAGATGGTTGTCTTTTTGGCTATCCGATGAGCGAATGGAACGCATTAGAGTCGAAACTCAATGATATGCCTCTAGCAAAGAAAGATGCTAGAACCTTTGTCCGTTTTTTCTACTCAGCAGCTACAGAATGTGAGTTGGACAAGCAAGGACGTATCAATATCCCTAATACATTAAGAAACTACGCAACTATAACGAAAGAGTGTGTCATTGTTGGAGTGTCAAACCGGATCGAAATTTGGGATGAAGCCAAATGGCAAGAATTTTCAGAAGCTGCGGAAGAAAACTTTAATGAAATCGCTGAAAATATGATTGATTTCGGATTATAAGAAATAGGAAGAGGCTGACCAATGACTGAAACATTTCAACACTATACAGTCATGTTAAAAGAAACGGTAGATGGACTTGCAATCAAACCGAACGGAATTTATGTGGACTGTACACTCGGCGGAGCCGGACATAGCGAATACTTATTAAGCCAATTGAATACAGAGGGTCATCTTTATGCATTTGATCAAGATCAGATCGCAATCGATTACGCAAAAATCCGTTTGGCTGAGTATGTCGAAAAAGGTATGGTCACTTTTATCAAAGCAAATTTCCGTGAGCTTGAAGAGCGCTTGACTGAATACGTACCTAAGGTCGATGGGATACTTTACGACTTAGGCGTATCTTCGCCACAGTTAGACGAAGCAGAACGTGGATTCAGTTATCATCAAGATGCGCCTTTGGATATGCGAATGGATCAATCGGCACCTTTGTCAGCATATCATGTGATCAACGAATATCCTTACAACGAATTAGTAAAGATCTTCTTTCGTTATGGAGAAGAAAAATTTTCAAAACAAATTGCCAGAGAAATTGAACGGGTGAGAAAAGATCATCCGATTGAAACAACCGGGGAATTAGTAGAAATCATCAAACAGGTGATTCCTGCCCCAGCAAGACGAAAAGGCGGTCATCCTGCAAAACGCATTTTTCAAGCTGTGCGAATTGCAGTCAATGATGAGCTAGGTGCGGAGCAAGCCTCCTTAGAGCAAGCAATCCGCTTATTGAAGGTCGGTGGCCGGCTCAGTGTGATCACTTTCCACTCATTAGAAGATCGGATCGTCAAAAACATGTTCAAAGAATATAGTACGATCAAAGATTTACCACCAGGGTTGCCGGTCGTACCTGATGAGTTTCAACCTGAATTAAAAGTGATAACGAGAAAACCGATGTTACCATCTGAAGAAGAAGTGGCAGAAAACAATCGTTCTCGTAGTGCAAAATTGCGTATCGCTGAAAAAATACGAGAGAAAGAGGAGTAGAAGAATGGCAGAACTAAAGAAAGTCCAACAATATCCATATGATTTACAAGAAATTGAACTACCAGAGCAACCTCTGCCAGATTCACCCTCAGAGAAAGAAATTGTTCTTCCTCAATCTCCAGCAAAACGTTTGAAGCAAATCTCTATTTTCGAAAAGCTTGCCGTAGTGTGTATTGCTTTTTCTGTCATCGCACTTTGCGTATTAACAGTGATGTTACGAACCAATATTAGTGGTATGGAAAAGCAAATCGGGGCGCTACAGGTTGAATATAATGAAAAAAATCAAGAAAAAATCAGTTTGGAGCAAGAGAAAAGTGAACTTTCTCGTACCGAGCGTGTTAAAAAAATCGCAGAAGAAAAAGGGTTGTCAATCAATGACGACAATTTAAGGAAAGTGAAGTAAATGAGTCTTAAAAATAAATTCCGGCGGTTTATGGAAAAGAAAAATCTAAATCCGATGAACAATCGCAAAAAAGTAGGTATCATTTTATTTGCTACGAGTATTGGATTGTTCTTTTTATTTGCCGTTCGTTTTGCATACATCGTGATCGGTGGACATGTGGCTGGCACATCACTAGAAGAAAAAACGAACCAGCTTTATCAAGGTAGTGAAGAGGTCAAGGCAAAACGAGGCACGATCTTTGACCGTAATGGGGTGGCACTAGCAGAAGATGCCACGTCTTACTCGATCAAAGCAATTCTTTCCGAAACATACACGACTGGAAACAAAAAATTATATGCACAAGAAAAAGATTTCGATACACTTGCGGATATTATCAGCAAAAACCTTTCAATGGAAAAAAGTAAAGCCTTGAAGGTACTACGCGATGGAGCCGAACAAAATCTCTACCAAGTAGAATTTGGGAATTATGGACGTAATATCACCCAAGAGACGAAACAAAACATCGAAGCAGAGATGAAAGCGGCTGATGTTAATGGGCTTTATTTCGATAATCATCCTGCACGTATGTATCCTAGTGGGATATTTTCTTCCCATTTTATTGGCTATGCGGTACCGGATGAAGAAGAAAATGGTCTGGTTGGCCGACTTGGGATCGAATCTGCTTATAATGATATTTTGAGTGGACAAAACGGAAAGATCTACTATCAAAAAGATAATTTCCAAAATCCATTACCAGGTACTGTAGCAGAAGAAGAAAAGGCAACAGACGGTAAAGATGTGTATACGACTCTTGATAGTCGTCTGCAGAGTTACTTAGAAACATTGATGGATCAAGTCAATGAAGAATATCAACCTGAAGAATTGACTGCGATATTGATGGAAGCTAAAACTGGTGAGATCACTGCGATGAGCCAACGCCCGACGTTCAATCCTGAGACGATGGAAGGGTTGACTGGTGAAGATGCTGTGTGGCGTAACATCCTTGTACAAGATTCTTATGAACCAGGTTCAACAATGAAAATCTTCACGACAGCAGCAGCGATCGAAGAAGGTAAATTCGATGAAAATGAGACTTTCCTATCTGGACAGATCAAAGTAGCTGATGCCACGATCAATGACCATGACTTTGGTAAAAAAGGAATGCTGACCATGCGCCAAGCTCTTTCATGGTCTAGTAACGTGGGTATGGTAATGCTGGAACAGCGTTTAGGTGGCAAGTGGTTTAACTATTTGCAAAAACTAGGATTTGGGCAAAGTACCCACTCTGGTTTAGATGATGAAGTTGCGGGTGCTTTACCAACTGCTAATATCGTTGACCAAGCGATGAGTGCGTATGGTCAAGCGATTGGTGTCACGAATTTCCAAATGATGAAAGCTTTCAGTGCGATCGCCAACAACGGCACTATGATCCAACCACGTTACATTAGTAAGATCGTTGATCCAAATACTGGAGAAGAAGTCTCTACTGAAACGGAAGTGTTAGGACAGCCATTTTCGAAAGAAACGACAGAAAAAGTTCGTGAGTATATGCGAGATGTCATAGAAGATGAAAATTACGGTAGTGCTTACGGAGTATATAATGTTCCGGGATACAATATTGCAGCTAAAACAGGAACAGCCCAGATTGCTTCTGATACAGGAGGTTATCTAACAGGTGATACCGCGTATCTGTATTCGATCGTCGAAATGGTACCAGCTGAGGATCCCGAATATGTCCTTTATCTGACAATGAAACATCCTAAGACATATGACCGCACGGCTTTAGCAAAAATTGCGAACCCCTTACTGAAACGAGCAATGGATTTCAAAGAAGCTGAAACAGCTACGCCAGAAGAGAAAAAGACGGAAAATATCACTGTTTCTGACTATCGTAATTTAAATCCTGATATTGCCGCTGCTGATGCACAAAAGAGCGGTTTGCAACCAGTAGTCATTGGCGATGGAAATAAGGTAGAAGCGCAATCCACAGCAAATGGGGATGAGCTGATATCGGGAGAAAAATTGATTCTATATAGTGGTGGTACTGCATTGATGCCTGATGTGACAGGTTGGTCAAAGGCGGATATCATGAAATTAGGAAAAATACTTGGTGTCGAAGTGACATTCCACGGTGATGGTTACTGTACAGAACAAAGCCTCGCACCTTATGAAAAAATATCTGACGAAACATTAAGTTTCCATCTAAAAGAATAATAGGAGAGAAGAGAGCATGGATTTGACACAAACATTAATTCCCATTGCGAGTAGTTGTGCAATGACGATTGCAACAATGCCGTTATTTATTGGTTATTTTCAAATGAAAAAACAAGGCCAAGCCATTCGTGAGGAAGGACCTAAATGGCATAATGTAAAAGCCGGAACTCCAACGATGGGGGGATTGGTGTTTTTAATCAGTGCGCTCTTGACTGGTATCTGGGTAGGCGCTTGGCAACAACAGTTAACGCCTACTCTTTTCATCCTACTTTTTGTACTTGCCCTATATGGAGCAATTGGTTTTTTGGATGATTTCATCAAAATCTTCAAGAAAAGAAATATGGGATTGAACTCAAAGCAAAAATTGATTGGCCAAATTGTTGGGGGAATCATCTTTTATCTCGTTTATCGTGGTGAAGGATACCCTGGAACACTGAATTTTTTTGGAATTGCTCTTCCATTAAGTTGGTTGTACGGATTATTCGCGATTTTCTGGTTAGTTGGCTTTTCCAATGCTGTTAACTTAACAGATGGTATTGATGGCTTAGTAGCTGGATTAGGAAGTATTTCTTTTCTGACCTACGCAGTTATCGCTTGGCACCAACAGCAGTATGATGTCTTAATTATCTGCTTGAGTGTTTTAGGTGGTTTACTAGGATTTTTCGTCTATAATCGCAAGCCTGCCAAAATATTCATGGGGGATGTCGGTTCCTTAGCATTAGGAGGATTGTTAGCAGCAATCTCGATCATGCTCAATCAGGAATGGACATTACTATTGATCGGTCTGATGTATGTCATCGAAACAGCTAGCGTGATGTTACAAGTATCTTCTTTCAAATTGACTGGTAAAAGAATCTTTAAAATGTCACCGATCCATCATCATTTCGAGATGAGTGGTTGGTCTGAATGGAAGATAGATACTGTCTTTTGGATAACAAGTGTAATTACTTCATTGATCACATTGTGGATCGTATGGTAGGAGATGACGAGAATGAAAAAAATAACAACTTATGAAAATAAAAAAGTCCTTGTATTAGGATTAGCAAAAAGTGGATTTAGTGCGGCCAAGTTATTACATGAACTGGGCGCACTTGTCACCGTTAATGACGGAAAACCGTTTGATGAAAATCCTGAAG
The DNA here is from genome assembly GCF_030441955.1 of Enterococcus spodopteracolus. Lineage (NCBI taxonomy): Bacteria > Bacillati > Bacillota > Bacilli > Lactobacillales > Enterococcaceae > Enterococcus > Enterococcus spodopteracolus. The sequence goes on along the minus strand of NZ_JARJHD010000004.1, from coordinate 156,270 downwards.
CCCAAGAATTGCTTTCTTTAGGGATCAAAGTAGTGACTGGTAGTCACCCAATTGAATTATTAGATGAAAAATTTTTAATGCTGGTCAAAAATCCAGGTATTCCTTATACACATCCATTAGTTGCAAAAGCTCAAGAAATGGGTATTCCGGTAATTACGGAAGTTGAACTGGCTTACGAAGTAGCGGAATGCCCAATTATCGGCATAACAGGCACCAACGGAAAAACGACGACAACAACAATGACTGGGTTATTGTTGAATGCGGGGAAATCAGCAGGTATCACTCGTTTAGCTGGTAATATTGGCTTTCCTGCAAGTAGTGTGGCACAAGAAGCTAATCCGGAAGACAAGATTGTTATGGAACTTTCAAGTTTTCAATTGATGGGAATTACTGATCTTCGTCCCCATATTGCAGTGATCACGAATATCTATGAAGCACACATCGACTATCATGGCTCTCGCCCAGCCTATGTCAAAGCTAAATGGCATTTGCAAAAAAACATGACGTCAGAGGATTATCTTGTACTGAATTGGAATCAGAAAGAATTACAGGAACTAAGTAAAAAAACAAAAGCGAAAGTGTTACCTTTTGCGACAGATCAAGTCTTAGCGACAGGTGCTTATTCTTTTGAGGGAGTTATTTATTACGACAAAGAAAAAGTCATGGAGATCTCAGAAATAGGTGTTCCAGGGGCGCACAATGTTGAAAATGCGTTAGCAGCTATTACTGTTGCAAAACAATATAATGTCTCAAATGAAGAAATAAAAGAAACATTGAGTCATTTTCATGGCGTACCACATCGTACACAATATGTTGGAGAGGTGCAAGGACGTAAATTTTACAATGATTCGAAAGCCACAAATATCTTAGCAACTAAGATGGCATTAAGCGGATTTCAACCAGAAAAATTGATTTTGATCGCCGGTGGACTTGATCGGGGCAATAGCTTTAATGAACTCATTCCATCACTTGAAGGAGTGAAGGGATTGATCACTTTTGGTGAAACTAAAGAGAAATTAAAGGATGCTGGTGAAAAAGCGGGCATACCAACGATCTGCACAGCAGAGTCTGTGGAAGCTGCGGTTCCTGTAGCTTTAGAAAATAGCGAACCAGGAGATGTGGTTTTATTATCACCAGCCAATGCAAGTTGGGATCAATATCCTAATTTTGAGATCCGTGGTGATCGCTTTATGGAAGCCTTTAGAAAATTAAAAATAGAAAAGTAGAAACGAGCGATAATAACTATGAAAATTTTGGTAACAGGTGGAGGAACCGGTGGACATATCTATCCCGCGCTAGCCTTCGTCAATTATGTGAAAACACAAGAGCCGAACGCCGAGTTTATGTATGTAGGTGCAAAACGTGGTTTGGAAAACAAAATCGTTCCAACCACTGGGATTCCTTTTCATACCTTAGAGATCCAAGGATTTCAGCGAAAGTTTTCACTAGCTAATGTCAAAACGATCCAATTATTCTTAAAAAGTATCCATCAAGCGAAAAAAATACTAAAAGAATTTCAACCAGATATCGTGATCGGAACCGGTGGTTATGTTTCTGGGGCAGTTGTGTATGCTTCTGCTAAGTTAGGGATTCCGACAATCATCCATGAACAAAATAGTGTACCGGGGATGACAAATAAATTTTTGAGTCGTTATGTGAATCGAATCGCGCTTTCTTTTAAAGATGCAGCAACCTTTTTCCCAGAGGACAAATCAGTTTTGATCGGTAACCCGCGAGCACAAGAAGTTGCAGATACGATGAAAACAGATATTCTAAAAAAATTTGATCTCGATCCTAAGAAGAAAACAGTCTTGATTTTTGGAGGAAGCCAAGGGGCATTAAAAATCAATCAAGCTGTTACTTCTTATTTGGATACATTTGAAGCGACGGATTATCAGATCCTTTATGCATCAGGAGAACGTTATTATCAAAGTATTAAGGAAAAGTTAGGAGAAACAAAAGCAAATATCAGTATTCAACCTTACATCAATGAAATGGCAGCGGTGATGGCGGCAAGTGATCTATTGGTCGGACGAGCAGGGGCGACCTCCATTGCTGAGTTGACCGCACTTGGGTTACCTGCGATCCTTATCCCAAGTCCTTATGTGACAAACGATCATCAGACAAAAAACGCGATGAGTCTCGTTCGAGTTGGGGCGGCTAAGATGATTGCGGATGGAGAGTTGGATGGTGATTCCTTGGGTGCCACGATAAATGAGATCATGACAGATGAAACACTACAACAAAATATGTCAACTGCCTCTAAAACATTAGGTATCCCGGATGCGTCTGAGCGTTTGTATCAACTAGCAAAATCGTTAATCATAGAATAAGGTGGTGGTCATAGATGAGTAAGAAAAAAGAAACAAAAAAAACGCCTGAGAAGTCAAACGATGAAAACTCGCTGACGCCTTGGCAAATGGCCAACCGAAAATACTTAGAAGAACATAAAGAACACACAGATCATCAGACAGGAACAAGTGAAAAAAGCGAGCATAAAGAAGAACAAAAAGAACCTACACCTCCTAAAAAAGAAGAACTACTTGTTGAAGAAGATGATTTATTAGACTATGAAGAAATCGAACATAAGAAAGACGGGGGACCGTATAATGGTTCGTTTATTGATCGCTTGCCTAATTTAAAAAATTATCGAAACAAAGTTTTATACAAAAGGCTGAGTTTAATCATTTCCATTCTTTTGATTCCTTTGTTATTTTTGATTTATTATGTTTCCCCGTTGAGCAAATTAGAGGGCGTTTCTGTTTCCGGAAATGAAGTTGTTTCGAAAGAAGAAATATTGAAGGATACGCAATTAGCATTGAATCAGCATATTTGGGGACAGTATTGGCAGCGCCAAAGTTACATCGATCATTTGAAAAAAGAGCAGCCTCGAATAAAATCTGCTACGATCGGTTTTAGTAGTGTCAATACATTTGATCTGTCTGTCACTGAATATAAAGAGATTGCTTTGATTTTAACGGACGGAAAATATAGTCCTGTGATCGAAGATGGAACAGTGTTGGATGAGATAGTTGAAAGTCCAACAAAAAATCTTCCGATCCTAGAAGGATTTACTGACTCAACAAAAATCAAAGATTTAGCAAAAGAATATAATAAACTATCGCCAGAGTTACAAAAAGCCATTTCGGAAATCAAATATACGCCACGTAATACGAATCAGAATTTGATCCAGCTGAATATGAACGATGGGAACCAAGTGATCGTCAATATTACTAACTTAGCAACGCAAATGAATTTTTATGCGCAAGTAGCTAGCGAAATGGAAGAAAATGGTGTCATCGACATGGAAGTAGGGATTTTTTCTTACCCTTACTCAAATAATAGCGAAGAAGCGCAAGAAGAAGGATCAGAAGAAAGTACAGAGGCAAGTGCGCAAAGTACGGATCAAACTTCTACTTCAGAAACGGGCGTTGATGAGCCTCAAATAAGTGAGAATCAAGGCGAAATGAATCCAACAAATGAAAATACGACCCCATCTTCGTCAAGTTTAGATGAAAATTAAGAAAACCACTGTAAAATGTGATAATCTACTTTCTAAAAACTGGTAATTTATGGTAAAATTGGAAACAGTGAATATATCTATTAAGTATATTTTTAAAACGGACGTTATTGGTTCGCATGTATATGGAATAGTTAAGTAGGAGGGAATCCCATTCATGGCAAAAACAGGAATGTACGTAGGCCTTGATATTGGAACGACATCTGTCAAAGTTGTCGTGGCTGAATATATCGACAGCCAAATGAATATTATTGGAGTAGGGAACGCAAAATCAGAAGGGATTAACCGAGGCATCATCGTTGATATCGATAAAACAGTACAAGCGATACAGCGAGCAGTGCGTCAGGCAGAAGAAAAAGCCGGCATTCAAATCAAAAGTGTAAGCGTGGGTCTACCAGCAAACATGCTTGAAGTAGAAAACTGCCAAGGGATGATTGCAGTAAACGGAGATTCAAAAGAAATCACCGATGAAGATGTCCGCAATGTGGCTTCAGCTGCACTGGTTCGTTCAATACCTCCTGAACGTCAAATCGTGTCAATTTTACCACAGGACTTTACGGTAGATGGATTCGAAGGCATCAAAGATCCTCGTGGGATGATCGGTGTCAGATTAGAAATGTATGGTCTATTATTTACTGGACCAAAAACAATCATTCATAACATTCGTAAATGTGTTGAAAATGCGGGATTGATCGTCAATGAATTAGTGATCACACCTTTAGCGTTGACTGAATCAATTCTTTCGGATGGAGAAAAAGATTTTGGTACAATCGTTATCGATATGGGTGGCGGACAAACAACAACAGCTGTCATGCATGACAAACAGTTGAAATTCACGAGCCTAGATCAAGAAGGTGGCGAATTTGTCACAAAAGATATCTCCATTGTTTTAAATACTTCCTTCAACAATGCAGAAGCATTAAAAATAAATTACGGGGATGCATATCCAGAACGTACCTCAGAGCAAGAAGTATTTCCGGTAGATGTGATCGGCCAAACAGAACCTGTTCGAGTCGATGAACATTACCTATCAGAAGTAATCTCTGCTCGGATGGAACAAATCTTCAATAAAGCAAAAGAAGCGTTAGATCAAATCGAAGCGTTAGAGCTGCCTGGCGGTATTGTCTTAACTGGTGGGGCAGCAAGCCTTCCAGGTGTCGTTGATTTGGCACAGGAAATATTTGGCGTAAATGTGAAGCTTTATGTACCAAATCAAATGGGTCTAAGAAATCCAGTATTTACAAACGTGATCAGTATCGTTGATTACTCTGCGAATTTAAGTGAAGTATACCAATTAGCTAAAATCGCTGTTATGGGGGAATCAGCACCTGTTCATTATACAACCAATGAGCCGGAAGCTCACACATCTTATGAACAATACGATGTGGCAGAAGAAACAACGTATAACGAAGAACCAGAAGAAAAAAATTCTGGCGAAAACGTAACAAGTAAAATCAAAGGATTTTTTACCAATATATTTGATTAATCATCGTGGGAGGAAAAAAACATGGAATTCTCAATTGATAATAACATCAATGACGGCGCAGTCATCAAAGTAATCGGCGTCGGTGGCGGAGGCGGAAACGCTGTAAACCGTATGATTGAAGAAAACGTTAAAGGTGTTGAGTTTATCACTGCCAACACAGACGTCCAAGCATTAAAAAATTCAAAAGCTGAAACAGTGATCCAATTAGGACCTAAATACACACGTGGTTTAGGTGCAGGTTCACAACCAGAAGTTGGCCAAAAAGCAGCTGAAGAGAGTGAACAATCTCTACGTGAAGCATTAGAAGGCGCAGACATGATCTTCATCACTGCTGGTATGGGTGGTGGAACTGGTACTGGTGCTGCACCGATCGTTGCTGGAATTGCTAGAGAATTGGGTGCATTGACAGTAGGTGTTGTCACTCGTCCATTTACATTTGAAGGACCAAAACGTGGCCGTTTTGCTGCGGAAGGTATCGCACGTTTGAAAGAAAACGTAGATACATTATTGATCATCTCAAACAACCGACTTCTTGAAGTCGTTGATAAAAAGACACCAATGCTTGAAGCATTCCGCGAGGCAGATAATGTCTTACGCCAAGGTGTGCAAGGTATCTCTGATTTAATCACTGCACCAGGTTACGTAAACTTGGATTTTGCTGATGTGAAAACAGTGATGGCAAACCAAGGTACTGCTTTGATGGGTATCGGAGTAGCAAGTGGTGAAGAACGTGTGATTGAAGCAACGAAGAAAGCAATCTCTTCTCCATTATTAGAAACATCGATCGATGGGGCAGAACAAGTCCTATTGAACATCACTGGTGGCTTGGATATGACGTTATTCGAAGCACAAGATGCTTCAGATATCGTAGCAAATGCAGCAACTGGCGATGTAAATATCATCTTAGGGACATCGATCAATGAAGAAATGGGCGATGAAATCCGTGTAACGGTCATTGCTACAGGTATTGATGAAACAAAAAAGGAACGGAAGTCTAGTCGTCCAGCTAGACAAACGTCAACTCAAACGCAATCTTCTGCTCAAAGCAATCGATTAGACATGGACCAAGCAAAACCAATTACTGCTGAGGATGAAAGCAGTTTTGGTGATTGGGACATCCGCCGCGAACAAAATGTTCGTCCAAAAGTGGATGAGTCTAATTACGAAACTATTGAGAAAAAAGAATTTGATACATTCAATCGTGAAGAAACAAAAACAAAAGGTGACGACGAATTGAATACACCGCCGTTTTTCCGTCGTAAAAAATAAAAGGAGGAAGAGCACATGATTGCTGACAACTTGCAGAATATCAAGCAAGACATTCAGGATTCGTGTGCTCTTGTTCATCGTGACCCGAAAGAAGTGACATTAGTAGCTGTTACAAAATCTGTAGAGTCACTCCAATCTGAAGAATTAATCAATGCTGGAGTCACACATTGTGCAGAAAATCGTGTCGATAAATTGTTGCAAAAAAAACAAGATTTGCTTAAATATTCTGAAGTGAAGTGGCATTTAATTGGTAATTTACAACGCAGAAAGGTAAAATTGATTGTAAATGAAATTGATTACTTTCATGCGTTAGACAGTTTGAAATTAGCAGAAGAAATCCAAAAAAGATTAGAAAAACAGCTAGCTTGTTTTGTGGAAGTCAATGTGTCTGGTGAAGTATCGAAACACGGTATCTCACCAGCGGAGCTTCTACCTTTCTTAGAATCTTTAGCAGCCTATCCAAATATACAGGTAGTGGGACTTATGACTATGGCACCGAAGGACGCTTCTGCTGAACAAATTCATAAAGTATTTGAAACGCTGAGAGAATTGCGTGATCTTGCCCAATCAAAACAATACACACATGCACCATGTACCGAACTGAGCATGGGGATGAGCCAAGATTTTCAACTTGCAATTGAAGAAGGAGCTACATTTATCCGTGTAGGAACAGCGCTATTCAAAGACGAGGAGGAAGAATAATGCCACTTTTAAACAGGGGAGCAATTGCTAATTTTTTCGGATTAGCGGATGAAGAAGAGTACGAATACGAAGATTATCCTGAACAACAACAGGTTGCCAAGCAACCAACTAAATCAAACACACAGCATCAACAACATTCTCCAGCTGTTTCACAGCCGATTGAAAAAAAACAACGTCCAGCGATGACATCTCGTCCGGTTGGTCGTGAGAATGCGCCGATGAACGAAACAAAAAAAGTCATTGAATTACATCAAACTTCTACAAAAAATACGCAAAAAGACCAACGACAAACGAGACCATCTGTTCAACCTAACACACAGTTAGCAGGAAAAATCACAGTGATGGAACCTCGTGCCTACTCTGAAGCGATGACGATTGCTAAAAGGATCATTGCGGGAGAAGCAACATTAGTCAATTTTCGATTAGTAGAAGAAAAGCAGGCTCGACGTATCGTGGATTTCCTAACAGGGACAGTCTATGCGTTAGACGGCGATATTAAACGAGTAGGTGATGAGATTTTCCTTTGCACACCTGCTGGTCTGGAAATCGATAGTTCAACGGCTCAATCTTTCGCAGATGGCAGTATGTTTGATCTGTAAAGAGGAGGAGTAAACATTTATATTCTTTTTATGTTACTTAATTTAATTTCACGTGCTGCATACTTTTACAGCATGATTCTAGTAGTTTATGCGTTACTATCTTGGTTTCCTGGAGGGTACCAATCTAGTCTTGGACGTATATTAGCAAAGATTTGTGAACCATATATCAGCCTATTTGATCGTTTGCCGTTAAGATTTGGACCAATTGATTTTACGATCTTAGCATCGATTTTGATTTTGAATCTTGCCGTACAAGGATTGCAGCATATCGTTTTATGGATGATTACGTTCGCTATTTAGCGTAGAATAAACAGGGAGTTAGGAGGGGATCAAGTGGATGCGAATGTATATCAACATTTCCGAGTAGATGAACGTTCTTTTATCGACTCTGTCGGAGATTGGATTGAACAGGTCCAGAGTCAGTATGCACCATATCTGACAGAATTTCTTGATCCGAGACAGTGCTACATCTTAGAGACCCTGATACGTCAAAATAGTGACTTGCGTTTTCAGTTATATGGTGGGTATGAGCAAGCGGAACGGAAAAGATGCTTGATTTTCCCAGACTATTATGAGCCTGTTGATGAAGATTTTGAAATGTCATTATATGAAGTCCATTATCCCAGTAAATTTGCCAGTTTAAGCCATGGGAAGATCCTAGGTACACTAGTTGGTACAGGGATAAAACGTTCATATTTTGGTGATATTATTTCAGATGATGAACGATGGCAAGTTTTCATTGCAAATGAAGTCGACCACTTTGTCGTTAATCAAGTGACTAAGATCGGAAAAGTAGCTGTACGCTTAGAGGAAATCAAGTATACAGATATGGTCTTGCCAAAAGATAGCTGGATGCAAGAAAGAGGAACGGTCACTTCACTTAGACTGGACACTGTGATATCGGAAATCTATAATATATCCAGACAACGTTCGAAGCAATTGATCGAAGCAGGTAAAGTAAAAGTCAATTGGACAGAAAATACAAAACCGGACTTTCTACTTGAGTTATTGGACATTGTTTCGATCAGAGGGTATGGTAGAATACAGATCCAAGACCTTGAGGGGAAAACGAAAAAAGACAAGTGCAGGGTGTTGTTTGGTGTATTACGTAAATAAAACAAGAAGGTGGTTTACTCATGGCTTTAACTCCATTAGATATTCAAAATAAAACATTCCCAACAAAAATGCGGGGATACAATCAAGACGAAGTAGATGATTTCTTAGATTTAGTTGTTCGTGATTACGAAGAAGTAACACAAAGAAATCGTGAATTAGAAAAAGCAGTAAAGCATTCGGAAGAAAAACTTGAGTACTTCAATGAATTGAAAGATGCGTTGAATCAATCGATCATTGTGGCACAAGATACAGCTGACAAAGTAAAAACAAGTGCAAGCAAAGAATCAGAAGTGATTGTTACTTCTGCACAAAACAAAGCGGACGAAATGGTCGCAAATGCTGAAAAACGTGCGCACCAATTAACTACAGATGCTGAAGAAAAAGCACGTCGTATCTTGACAGATGCGACTGAAAAAGCAAGACAATTAGCGACAGAAACAGAGGACTTGAAGAAGAAAACTCGTGTATTCCATCAACGAATCAGCTTGATGTTGGAATCTCAACTTGAACAAGTAAAAAGTCCAGAATGGGATGAGATCCTACAACCATTTTCTAGTTATGTAACAGATAGCCATGAAGTAATCAAAGAAGTTTTGGCAAAACAGCTTGACAATGAAAATGAAAGTGATGTACACTCTGAAACAGGAGTATACGAGTCTCCAGTGACTGCTTTTGATACGCAAGCAATCGATCTTTCGATCATTCCTGGAGAATACGAAGAAGAGTAGAACAGAAAAGCATTTTGACATTCTTAAAGCGAGCCAATGACAGTGTAAGATTGGTAAGACCCTGCAAAGTGAAAGATCCTCTACTTGATTTATTTCTGAACACTAGTAAGAAATAGCGGTTGACCTCGTTATCGGTCTTTGAGAGTTACGATCGTAACTAAATTTGGGTGGTACCACGGCATGTTCGTCCCTAGGATGAGCATGCTTTTTTGCGTTCTGTAAACTATAGTTAAGGAGTGTTTGTATGAAAATGAAAGAAACCTTACAACTAGGAAAAACAAGTTTTCCTATGCGTGGGAATTTGCCAAACCGTGAAGGTGAATGGCAAAAAGAATGGGAAGAAAATCAAATCTATCAACAAAGACAAGCGTTGAATGAAGGCAAACCAAGCTTTATTCTTCATGATGGTCCTCCATATGCAAATGGAAATATTCATTTAGGTCATTCGTTAAACAAAATCAGTAAAGATATTATCATCCGTTCAAAATCAATGTCTGGTTTTCGTGCGCCGTACGTTCCTGGCTGGGACACACATGGCTTGCCAATTGAGCAAGTGTTGACGAACAAGGGAATCAAGAGAAAAGAAATGACGATGGCTGAATACTTGGAAAAATGTCGTGAATATGCCCTTTCACAAGTAGACAAACAGCGAGAAGACTTTAAACGTCTAGGCGTTGCTGGTGATTGGGAAAATCCTTATGTCACTTTAGATCCTTCCTATGAAGCTGCACAGATCCGTGTGTTTGGTAAAATGGCTGAAAAAGGATATATCTATAAAGGATTAAAACCAATTTACTGGTCACCATCTAGTGAATCCTCATTAGCTGAAGCTGAAATTGAATATAAAGATGTAAAATCTCCGTCAATCTATGTCGCTTTTACTGTGAAAGATGGCAAAGGTCTTTTGGAAGAAGATACTGCTTTCGTTATTTGGACAACTACACCATGGACATTGCCAGCTAACCAAGGGATTGCTGTAAATCCAACATTTACGTATGTCTTAGTAGAAGCTGATGGTCGCAAATTTGTCGTTGCCAAAGATTTGATGGAAACGGTACAACAAGCAATTGGCTGGGAAGCAGTCCAAGTCTTAAAAGAATTTGCAGGACAAGAGATGGAATACATGACAGCGACACATCCATTCTATGATCGTGAATCTTTAGTGATCTTAGGAGATCACGTGACGCTGGATGCCGGTACTGGATTAGTTCACACTGCACCTGGACACGGGGAAGATGACTATATTGCAGGAAATCGTTACAAATTACCTGTTGTTTCTCCCGTTGATTCTAAAGGTGTATTTACTGATGAAGCTCCTGGATTCGAAGGAATCTTTTATGACAAAGCAAATCCAATGATCACGGATCTATTAAAAGAAAAAGGTGCCTTGTTGAAATTGGATTTCTTCACCCATAGTTACCCACATGACTGGCGTACTAAAAAACCTGTCATTTATCGTGCAACACCACAATGGTTTGCTTCAATCAATGATTTCCGCCAAAACATTCTTGATGAAGTGGAAAAAGTTGATTGGATCATTCCATGGGGAAAAACACGTCTTTACAATATGGTACGTGATCGCGGCGATTGGGTCATCTCACGCCAACGTGCTTGGGGCGTCCCACTACCAATCTTTTATGCTGAAAATGGTGAAGCAATCATTACACCTGAGACGATTGAACATGTCGCTGAATTATTTGCGGCCCATGGCTCAATCATTTGGTTTGAAAAAGAAGCGAAGGACTTACTACCTGAAGGCTTTACGCATCCAGGATCACCAAATGGCGAATTTACTAAAGAAACAGATATCATGGACGTATGGTTTGATTCAGGTTCTTCTCATGAAGCAGTTTTACGTCAACGCCCTGAGTTATCTTTCCCAGCAGATATGTACCTTGAAGGCTCCGATCAATACCGTGGTTGGTTCAACTCAAGTATCACAACAAGTGTCGCGATCAATGGTGTTGCGCCATACAAAGCAGTTCTATCACAAGGGTTCACGTTAGATGGCGAAGGTCGAAAAATGAGTAAATCATTAGGCAATACGATCGTTCCAGATAAAGTGATCAAACAATTTGGTGCGGATATTCTACGTCTATGGGTATCTAGTGTGGACTACGAAGCAGATGTTCGTGTGTCTATGGATATTTTAGGTCAAGTTGCTGAAGTTTATCGAAAAATCCGAAATACGATGCGTTTCCTATTAGCAAATACGGATGATTTTGACCCTAAGAAAGATGCAGTAGCGTATGAAGATCGTCGTTCAGTTGATAAATATATGACAGTTCGTTTAAATCAAGTCATCAAAGAAATCCGTGAAGAAGGATATGATAAGTATAACTTTATGCAAATCTATCGCACAGTGATGAATTTCTTAACAGTTGATCTTTCTTCTTTCTATCTTGATTTTGCAAAAGATGTTGTTTATATTGAAGCAGAAAATGATCATCAACGTCGTTGTATGCAAACTGTTTTTTATGAAACAGCTGTTTCATTAACAAAATTACTGACACCGATCATTCCTCACACAACAGAGGAAATCTGGTCCTTCTTAAAAGAAGAGGAAGCTTATGTTCAATTAAGTGAGTTACCAGGATATGTTGAATATCCTAACCAAGATGAGTTATTAGATACATGGGCGGCCTTCATGGATTTCCGTGATAAAGTCTTAAAAGCACTAGAAGAAGCAAGAAATAGTAAATTGATCGGAAAATCATTAGAAGCAAAATTAACGATCTATCCAAATCAACAGGTGAATCAATTATTGACAGCAGTTGCTGCTGACATTCCTCAATTATTGATCGTCTCACCAGACTACTTTACGGTTATGCCAGAAAACACTGAAGCGCCTGAAAATGCTTTAGTCTTTGATGATGTAGCGATTTTAGTCGAAAAAGCAGAAGGTGAAACATGTGATCGTTGCCGTCAAATCCGTAAAGATGTTGGAACTGATGAAAAATTACCACACTTATGCGGACGTTGCGCACAGCTTGTTGAAGAATTCTATCCAGAAGCAGTCGTAGAAGGTTTTGAATAGAAGTTAGTAAAAAACAACCAAACACATCTTGTGTTTGGTTGTTTTTATTACATCAAAGAGTATTTTTAAGCGAATAGCAAGTGATTGGTCACTAATCCAATTTACCACGTTCACGGTACCAATGATCTGGTTGCCAGATCCATTCGAACCCGTCTTTTTCTAAAAGCTCGAATGCTGCTTCAGGACCCATAGAACCAGCTTTATAATTCGGGAAATCCGGTTGTACTTGATCCCAAACTTGGCGGATCACGTCAACGATATGCCAAGATTGTGCGACTTCTTCCCAATGAGAGAAGTTTGTACTATCACCGTTCAATGCATCTAACATAAGCTTTTCATACGCTTCAGGACTATTTTCGACCATTTCAGCACTATTGCGATATTCCAGTTTGATTGGATCGGTGGCGAAGCCTTGACCAACTTTTTTTCCATTTAATGTAAATGAAAAACCTTCTGTTGGTTGAATATAGATAGTCAAAACATTTGGTGGTAACGTTGGATCATTACAAGGTTCGTCGATCGATGTTTTAAATACATTGACAGGTACTTGTTTAAAGACGATATTGATTCGTGTACCTTTTTCAGTAAGACGTTTCCCAGTCCGTACATAAAACGGTACGCCAGACCAACGGAAGTTATCGATCGTGAATTTTCCAGCAACAAATGTTTCAGTTGTTGATTCTGGATCAACGTTGTCTTCTTCACGATAGCCTTTGAATGTCTGATCATCTAATTGACCTGCAGCATATTGCCCACGTACAAAATTTTCTAAGACTTCTTTTTTTTCATAAATACGAATAGCTTTTAACGCTTTGATTTTTTCTGATCGGATTTCTTTTTCGGAAAAGGCAACTGGTGGTTCCATCGCAAGTAAAGCTAATACTTGAAGGATATGATTTTGGACCATATCTTTTAACGCACCACTGTGGTCATAATAGCCGCCACGATCTTCAACACCTAAACTCTCACCAAAAGTGATTTGGATGTTGTCGATGTAACGATTGTTCCATTGAGACTCAAAAATATTATTGGCAAAGCGAATCGCAGAGATATTTTGGATCATTTCTTTACCTAAATAATGGTCAATACGGAAAATATCATCTTCTGGAAAGACTTGTCGAATTTTTTCATTCAATTCAAAGGCAGAATGGAAATCAGAACCAAAAGGTTTTTCGATAATCAATCGGTTGAAGCCAGCTTCAGTGATGATTTTCTGAGATTTCAAATGTGAAACGATCGTACCGAAAAATTGTGGAGCCATGGCTAAATAGTACATTCGATTACCATTCAAGTGGTATTTTTCATCTAAACGATCAGATAATTCTTTTAATGTTTGGTAATGAGAAGAATCATTGACATCATGGGATTGATAATAAAAATGGCTGGCAAATCGTTCGGCTTCTTCGGCAGAAGGATTCAATGTTTTGATTGTTCCTTTAACCACTTCACGATAGTGTTCATCGCTCCAAGGACGACGTGCTGTACCGATCACAGCAAAATGTTCGCTCAAGTTGCCCTTTTTGTATAAACGAAAAAGGGAAGGATACAATTTACGTTGTGCTAAATCTCCTGTACCGCCAAATATAGTAAATAATACGTTTTTTTCATTCATTATTTGGGTAATCTCCTTTACAGTTTATCAACAAAAATTGTACTGGCGGCTTTAAAGCTGACAGGAATTTTTTTAGTTTTATTTTGGATGGTGATTGGTCCTTCATAGGCCGCTACATCAGTAATTTCATAAGTTTCATCAATATTGACATCGATTGTGACTAAATAGTCTAATAATTCCTTTTCATCAAGGACACGAGCAATCCGGATTTTGGTACCGACTGGGTAGGATTCAAGTGTTTGACGACGTTCTTCATGGACAACCTGTTCCTTTTTAGGAATAATGCCTCCATGTGGGCAGTGTTTAGGATGATTTAAATAACTTTCTAAATGATCCGCAAGCTGTTCAGAAGTCACATGCTCAAGGACCTCAGCATCGTCATGAACCTCATTCCAGTTGTAATCTAAATGTTCGACTAAAAAAACTTCCCATAATCGATGTTTACGTATCAGGCTACTTGCTTTTATCAGTCCGCTATCAGTCAATTGTACACCTTGGTAAGGAGAGTGTTCGACTAGTTTTTCTTTAACGAGTTTAGAAATCATTTCGCTTACTGAAGCAGGTGACACTGCTAGGCTAGAAACGATTTGTTTATTGTTGACTTTTGTTGTGTCACCGCCTAATTCCAGAATGATTTTTAAATAATCTTCTCGGTTTGGTGTCATATGCGATCATCCTTTCATGGTAAGAAACCATCACTTGTAAGTGTAACAAAAAAAACACAAATTGACTATTTTATGAGAAAAAAATAGGACGGAAATGTCGGTTTTTTTATTTTTCGTATTCCATCGTTCGTTCATCTTTCTAAGTAGTTGTTTGAGATGTGCAGTGATCAAATAGTCGCTAGTTGAAAAGTACTTTGCTCTTATCATAGCATAATTTGTTCGATCGTTGTGACCTAGAGGAAGTTGCATGGATGAAACTTGTAAAACGAGACAAAAGGTTTAGAAAACGGCAATTTTCTAAACCTTTTGTCTCGTTTTTATAAAAAAGAAGTACGTTAATGAAGTGATCGGCAGTGTATCATCTACTAAGCTAGGATAATCATGATTTTTTTGATAATAAATAAGCGGAATCATTTGCTTCATCGTACAGTAACATGTCGTTGTAAGAAAACGTTAGGAAAAAGCCGTATTGATCTCTAACTATCAATTTTTCGGAGGTAACTTCGACTAATAGTGTTCCTAAAGAACGGTCATCAAGCCAAAAAGAATAATCAGAATGGATGGTCAGTTCATGGTGTGTTTGGCTGGTATCCGTAAATGACCAAGTTCCACAGTATTTATTCAAATGATCGACCTGTGCTTCTTTCTTTTTATGATCGAGTACTTTTTTTCCAGCAAGTGTTGCGATACCGGCAAGTAGGATATAGATGATTCTTTTTTTCATTTTTCCACTCCTTTGTCTTGATTTATGATAAAAGCATATTTTGCTTATTGTTCCTTTTCTTATAGTTTACTAAAAAAAGTGCACGATTTCTCTAAGACTTTCGACTGGTTTTTCAAGTGTTTTTAGTAAAAATATGGTAGGATACAGTAGTAGGGAGACAGGTGATGACTATTGGACTACCAAGATGTTGAAATTGCTTACTTCATTGAACGACCAAATCGCTTTATTGCTTTTTGTTTGAACAAAAAAGGAGAAGTAGTCAAAACTCATGTTAAGAATACAGGTAGAGGCAAAGAGTTGTTGCTTCCTGGTGCAGAGGTGGCGTTAGTACACATTCCTGGAACAAAACGTAAAACTGCCTATGATCTGATTGCTGTAAAAAAAGAGCAGCAGTGGTTCAATATCGATAGTCAGTTACCAAACCGATTAGCGATTGATGGAATTTTAGATGGGACGATCCACTTACCAAATTTAAATAGTGATATTGAGTTCTACAAACGTGAAGTGACCTTTGGAAAGTCTAAATTTGATATTTATTTAGAAACAAGTTGCGGTCAAAAAGCATTTGTAGAAGTCAAAGGGATGACCCTGGAAAACAAAGCAATAGGTGCTTTTCCCGATGCACCGACCATTCGTGGGCTTAAACACGTCAATGAATTGATCGGCGCGCATCAAGAAGGCTATGAGACCTATATTCTTTTTATTGCACAATTTGAACACTTGCATCAAGCAACGATCCATGAGCAGATGCAACCAGAATTAGCCACTGCTTTTCGTTTTGCTCAGCAAGCAGGTGTTCAAGTAATCGTATATAATTGTCAAGTAACAGAAAAACAAGTGGTATTGAAACAAGCAATCCCATTTGACCTAAATACAGTTTTTGAAGATCCTAATTTATAGAAAGAAGGCGTAAAGATGATCCATTTAGGTATAATCGGCACAAATTGGATTACTCATCAATTTGTTCAAGCAGCATTAGCGACACGTAAGTATGAATTAACAGCTGTTTATTCAAGACATTTAGAAAAAGCGCAACAATTTGGCGCAGAATATGAAGGCGATATCGCGTTCGCAACAGATTTAACTGTTTTTTTTGAGTTAGAACATATGGATACGGTCTATATTGCTTCGCCAAATAGTTTGCATTTTCAGCATGCGAAGCAAGCAATTTTGGCAGGAAAAAATGTGATTGTAGAAAAACCGGCATTTAGTACACCAAACGAAATGGAAGAGATCATTCATTTGGCAAACCAAGAGAAAGTCTTTTTCTTTGAAGCCGCGCGAAATATCCATGAAGCTGGGTTTAAAAAAATTGCAGAATTTTTACCTTTGAAAGATGAGATCATTGGCGCGAATTTCAGTTATATGAAATATTCTTCTCGTTATGATCAAGTGTTAGATGGGGAAGAACCGAATATTTTCTCTCCGCATTTTTCAGGTGGAGCAATGATGGATCTCGGCGTTTACCTCGTCTACGCAGCTGTAGGTTGGTTTGGCAAGCCGCAAGAAGTCCATTATTTCCCTAGAAAAATAGCTACAGGTGTTGATGGATTAGGTTGGGGGATCTTGCGCTATGCTACTTTTGATGTAGCGATCCAACCGGGCAAAATCGGTGATTCATATCTACCTTCCGAGATTTATTTTGATAGCGGAACAGTGATCATGAATGGCGTCAATGCAATTGTGCAAGCAGAGTACCATGATCGTAACCACGAACAAATTGAAAAATTAGAGATCGTGGCTTCTGAAAATCCAATGAGTGAAGAGGCAGAAGATTTTGCAAATGTGATCATGAACCCTAAAGATCCACAATGGGGATTACAGTATGAAGAATGGGTCGAACTTGCACGAAACGTGAATCAAGTCGTTTATGATTTGCGAATCAGTGGTGGAATCGAATTCAATGCAGATAAAGAGGGAACTGAGTAATGACTGATTTTGTAAAACATTTTCCAACTAATTGGCAAAACAAATGGGAAGAAAAAGGGTTCACCGGCCCATCGTTTATCCAACAAGAAGTATTCACTGACTTAAAAGAAGGTAAAAGCTTGATTGCTGTTTCTCCAACCGGTTCTGGTAAGACCTTAGCTTATCTATGGCCTTTACTATTAAATGTGAAAAAAGGAGAGGCAAGTACCCTATTGATCCTTGCTTCTTCGCAAGAATTGGCGATCCAAGTTGCTGAGGTCACCCGTGAATGGGCAAAAGATTTAGCAATCTCTGTCCAATCTGTTGTGGGCGGCGCAAATGTTAAACGCCAAATCGAAGGACTAAAAAAGAAACCGGAAGTATTGGTAGGCACACCAGGTCGTGTATTAGAGTTGATGAAACAAAAAAAAATAAAGGCTCATCAAATCCAAACAATCGTATTTGACGAGGCAGATCAACTTTTTGATGAAGGAAATCGACCATTTATTGATCAAATCGTTCATCAAGCGCCAACGGACTACCAGCTAGCTTTCTTTTCAGCAACAGCCGATCGTTCCATCCAGCAAATCGAATCATTGACAAAACAATCGCTGAAAGTGGTCGACGTTACTAAAATGGATGATTCAAGGAAAGGACTTAGTCACTATTTTATACGTGTTCCTGCTCGAAAAACAGAGGACTATCTAAGACGATTAGCCCATGTGGAAGGTTTCCAAGGTCTTGTTTTTTTCAACCAGTTGAGTGAGTTAGGCATGATGGAAGAAAAAATGAGTTATCGAGGAATCCGCGTGGCGAGTTTAGCATCTGACCAAAACAAGCTGTTACGAAAAGCGGCATTGAATCAATTCAAAGAAGGCAAAATCAGCATGTTGTTATCAACGGATGTCGCTGCTCGTGGGCTAGATATCGCGGAACTGCCTTATGTTGTCAATGTTGAAGTTCCAATGACAGAAGAAACCTATTTGCATCGTGCAGGTAGAACTGGTCGAATGGGGCAAGAAGGACAAGTCATCACCTTTGTGAATGAACATACACTAAGAGACTTAAAAAAAATTGCTCGACAAACAGGAACAGAACTCACTGAATTATTTATTTATGGGGGAGGCTTACAGACAGAAGCTCCTGAAAAAGCCCCAACAAAAATGTTCCCAAAAAAGAAAGAATTAGGAAAAAAAGAAGCAAGTGAAACAGTTACAAAAAAAGTTGCTTCTTCTTCTAAAACAAAACACAAAAACAAGCATAAAAAAGATAAAAATAAAGGAGCAAGGCGCAAATAAGCGCCTTTTTGTGTTATTATATTGAAAATGGAAACAGGTCGTTTGGTTAAAGGAGAGTTAGCATGAACGAAAGACAGGAAGAAATCTTGGATTTACTTACGGAAAATCATAAAGGATTGACAGCAACGGATGTTGCGAAGCAATTAGAGATTGATCGTAGTAATGCAAGTCGTTATCTAAGTGATTTATATAAAGCGCATTACATCGTGAAAAGCACTGGCAGACCTGTAGTTTATTCTATGCCTCCCAAAAAAACAACTTCAGATAAAGTTCATGTGGACGCTTCTACACAAGTCACTTTTGAAACCTTAGTAGGGGAGAATGAATCATTAAAAGTAAGTATCCAACAGGCTAAAGCAGCGATTTTATATCCGCCAAGAGGATTGCATACGATTATTTTTGGGGAGACAGGAACAGGGAAATCGATGTTTGCTGAATGTATGTATCATTTTGCAATCGATTCGGAAATGCTTTCTCCAGATGCCCCATTTATTTCATTTAATTGTGCGGATTATGCGCAAAACCCACAGTTGTTGTTTGGACATATCTTTGGGATAAAAAAAGGTGCTTATACAGGTGCAACACAAGATAGCCAAGGTTTGATGGCTAAAGCAGATGGGGGGATCTTATTTTTAGATGAGATCCATCGCTTACCTCCAGAAGGCCAAGAGATGCTCTTCACATTTATCGACAAAGGGGTTTATCGCCCATTAGGGGAGAGCGCACAAGTCCATGAGGCGTCTGTTCAGATCATCGGAGCAACGACAGAATCATCTGAAAGTTTTTTGACGACATTTAACCGCAGGATACCGATGGCAATCACTTTGCCAAATCTGGCCTCTCGTTCATTAGATGAGCGGTATGAAATCATTTCCTTGTTTATCAAGCAAGAAGCCAATCGCTTGAATCAGCGGATCGATATTGAAAAAGAAGCGATTTTAGCTTTTATGCTATACGACGCAGAGGGAAATATCGGGCAAGTAAAACGTGACCTGAAATTAGTCTGTGCGAAGTCATTCCTTCATTATCGTATGCACCAAGAAGAAAAATTAGTCATTCGAAAAGAAGAGTTATCCCTGCAAGTCCAAAAAGGATTATTACGAATCAAAGAAGTCCCTGAACGATTAGATCGCTTTATGGATAGTAAGAGTCAATATTTGACGTTTGAGCCAGGATTTGCTGATGTGGTTTGGTCTCGGGACCCAGAAAGAAACATGCAAGTGTACAATGATATTGAAGAAAAGGTGATGTCGCTCTCTGAAACGGGTGGCGAAAATATTGATCTTGAGTCGTTGATCTCAAAAGATGTCGATGCCTATTTTCAAACGTATGTCAAAGAATTGACGAAAAGTACGATCCCTAAAGATTTACTCCCAGAAGACATCTGGCGTTTGACAAATGAGTTATACGATGTTGCTGAGAAACGACTAGACCGAATCTATAACCAAAAAGCACGCTTTGCGTTTGCCTTACATTTGCAAAGTACACTGGATCGTGTGAAAGATGGACATATGATCGTTCATCCAGATTTGAATAATATACGAAAGAAGTTCAAAAAAGAATTTCAAGTTGCAATCGATTTGTCTACGATCATTGAAGAAGATCAACAAGTAGAGATACCATTCGATGAAATTGGCTTTATCAGTATGTTCTTATCGATCAACCTCGGAGAAAGTGAACCAGTCAAAGAAAATAAAGTCGACGTGTTAGTCTTGATGCACGGGCGACAAACCGCTTCAAGTATGTTGGAGATGGCGCAAGCTTTACTCGGAACAACGATCGGACAAGCGTTCAATATGCCATTAGAGATGGAAGTTCAATCCATGTACGAAGAAGTATTGAAATATGTAAAGAATCGTCAAAGCAATTTAACAAATGGGTTGATTTTACTGACTGATATGGGTTCACTGAATACATTCAGCGATTTGATCTATGAAGAGACGGGGATACGTACAAAAGCAATCACGATGACCAGTACCATGATCGTCATCGAAGCAATCCGGATGGCAAATGTTGGTAGAAGCTTAGAAGATATCTACCAAAGTATCCAAATGTCTTTTGAATCGATTGTCAAAGATCAATTTAAAACCGAAAAGCAGGAAATGAACGAACGGAAAAAAGCAGTGATCGTGACTTGTTTTACTGGAGAAGGTGTGGCAGCAAAACTGTATCAACGAATTGTGCCCGTTATCAATCAGGATAAAGTTGAAGTGATCCAAATGCAGTTTTTGGAACGTGAATCATTTAAACGCCACATTGATGCGTTATTGGAAGAATATGAAATCAAGGCAATTGCCGGAACTGTTGAGGTAGATTATCAAAATATTCCATTCTTCTCTGCTTATGACGTATTCGATGATGAAAAACTCAATACATTGAAACGCATCGCAGATGACGAAGTTCCGACAGCAAAAATTGTTGATTCGTTAAAAGACTCATTGAATGCGATATCATCTGTTGAACGTTTGATTCAAGCTTTGCAAAAAGCGATCCAACAAATCCAAACAGACTTATCGATCATCGTTGAACCAGGTGTGGATACGGGGATCGTGATCCATGTTGCTTTTTTGATTGATGGTCTAATCAAACATGAAAAAATGCGTACATTTGATGATTTCCCCATTTTTGCAAAAATGTATCGCTTAGAAATGGATATCGTTCGAACGAATTTGATCGGGATCGAACGTAAATATGGTGTGAAAATCCCGGAACATGAAATTGCTTTTATCACACAAATGTTTATAGAAAATAAAATAAAAAAATGATTGAAATTACACAGTGTACACACTAACGATTAGTGTGTACACTGTTTTTACTTAATAAGCGTTATGAAAACGCTATTTTAGATGCTTAGTGTTTGGCATGCTTCTTGCATTATAGTTATAGTGTAAAACCAAATTTAAAGGGAGTGGAAAAAATGGAGAAAAAAACAATCATGTTAGTATGTTCTGCAGGAATGAGTACAAGTTTATTAGTAACAAAAATGCAAAAAGCAGCAGAAGAAAAAGGAATGGAAGCGGATATCTTTGCGGTTTCAGCTTCAGATGCTGACAATAACCTTGAATCAAAAAATGTAGATGTTCTATTATTAGGTCCACAAGTTCGCTTTATGAAAGCACAATTTGAACAAAAATTAGCACCAAAAGGAATTCCATTGGATGTTATCAATATGCAAGATTATGGCATGATGAACGGGGCAAAAGTGCTTGAACAAGCTGAAAAATTAATGAAATAATCAAACGTGAAGCTGGAGGTAGAATAGTGGAAGATCAACAAAATCTAGAAGCCATCATGGGATTGATCATGTATGGTGGAAATGCAAAAAGCGATGCAATGGAAGCGATTTCTGCGGCAAAAAAAGGAGATTTTGATTTAGCGGAGCAAAAAATCCGCGATGCTGAAGCCTCTCTGGTAGAAGCACATCATTCACAAACTCAAATGCTCACGCAAGAAGCACAAGGAAATCATATGCAAGTAACGCTGTTGACTGTGCATAGTCAAGATCACTTGATGACATCGATCGCATTTACAGACCTTGCAAAAGAAATCATTGATTTATATCGTAGAACTTACGTTGAATAACCAAAACACTTCTTTTTTGAACGGAAGAAGAAAAAAATTTTGAACGGATTTTTTTAATTTGATATAAGGAGTCATTCTTTATATAAAAACTTATAGGAGGAAGTAATAATGAATGGATTAACAAGTTGGATGGAAAAATACATCCTTCCAGTTGCCGGCAAAATCGGCGCGCAAAAGCACTTAGTGGCATTGCGTGACGCTTTTATCGGTACGATGCCTGCAACAATGGCTGGATCAGTAGCTGTAATGATCAATGCAATTATTCGTGATTTACCACAGCAATTTATTAGTACGTATGCTGACAGCTTAGCAGCAGACAAAGGTTTTTTTGCTGTATTGAATGTGATCATCGGCATCAATGGGTTCGTCTGGAATGGTACCTTAGCAATCGCCGGACTGATCTTTGCTTTTTCATGGGGATATAATTTAGCCCGTGCATATGGCGTCAATGACTTAGCAGGAGGGATCGTTGGGTTAGCAACACTGATTCAAGGAATCGCTTTTGGCCCGTCATTATCAGCTGCATTGAATGTCAATGTTCCACAAAATGTGGCAGATGCGATCAATGGCTCGGAAATTGGGGCAACGATTGCTGATGGCACTCTATCAGTTGGTTTGTGGGGATGGTTGAAATTAGATCATTTAAACGGTAACGCCTACTTTACAGTAATGATCATGGGTGCAATCTCTGTTATCATTTTCTGTAAATTGATGCTTGCCAATATCACGATCAAAATGCCTGACTCAGTCCCACCCGCAGTTTCTAAAGCATTTGCAGCAATCCTACCAGCAACGATTTCATTATATGTCATCGCTATCATTAATTATGTTGTTGGACGTGTGGCAGATGGTCAACTGATCATTGATTTAGTACAAAAATATATTGCAGAACCTTTCTTAGGCTTATCACAAGGGATTGGTGCTGTATTAATCGTTACGGTCTTCGTTCAGATTTTCTGGTTCTTTGGTATACATGGTCCGAACGTATTAGCACCAGTATTAGAAGGTATTTGGGGTCAAGCACAATTGATCAACATCGATATCTTCCAAAAAGGTTACAATGGCAAAACAGGAACACCTGCAGTATTAGATGCGATTGAAGATGGTAAAGCTTACATGTGGGTACGTGGCTCATTTGATGCGTTTGCATGGTTTGGTGGATCAGGTGGAACAATCGTTCTATTGATCGCTATCTTACTATTATCAAAACGTGCAGACTACTTGACTGTAGCAAAACTTTCGATTGGACCTGGTATCTTCAATATCAATGAACCAGTGATGTTTGGTTTACCAATCGTCTTGAATGCGATCATGTTTATCCCATTCTTGGTTGCGCCGGTTGTTGCAACAACAATTGGTTGGGTAGCTACTTATCTAGGATTAGTCGCACCGGTATCCCAACAAGTGACTTGGGTCGTCCCACCGTTCTTGCTATCGTTCCTTGCAACAGGGGCAGACTGGCGGGCGCCGATTGTCACATTAGTATGTATGGTCGTGACCTTCCTGATCTGGGCACCATTTGTGATGTCAGCAAATAAAATGGATCCAGCAGCAGGAGAACCTAAATAATCAGTTGAAGTAGGGGCTATGGGCGATGACGATCCGTCAAATCCCTAGCCCTCGCTTCATTCGAGTGAAACTAAAAGTAATCAATAAAAAAAGAAAAGAGGAGAACAAATGATTTCAATCGCTAGTGCTATGCAACAAGATGCAATCAAAGAATTATTAGAAGGATACAACGAAGAAGGCATGACCTTTACTTTCAAAGAAAAACAAGGAATCAAATTATTCTTTGAAACAAGTGCAGAAGATAAAGAAGCAGCTGCCAAAACAGCAAAAGAATTGATCAAAGCTCAACCATGGGGCACGGTATTATATTTCCAAGCAGCAGCAGTCTAAGAAACAAGATAAGGGTGGTTCAAATGATAAAAAATGGATTGTTTTTGTGTAGTATTGGTTCACTGATCATACTATATAGTTTAAATCCGGGAACACAACAATATGACATTTATAGTATGGTCACTGGGTTGTTTTTTGCAGGACTAGGGATTTACTTCTTTTTAAAAGGTAAGAAAAAAGAAGAAGCAAAGGAGAAAAAGAACTAATGGAAATAATTAAAACACTAAACATTCCGGCATCGTTTTTCTATGATAAAGTGATGGATTCTGTTCTTTTTGATGTCCGCAAAGCCACTGGGAAATCAGTGACACGCAAACAATTAAAGAATCTTGAATACGTCAAACAATTCTCTCAAAATAATCGTGCACGCATTATCATTGAGGAAGTCATTGATAACCAATCTTATAAATTTCGTACCTCAACGACTAAAAATGATTTTGTCGTTCATTATCAAATCAAACCAATTGATGAACAATCGTGTGAAGTCCATTATACGGAACAAATGGAATCACATGGTATGTTGCAGAAAATGAATGATATGATCTTAGGAACGATGTTGATGTATTTTAAAAAGAGACGTTTTAAAAAGATGCTAGGGATGATTGAAGAATCCTATTAAAAGAGGATGGTAAATCAAATCGTCCATCCAAGAGGATAACTAATGATCAAAATAAGAATAAGTTGTGGAAACAACGTTTGGATCAAAAAACGAAGCGCTAAAAACCAAAATCGTTTGTTCTATTTTGGCTTTTTAGCGCTATTTTTTGTAAATCATTTTTTGAGAGATACTACTTTGTGAAAGTAATGAAGGTCCGCTTGCTATTATAAAGAAAATAATAGTACAATTGGTATAGATATTTAAAGGGAGAAGGGAAAGTATGACGAATGTTATAAAAGAATTAGGGAACCAAGCGCTAGAAGAAATGTACGCTTTAGCAACCTATGCTTTTAATTCACAAGATACAAACGAACGACGTGAACGATTTAAAATGATTGTTGAGAATTCATGGAACTACGGCTTTTTAGATCCAGAGGGCCATTTGACAAGTCAAGTAATGGCCACACCTTTTTCAGTGGATTTCTATGGAAAAAATTACTTGATGGCTGGGATTGGCTACGTTGCTTCCTATCCTGAAGCGCGAGGACAGGGCGGTATCAATCGGATCATGGAAAAAATCCTTGAAGACTGTCGAGAAAGAAATGTCACGTTGTCTTATCTAGCACCATTTTCTTATCCTTTTTATCGTCGCTATGGCTACGAACAATTATTTGATCGAATCAGCTATGAATTAGCGAGCCGTGATATGCCAGCTGTAAAAAAAACAACTGGGTATATGAAACGGACAAGTTTTAAAGAATCAGTGGATGCCATACGATCCATTTATACAAATATGCCGGAGAGTACGCGAGGTGGTTTGGTCCGAGAAGAATGGTGGTATTCCTACAAGTTCAAACAACGAAAAGAAAATCAATATGCACTGTATTACGACCGTGAAGGAAATGTTACAGGATATGTCGTTTATAAATTAGCCACACCTACATTTATAATCGTCGAAATGGGTTATCTGAATCATGAAGCATTGAAAGGATTGATGCGTTTCATTGGTTCACATAGTGGCGCATTTGATTCGTTTGAGTATACATGTGGTTTTTCTGGCTATAGTAAAAATTATTTATTGGATAATCCATTTGCTAAAACCACGATCACGCCTTACATGATGGGGAGAATCGTAGATGTTGAGAAATTTATGCAGACTTATCCATTCCGACATGCAATCAACTTTTCTATCCATGTGACAGAAGATCCGTATGCAAAATGGAACGAAGGATTTTTTGATATTTCTTATGTCAATGGAGTACTTGAAGTAAAGAAAGTCCAACAGACAGAATTACCTGTGGTCAGTGGAACGATTCAAAGCTTGACACAATTATTGTTAGGATATCAAACAGTCGAAGAGCTTGATTTCTATGAAAAAATCAAAGTAGAAGGCGCATTGGTGGCTGAACTTAGTCAATCACTGCCTAACCAACAACCAATTCTTAATGATTATTTCTGAGTGAAGACAATCAGATGATAGGAGGATCATAGAAATTTAAGCAATGACGTATTGTCAAAGTTGTGGGATGCCACTTGATTCAGTTGAGATTTTAGGGACAAACAAAAACAATAGCAAGAGTGAAGAATATTGCATTTACTGCTACAAAGAAGGCGCATTTTTAACTGATTGTACAATGGATGAAATGATTGAAGAGAGTGCCAAGCACATGAATGAATCAGGCATGCTGAAAGAACAAGGCAAGACAAAGGAAGAAGCACGTGAATTCATGCATCACTTTTTCCCAGATTTAAAAAGGCGGAAATATCAATAAAGTTTATTCCAATAGCAAAAAATGGATGCTACTTCATTATCGAATAAAATGACTTCGCATAATGTATTTGGTAATAAGTTGAAAAATGGGATTTTACTTTTGTTGCTATTTTTTCAAAAGAGCAGAAATATAATAGGGGATTGTGACCTGTGGCATTTCATAATTCTTAAAACTGAATAAACAGTGTCCATAAGAAACAGGCCCGCTCCCCAAAATACAAGAACGAATTTCTGGGGAGTGGGCTTATTTCTCGTAGCTGAACATCACTATTACAAAATCGTGATAAGTTCTAAGACGTTCCTGACTGGAATCGAACCAGCGACCTATCGCTTAGGAGGCGATCGCTCTATCCTACTGAGCTACAGGAACAAACATCAATACTATTATTTTAGCGCTTTGAAGGCATACATGCAAGCTGATTTTTAGAGCAAAACGTTTCCAATAAAGGAATCCTGAGTGGTAGAATGAAGGTGATAAAGGGGGTTTTGATTATGTCTGATAAGCCAAAAGAAGAAGTAATTGCAGAACGTTTAGATGAAGCAAAAAGAGAACGTGAAGAAATTACGAAAGAGGCAATCCAAAAACACGAAGAAGAAAAACCTGTAGAAAAAGAAAGTCGCAAATTTACGTTTACTAAAAAAGAAGATTTATTATAAGCATATCGATGAAAAACAAAAAAAGATCTGGGATTTCCAGATCTTTTTTTGTTTTATTATTACGCCCAGTCGCCATTTCTGAAGATCGGTACGCGTGAACCATCTTCGCGAATACCATCAATATCCATTTTATCTGAACCAACCATGAAATCTACATGTGTCTGGCTTCGATTCAAGCCTGCAGCTGCCAATTCATCATCAGTCATTTCTGTTCCACCTTGCACACTAAACGCATAGGCTGAACCAAGTGCTAAATGGTTTGAAGCATTTTCGTCGAATAATGTGTTATAGAAAATGATACCAGATTGTGAAATCGGTGAAGGATCAGGAACTAGAGCAACTTCGCCTAAACGACGTGCACCTTCATCGGTATCTAATAGTTTTGCCAAGACTTCTTGTCCTTGTTCCGCTGAAAAATCAACGACTTTACCGTCTTTAAATGTAAATTTCATTCCAGTAATGGTCGTTCCTGCATAACTTAAAGGTTTCGTACTTGAGATATACCCATCAACGCGATGACTATCAGGCGCGGTGAAGACTTCTTCTGTTGGCATGTTTGCCATGAATTTTTCATCACGAGCATTATAGCTTCCAGCGCCTTCCCACAAGTGATTTTTTGGCAAGCCAATTACGATATCTGTTCCTGGGGCAGTATAATGTAAAGCTGTAAATTGTTCTTTGTTCAATTCTTCTGCTTTTGTCGCTAGTTTTTCATCGTGATTTTTCCAAGCAATTACAGGATCAGATTCATAAATGCGAGTCGTTTTGAAAATCTCATCCCATAATGCATCGACTTGTTCTTCCTCTGGTAGATCAGGGAATACTTTTGCTGCCCACTGTTTCCCAGCAGCTGCGACAACTGTCCAACTTACTTTGTTTGATTGTGTCGCTTTTCTTAGATTCATCAATGCTTTTCCAACTGTTGATTGATAAGTGGCTACACGATCATTGTCAACTCCTGCGAATGCATCTGGATCAGAAGAAACAACGCTGATTCTGCTCGCACCTTTTTCAATCCAATCATCTGCTTGATCAATTTTATATTGTGGAACTGTAGAGATTCGATCATCTGCTGCATGAGTCAAGAATTCTTTTTGAATGATGTCATCTGTCCATTGAACGATTACCTCATCTGCACCTAATTGGTAAGCCTCTTTCGTGATCAATCGAGCTAATTCCGCTTGCTCTACATTGATTTGTAAGACTACTGTGTGCCCTTTCGATACATTGACCCCTGTTTCTGCAATTAAACGGGCGTATTTTTTTAAATTAACATTAAAATCAGCTAACATAATTAAATTCCTCCTCATCGTATTTTTTGTAATTCCTCATTGTATGATAACATTTTATTAGAAATGAAACAAATAAACATCTGATAAAATAATCATTTGTTTTTAATTAGAAAACACAAAAAAGCGCTGATATTCGAGAGTATAATGACAGAAAAATTTGTAAAAAATAAAAAAACAAGTTTTGCTTATTGAAAAAAAATGGTACAATAGTATTAATCAATGGTGGAAGCGTTATAAAAAATTTCAAGGAGATTAGAAAATTATGGCAAGAAAAAAAACGATAACAAAGGAGCAGATTTTGGCAGCGGCCTATGAAGTTGCTGCCAATGAAGGATTTTCGAAATTCACTGCGAGAAACATTGCAAATAAAATGAACTGTTCTACTCAACCAATCTATCTAGAGTTTAAAAATATGGATGATTTGAAACACGCGCTATTTGAGCAAATCTACGATTATCTAAAATACGAAGTCTTTCCTGTAGAACATACCGGCAATACGATTGTCGATTTAGCGTTGAATTACATCCATTTCGCAAATCGTGAAAAGAAATTATATAGCTCACTTTACTTGGAAGAGTATGGTGGCGGAAGAGAGATGCAAAATTTCTCCTATAATTACTTTATGGACGTAGTGAAAGAAGATCCAAAATACATGGACTTGTCAGGTGATAAACTAGTCTCGCTGCACAATGGGACGTGGATCATTGCAACAGGTATCGCTGCTTTGATGTCATCGAATATCATCCATCCGACGGATACACAAATCGAAAAGATGATCCAAGACAGCATCAATGCCATTTTGAGCTTAAAAGATCCGATTGAAGTAGACTGATCTGCTTATTTGAAAAATTGATCGACCCCATTTGATAGTAATGCCTTGATTTACAAAACGTAATGCTTCTAAAAAAAGAAGGATGTGGTAAACACATCCTTCTTTTTGTGATTAAGATAACATGGATACAAGAGATTTTGCGAACGCTTCAAGATTTTCAATATCTTCTTCCTCAGCGTTTAAATCAACTTTCACACTTTCGGCACCTTTAACAGCACCAGTTTTTGCAAAGGCAACATCAAAATCGTCCACTGACTTACAAAACTCATCATAGAAAGTATCTCCAGAGCCACACACACCGTAGATTTTTCCAGGTAATTCAAGTTCTTGTAAATCTTCATAAAAATCCACGATTTCGTCCGGTAGATCACCGTCATCGTATGTATAAGTAGCAACTACGCAAATATCTG
Organism: Enterococcus spodopteracolus; assembly: GCF_030441955.1. Classification (NCBI taxonomy): domain Bacteria; kingdom Bacillati; phylum Bacillota; class Bacilli; order Lactobacillales; family Enterococcaceae; genus Enterococcus; species Enterococcus spodopteracolus. The sequence continues at coordinate 126,565 of NZ_JARJHD010000004.1, read as the reverse complement.
CTTCTTGAAAGTCTTCAGCATCTACTTGTGTGCATTCATTGTTTTCAACATCGATATCCATATTTTCCAGAGCCTCTGCAACAATATCGGCGATTTCTTCCGTGTTACCAGTCATACTTGCATAAACGATTTTTGCTAAAGCCATAAGGCGCCTCCTAAATTTTAATGAATAGCATTTCAACAACTACCAATTATACCAAAAGTTTGAGAAAAAGGAAGCGAGATTTATAAAGGTACTATGGGATTTGGCTAAATACTTCCTACTATGTTAAAATAAAAAGGATTTGTAAAAAGGAGACGAGAATAGATGATAACATTAAAATCAGCACGTGAGATCGAAGCAATGGCAGAGTCTGGTGCATTATTAGCAGATGTCCATAAAAATCTGCGAGATTTCATTAAACCAGGAATAACTAGTTGGGATATCGAAGTATTCGTACGTAATTATATCGAAAGTCATGGCGGAGTCGCTGCCCAAATTGGATTTGAAGGATATGAATATGCGACGTGTATCAGTATCAATGATGAGATCTGTCATGGTTTTCCTAGAAAAAAACCACTTAAAAGTGGCGACTTAGTGAAAGTGGATATGTGTATTGATTTAAAAGGCGGAATCTCTGATTCTTGCTGGGCATATGTGGTCGGTGAATCTACACCTGAAATTGATCGATTGATGGAAGTGACAAAAAAAGCACTATATATCGGCATTGAGCAAGCGCAAGTCGGTAATCGTATTGGGGATATTGGTCATGCGATCCAAACGTACGTCGAAGGAGAAAATCTAGGAATCGTACGAGACTTTGTTGGACATGGGGTAGGACCAACGATCCATGAAGAACCAACTATTCCTCATTATGGTGAACCAGGTAAAGGATTACGTTTAAAAGAAGGTATGGTCATTACGATCGAACCAATGGTCAATACAGGAACATGGAAAATGAAAATGGATCCAAATGGTTGGACTGCTTATACCAGAGATGGTGGATTATCTTGTCAATATGAACACACATTGGCTATCACCAAAGATGGTCCAAGAATCTTGACTTCTCAAGGTGAGGAAGGAACTTACTGAGTGCTTCTTTCAACGAACAGTTTTCAAACTGTTTAATTAAATGAAGCAAGTTGTGGATGACCTTCTTCTTCAAATAATGGATAAAAGTTGTAGGAAAGCTAGTAACTAAGATAGTAGGGTGGCAATTGGAAAAATATGTCTATTATTTTCTGGTTTGCCATCCTTTTCCTCAGTGTTATTAGTTTTTTTACAATCTAGATAAACGGTGTTCGAAAAGCTGACCTTCAACATTAAGCTAAAAAATCAAAAAATATGGGGAGCTATTTTCTCAAATTTTGCCTTAATACTTGGAGCTAAGCAGCTTTTTCACAACCTAGATAAACGGTGTTCAAGAAGCAACACTTCAATAATAAGTCAGAAAAAACCAAAATGAAAAAGCCATTTTCGATTTTTCTGACTTATTCCTCAGTGCAGACCGCTTCTTTCACAACCTTGAACAGGAGATTTCTATGAATATTTTGAATAAAATAAAACAACATAAGAATTTAATGCGTTTTATTGAGACGACGCAAAAGAGGATCGTTGATTCTGAAATGGGAACGACTTCAGTAGTTGTGGCTTATTATTTACTCTTATCTTTGTTTCCATTGATTATTGCGCTTGGAAATATTCTACCGTATCTTCAAATCGATCAAGAAACTGTCTTGACTTATATTCGCCAAGTGATTCCTGAAACGATCTATCAGTTTATTGGACCGGCGGTAAAAAATTTGTTGACACAAAGTTCTGGTAGTTTGTTGTCATTGTCAGCTATTGCAGCTTTATGGTCAGCTAGTCAGAGTATCAATGCATTACAGATTGCCATGAATAAAGCGTATGGAGTTGAAAATAGAAAAAATTTCATCATTGTCCGTTTCTTTTCCTTAATAGTTATCATCTTGTTTATGGTTGCGATTAGTGGTGTCACTTTAGTACTTGGATTAGGACAAATGATTTTAGAGGCGATTCAACCGATCTTTAAAATACCTGTAAACTTTATTGACCAATTCCAAACATTGAAATGGCCGATTACTTTGGTGGCTTTATTTATGATCATGTTTATGATTTATTGGATTGTACCAAATGCGCAATTGAAATTTAAAGCAGTGATTCCTGGGGCTGTATTTGCAACGACTGGTTGGATGTTGTTGTCACAAGTTTTTGGAATTTATGCTCGTTATTTTGCAACGCGTGTGAGCGGTTATCAAATCATCGGAAGTTTTATCGTTTTGATGCTTTGGTTAAACTTTGCTGCGACGATCATTATTCTTGGTGGAATCATCAATGCTGTTGTGCAAGAGTACATAACAGGAAACGAAATAAAAGAACGAAAAAGCATCACATCAACATGGCTTGGTAAACTAAAAAATAAATTTTCTCAAAAAAAGAATTAGAAACACGAGTTCTTATTGTAAAATAGCGACAGTGTTTTATAATTATTAATGACTCTTTAAATAAAGTAGGTGCCCGTATGCTGGTTTCTTTTAGTATTGTAATAAGGATTTTTTTGACAATTTTATTGTCTTTGATATTGACCCCCATTTTTAAAATAATTTCAGTTCAAACTGGAATGGTCGATAAACCGAATGAACGACGAATAAACAAAGTGCCGATGCCTTCAGCTGGTGGCTTACCTATCTTTGTTTCCTTCGTGATATCTAGTTTGTTTTTATTCAAAGATATCATTCCTAAATTTTATATTCTACCTATATTGTTGGCTGCATCCGTCATCGTGCTGACCGGATTACTTGATGATAAATATGAACTTTCACCTAAGCAAAAAAGTATTGGTATTTTATTAGCGGCTTTGATCATCTATTTTGTCGCTGATATCAGGATTGATTCTTTTACCTTACCATTCTTAGGATATATCCAATTAGGTTGGCTTAGTTTTCCTGTCACCATTTTTTGGATTTTTGGGATCACTAATGCAGTCAATTTGATTGATGGCTTAGATGGCTTAGCAGCAGGGATATCTTTGATTGGCTTGATGACCATTGGTATTATTGGCTACTTTTTTTTACATGCCTCAACAGTATATATACCTATAGTTATTTTTTGTTTAGTTGCAAGTATCATCGGCTTTTTTCCTTACAATTTTTATCCAGCAAAAATTTATTTAGGGGATACAGGTGCACTTTTCTTAGGCTTTATGATGGCGGTGTTATCATTGCAAGGTTTAAAGAATGTTACTTTCGTTTCATCGATTTCTTTGTTGATCATCATGGGTGTACCTGTTACAGATACTTTTTTTGCCATCATTCGTAGAAAAGCAAATCGAGTATCATTTTCTACGGCAGATAAGAAGCATTTGCATCATCGATTGCTCGCTTTAGGCTTTACCCATAAAGGAGCTGTTTTGACGATCTACTCCATCGCTTTGATGTTTTCATTTACTGCAATGATCATGAATTATACGGGAAGTCTTGGAACGATCGCTTTGTTCTTAGTGATGCTGTTTGCTGCTATTTTATTATTTGAATTGATCGGATTGATCAATGAAAAATACCAATTTATTCTAAAAACATTACGGTTTTTAGGGAATAAAGAATACCGTACACAAGTGATGCAGAAATACTTTAAGAAATGGAAAAGACCTTAATGGAGAACAATAAAAAAAAGCCGATTTTAATTAGCATTGTGACAGCAAATAGTAAAAAAATATTCCAGACATTAGATACGATCATTGCGACGATCGGTGAAGAACCGGCAATTGAATTTCAAATTTTTGATAATAACTCGACACCTGAATACCAAGAACGATTACGCGAATATTTAAAATATCCGTTCATGAATATTTATTTCAATAATGAAAACCGAGGCTTTGGATTTGGTCATAACCATACCTTGCTCCAAAGCGCTGCAAAATATGCGGTGATTTTTAATCCAGATATTTTAGTAGATGAGCAGACGGTGATCGACCTGGTTGCGCTCTTAGAAACGCGTCCTGAATGTGCGATGTTGGCACCTAAAATCTTGAATGAAGATGGGACGACTCAATACTTGATTAGACAGCGTTTAGCTCTATTCGACTATGTACTACGTTTCATTCCTTTCAAATTTGTCAAAAAAATGTTTGATCGGCGATTGAATCGCTTTGAATGTCGTGATTTGCCAGAGGATCGTGATTCTTATGTGCGCATGATTTCTGGTAGTTTTATGGTAGTAGATGTTGCGAAATTTAAATCAATCAATGGGTTTGATACTCGCTACTTTATGTATTTTGAAGATAATGATCTTTGTTTAAGTTTTGAAAAAGCAAACGAAAAGATCCTTTATACGCCACGTTATAGTGCCATCCATCTATATGGAAAAGGGGCGCATCGTAACTTCAAACTTTTTCGAATATTTTTAAATTCAATGATGAAATTCTTCCATAAGTGGGGGTGGACTTTCTTCTAATGACACCAGAAATAGCAGTAGTGATCGTATTGTATCACCAAAAAATCAACCAATCGCCTTCTTACGATTATTTAAAAGCAGCTACCCAAGCTGGGACAGTGGAGTTAGTTATTTTTGATAATAGTCCTGTTGCACATGCTGATGTGCTTTATTCAGAAAAGAACGTCCATTATCATCATGATCCAGCAAATCCAGGCCTAGCGGTTGCTTACAATTATGCAATTGACCACATTTCAGATACGGTACAGACACTTGTAACATTAGATCAGGACACTCAGTTAGGTACTGATTATTTGGAAACTGTAGCCGAACTCACTTGGACAAAGGAGCGAGTAGCTGCGGTCCCCTTAGTATTTTCTGGTACAAAACAAATCTCTCCGGTGTGGGCAGACCACTATATCAATCGCCACTTCGAAGTGATCGAAGAGCCAGTAGTAACACGTCAACGGATTATGGCAATCAATTCTGGCGCGGCATTCTCGCTCACATTTTTAAGAGAGATCAATGGCTATAATACAGTGTTCCCACTCGATTTTTTAGATCATTGGCTTTTTTGGCAAATCAAACAATTAAACAAAGAAATTGTAGTTTTAGCCACTAGCATGACTCATGATCTCTCAGTATTAGATGATAAAAAAGTCAACGTAACACGCTATCAGTCGATATTGGCTGCTGAGTCGCTCTTTTACCAAGAATACGACCGTCAGCATTTAAGGCAACATCGGAAGCAGTTAGTATTAAGAATGACAAAGCAATTTTTGACTGTCAAGAATCGTCAAATCTGGCGAATGACTTTACGTTCGTTTGTTGATAATTGGAAGGTGTGAAATGATGCGATCGGTTTGTATAGCAACCTTTAATGGTGGCGCGTATTTAAAAGAACAATTGGATAGTATCTTAAAGCAACTTTCTCCAGAAGATGAAGTGATTATTTCGGATGATGGTTCAGTCGATGATACTTGGTCGATCTTAACAGAATATGCACATAATGATCCACGTATCAAACTTTTTGAAGGTCCTAAACAAGGTTTGATCAAAAATTTTGGCTTTGCGATTGAACAATCTCAGGGAGACCTGATATTTTTAGCAGATCAAGATGATGTATGGTTAGATGGGAAAGTAGAGAAAATCACACAATACTTTAGCCTTCATCCAAAACAACTAGTAGTTATTTCAGATTTAGTGATCGTAGATAGCCAGTTGAATGAGCTCCATTCCTCATACTTTACCTTTAGGAGATCCAAAGAAGGCTGGTTGACGAATTTGATTCGTAGTAACTATATCGGTGCAGGGATGGCTTTTCGCTCTTCATTAAAAGAGACGATCTTACCGATACCTGACAATGTACCGATGCATGATATGTGGATCGGTTTGCTGGCGGGGAATCATGCGGGCTTTATTCGAGAACCGCTGACTCTTTATCGGCGACACGATTTTAATGCAAGTGAAATTGAAACGAAGAGTAGTTGGCGCCAGAAAATCACTTGGCGGATTCATTTGATCCAAGCACTCATTCAGCGGAAATGGAAAAAATATCTCTAAAAGATATTGTTAAATTCTCAAGAAATCCATGACAAATAGTAGGATTGATGAGATAATAACGAAAGTGAAAATTTAAAGAAAAAGGAGCGCTTATATTCATGAAAGGAATCATCCTTGCGGGAGGAAGCGGAACACGCTTGTACCCACTAACAAAGGCAACCTCGAAACAGTTGATGCCAGTCTACGACAAACCAATGATCTATTATCCAATGTCTATTTTGATGTTGGCAGGTATCAAGGAGATATTGATTATTTCAACACCTCAAGATACCCCGCGCTTTAAAGAATTATTTGGAAATGGGCATGATCTAGGTATCCACCTTGAATATGCGGTTCAAGAGAGTCCCGATGGCTTAGCTCAAGCTTTTATCATTGGGGAAGAATTTATTGGCGATGATAGTGTTTGTCTTGTTTTAGGAGATAATATCTACTATGGTGGCGGACTATCAAAAATGTTGCAACGTGCTGCCTCTAGAGAAAGTGGAGCGACCGTTTTCGGGTATCATGTTAATGATCCGGAACGTTTTGGTGTGGTCGAATTTGATGAAAATATGCAAGCTCTCTCTATTGAAGAGAAACCAACAGAACCAAAATCAAACTATGCTGTCACAGGACTTTATTTCTACGACAACGATGTGATTTCAATTGCAAAAGAAATCAAACCATCTGAGCGTGGCGAACTAGAGATCACTGACGTCAACAAAGCATATTTAGAAAGAGGAAAACTTTCTGTAGAGATTATGGGACGTGGTTTTGCATGGTTAGATACAGGCACGCATGAATCTTTACTTGAAGCTTCTACATTTATTGAAACGATTGAAAAGCGTCAAAACTTAAAAGTTGCTTGTTTAGAAGAGGTGGCTTATCGAATGGGCTATATCGACAAACAACAATTAGCTGTTTTGGCAGAACCACTGAAAAAAAATCAATATGGTCAATACTTATTAAGATTGGCTGCTGAATAAGGAGTTTTTAGTGATGAAAGTGACGGATACTAAATTAACAGATGTTAAAATTATCGAAATGGATGTTTTTGGGGACCATCGTGGTTTCTTTACAGAAAGCTATTCAAAAGCAAAATTTGCGGAACATGGATTAGATTTTGATTTTGTTCAAGACAATCACTCTCTATCTGCTGAAGCAGGAGTGATTCGTGGTTTGCATTTTCAAAAAGGAGCATCTGCTCAAACAAAATTGATCCGTGTCACTTCAGGAGCAGTCTTAGATGTGATCGTCGATATTCGTAAAGGTAGTCCGACCTATGGACAGTGGGAAAGTTATATCTTATCTGAATATAATCATCGTCAATTACTTGTACCCAAGGGATACGCGCATGGTTTCGTGACGTTGACACCAAATGTGAATTTCCTTTATAAATGCGATAATTATTATGATGCCGCAGCAGACGGTGGGATCGCATTTGACGATCCAGAGTTAGCGATTGATTGGCCGATCGATCTTTCAAAAGCGATCATGTCTGAAAAAGACCATAATCATCCTACACTAAAAGAATTTGAAGCAGAAAACCCATTTGTTTATGGTGAAATCTAACATTTGATGAGGAGAAATATTAAATGAAAAATATCATTGTTACTGGTGGAGCAGGCTTCATTGGATCAAATTTTGTACATTATGTTGTACAAAACCACCCAGAAGTACATGTGACAGTCTTAGATAAATTAACTTATGCAGGAAATAAAGAAAATCTAGCAGGATTGCCAACTGATCGTGTGGAGCTGGTTGTCGGAGATATCGCAGATGCAGAATTAGTCGATCGATTAGTGGAAAAAGCAGATGCAGTGGTTCATTATGCTGCTGAATCACATAATGATAATTCACTTAAAGATCCGTTTCCGTTTGTACACACTAACATCATTGGTACGTATACATTGCTAGAAGCTTGCCGTAAGTACGATGTTCGTTATCATCATGTTTCTACGGATGAAGTCTATGGTGACCTACCATTACGTGAGGATTTACCAGGTCATGGCGAGGGTGAAGGTGAGAAGTTCACTGCGGAAACACCTTACAACCCGTCCAGCCCCTATTCTTCAACAAAAGCTGGTTCTGATTTATTAGTGAAAGCTTGGGTTCGTTCATTTGGACTAAAGGCGACAATCTCAAATTGTTCCAATAACTATGGACCTTATCAACACATTGAAAAATTCATTCCACGTCAAATCACCAATATTTTAAGTGGTATCCAACCTAAGTTATATGGAGAAGGAAAAAATGTTCGTGATTGGATCCATACGAATGACCACTCTTCTGCCGTATGGTTGATCCTAACCAAAGGGAATATTGGGGAAACTTATTTGATTGGCGCTGATGGCGAGGAAGATAACAAAACCGTGTTGGAAATGATCTTAGAAATGATGGGTCAGCCTAAAGATGCCTATGAACATGTCAAAGATCGTGCTGGCCATGATTTGCGTTATGCGATCGACTCAACCAAGCTTCGACAAGAACTTGGTTGGCAGCCAGAGTTCACTAATTTCCGTGATGGTTTAGCAGAAACCATCAAGTGGTACGAAGAGAACCAAGAATGGTGGCAAAAAGAGAAAGAAGCAGTTGAAGCAGCTTACGCTAGAAATGGACAATAAGAAGCGAGAAATCGACTCCCTCGCACAAGCTGCCTAGATAAGAGTCAGAGACTTCCTCTTATCAGATGTTTTTCTTGCTTGAATAGATAGCTTGAGAGACTCAACCTCTTTTTAAATAGTCATTGAAGGGGCACTGCGTTTAACTGACGCTGCCCCTTTTTTCATGAAAAAGTTTTTAAGAGCGCTTGATGGATGCTCATCCTCTCGAAAAGCGAGAACCGATATGGTAGAATAAGCTTGATTCTTAGAACGTGGTTGGCACATAAGTGTTCTGCCGTTGTTTGGGGATAAGGGGGAGATAATGAGACCGTTATTTTTGTCCCATACTCCGAACAAACAGTTGAATGAATCGAATTTCAAAGATAAAGCGTTCATTAAAGACAACATGATAGCTAATGATATTTTTACAAAAACAGTTTAAAAATAAATAAATCAAGGAGCGATTGCGTTATGTTTTTATTAACAGGTGGAAATGGTCAACTTGGTACCGAGTTACGTCATTTATTAGATGAGAAAGGATTAGATTATGTTTCGACTGACGCCCAAGAACTAGATATCACAGATGCAGAAAAAACAATGGCTTATATCACAGACTTAAAGCCTGAAGTCATCTTCCATTGTGCAGCCTATACTGCTGTCGATAAAGCTGAAGACGAAGGAAAAGAATTAGATGAAAAAATCAATGTAGACGGAACGAGAAATGTTGCATTGGCAGCAAAAGCAGTAAATGCGAAATTGATTTATATCAGTACCGATTATGTCTTTGATGGTAAAAAAGAAGCTGAAGAATATCTAGAAGATGATGCAACCAATCCATTGAATGAATATGGTCGTACAAAATTACTAGGCGAACAAGCAGTGCAGGAAATTTTAGAAGATTATTATATTATTCGTACATCATGGGTATTTGGTGTATATGGTCATAACTTTGTTTATACGATGCAACGTTTGGCACAAACCCATGATCGATTAACAGTGGTCAATGACCAATTTGGACGTCCAACATGGACACGCACACTGGCTGAATTTATGGTCTATGTAATCGAAGAAAAAGTACCATATGGTGTCTATCATCTATCAAACGAGAATAGTTGTTCATGGTATGAATTCGCAAAAGAAATCTTAAAAGATACAGCAGTAGAAGTAGCTCCTGTTACTTCAGCCGAATATCCACAAAAAGCGATACGTCCACAATATTCAGTGATGAGCCTGAAAAAAACGGAAGATCTTGGTTTTGTTATTCCAACGTGGCAAGAAGCACTTGAACAAATGTTACAAGTTTCTGAAAAATTAAACAAATAAGGTTTTTCCTTAGAAAAAAGAAACAACGAAGAAATTGGAGAATTTTATGGAAAAACAAACAAGAAGTGCAAGGCGAGATAAACCACGACAAACGGAAACAGAACTGACGCATCCATTGTTAGATATCCTATTGAAATTGCGTTATGTGATTGGTTTACTAGTGATCGTTATTGTTGTGACCTTCAACTTGAATGGTAGTTCGATCGGTAGCTGGGATAACTATGTATCCCAAAGAGATGATGGGAAAAAGACGGATGTGATTTTTGGTCAAAATCGAGAAGTTCGTTCAGATGAATGGCTGGTCCAAACACCTTTTTATTTCTCTCAAGCAGAATCGGGGTATCCGGTCATCAACGAAGATTATTCATTGAATGGTCAAAATATGATTATTGCCTACAATTCACCAGTGAAAGATATCACTGTTATCGGTAAGCCATTTAACTGGGGATTCTTCTTTTTAGGAAGGGATCGAGGATTATCCTTTTATTGGGCAATGAAATTGGTAGTCATGGTCCTGTTAGGATTTGAACTCCTGATGATCTTAACGAAAAGAAACAAGCCACTTTCGTTGATTGGGTCATTTGCATTGACCTTCTCACCAGCTGTTCAATGGTGGTTCATGCAACACGTTGGCGATTTGATTTTCTTTACAATTGGTTTAATGGTCGCCTTTTATCATTATTTTTATCACCATGAAAAAAAGTGGCTGCGCGCATTGATGATGTTACTAGTGGTCATATTCGGTCTCGGATTTATCTTAGTCATCTATCCGGCCCATCAAGTGATGCTCGCCTATCTATTAGTTTTTTATTTTGTCGGTTTACTGATCTATTACCGCAAAAAAATACAATGGGATTGGTTTGACGCTGTATTGATTACTGCTGCGTTGTTGTTTATTGGTATTGTCATGTGGCATTTTTGGTCAATTTCTAAAGATGCGTTACTCGCCTCTTTGAATACGTTGTATCCTGGGAATCGAGTAAGTACAGGTGGTAAATGGAAATTTAGTGAATTCTTCTATTTCTTAACGAACTGGAAAATCCCATTCGAGGATATCAATTTCTCAAATAACTCAGAAGTAGCACTCTTTTACCATTTCTTCCCAACTGTCTTTTTAGCAAGTCCATTTGTCTTGTTTGGAAAAAAAAACGACGATCAAAAAATTATTGGTCGGATCTTAATGCTCTTTTGTCTCTTCGCAATTTTTTGGATCACCATTGGCTTACCTAGAACGATGGCTCAATTGACCTTGTTATCATTTGTCCCACCATTTCGTGCGATCTTAACTTTCAGCTTTGCTGCCTTTCTATTATCGATTTGGTTTATCGCGTACATTTGGAAACACGATGTCATCCCTACGTGGTATAAATTCGTCTTATTGATTACTAATGCAGGTATCTATTACTATGCGTTACAAGGTTCCAAGATGGAAGGCTATTTCTCTGGCTTTGAGTTAACTAGTGTGATTGTTCTGGGGACACTCCTTTTAGCATTTGCACTGTTTCGACAACGCGTCTTTTTCTACCTTTCATTTAGTGCATTGATCATTGCTTCTGGTTTCTTTGTGAATCCAGTTGTCCAAGGAACAGGTGCAATTTTTGAAAAAACGTTAGCCAAGGAAATTCAAAAAATCGATCAACAGGATCCAGGTCAAGTATGGTTAACCGAAGATGAGCTCTATAATTTCACACCGGCTTTAGGGGTGAAGGCATTCAATACGGTCCGCTTTTATCCAGACAAAGCTGCATGGCAATTGATTGATCCAGAAGGGGAATATGAGCGTTTCTACAATCGTTATGCCCATACTAGAGCTTTTATTGCCAAAGAAGATACAGCCTTCAAGCTAGATCGTCCAGACATGTTCTCAGTGACTTTGAATTTTGATGATGCTGAAAAGTTAGGCATCAAATATGTCGTAACCAAGCGTCCATTAGATGACTATAATCAGCGTAATGAAGCGCAGTTCACTAAATTATATGGACCAGACGACGATGGGCACATGATCTATGAAGTAGCGTATCCAAACTATGCTACTTGGCAAACACCTACTGGTCAATAAAAAATTTGTAGTTTGAAGAAGATGTGTGCAAAAAAAGGGGATATTGGATCAGTTAGAAATCATCGTGATAACGCTGATCCAATGATCCGTTTTTAAAAAGTGTTATTTGGAAGAGGAGGTGGAAACCATTCAAACATTTGTCGAAAAATTCATAAATAAAATGAGTACTGGGATCTTGTTACTGATGCTGATCGCTCTTTTTTCTGTCTGGACGATCGGTATAGGCTCACCAGCTACTTTATTTTTATATGAACATAGCGCACAGTTCGTCACTTTTGGTGTATTTGTCTTAACAGGACTGAATATCTATAAAGCAAGAGGATTTGACTTTTTTTATCTAGGGGCAGCAGTTGTAATCTTCTGTTTCTATACGTATTTCAGTGGAATACGAGAAGGTTCTTTGGCAGGTAATCTGTTGATCCCAATCTTGATTCTGCTTGGATTGAGTGTAAAGTGGATCGAATTTGACAAAGTAGATCGGGGAATTTATTTGCTTGTCTTCTCATTTTTCCTTGCTGTGACGGTATATCGAGTATTTACAGAGATTCAAGTACCTGAAGGACAAAGTATATGGAACCAAGATAATAAATTATCCGATATTTGGATCAATACAAATACGATCGGTAGCTCGTTGATGATGCTTGGACTACTGATCACTGGTTTCGCCAGTTCATTTGAACGTTGGTATATTCGGATTCTTGGAGTACCGGCGATCCTTGCTGCATTTTTAGGAATCTGGGTATGCCAATCACGCTCGGCATTGATTGCGATCATCATTTTTGCTTTATTGGATATCTGGCCTAAAAGATTCTTTAAATTTATTCGTGCACCTTTTATTGGCTATTTAGCTATTTTTAGCCTGGCGCTACCGATATCCTATTTAGCTGCCACTTCTGAAGAGATTAATCTCTTCACTGGAAGAGAGGGCATATGGCTGAAATTTTATCAAACGATTTCCGAGAGTACAGAGCAACTACTGGTTGGAATGAAGCCTTTTCTTTATTTTCGTGGGGATGAGGTTTTAGGTAATCACAATAGTTATAACTCTATTTTGAATTTATATGGATTGATAGGAATCGCAATTGTAGGAATTTTATTGCTTGTTTTTGTTGGAAGACTAACACTGAAAGCTGATTTTTCGAATGGACAACTTACATTCTTGTGGGCATTCATGGCAGTAATGATCCAATCGTTTATGGAAGATACATTGACTTCTTTCCCTTGGATACCTATTGGTTACTTGTTGTTAGCGATGGCAAGTCATCGTTATGATCAGTCACCAGGTGAGAAAATGAAAATACAAAAGGATAATCAACTGTCAACTTCAAGAGTTGCACGCTATCACTAAATTTGAAAATAAGGGGTGGGAAACAATAGTAATAGTCACTTTTGTCTGTCACCTTATAATCGAATAAATGATTGGAGCAGGAACAAGAGCAAGCGCTTCGGAAATAAGGCTAAACACTTATGTTCCAACCTCAATAAAAAAAATAAAAACGTGGGTAAGCCTTTTTTGGCAGACCCACGTTTTTTGCTTCATTGCAATTAAGTATCATCTTTTGTAAAATAGTAACGTTGATAAAAAGTTTGCTTAATAGAAAATTAAGAAACAACGAATATCGCAGTCCTTAGCTTAATATGTGGTAAAATGGCTGTTGACTGTAATTAATTGAAACTGCTTGGAGGAACACAAATGTTGAAAGATTTGTTTTTATTTATGAAGGATATTTATCAAAATCGAAAGCTATTACTTCAATTCTCGTTAAATGATTTTAAATCGCGTTTTGCGGGTTCATTTTTAGGGATTTTATGGGCGTTCATCAATCCCGTGTTTACGGTTCTCATTTACTGGTTAGTCTTTGGCTTCGGCTTGAAAGCGGCGATGACTGATGGGAAGTATCCGTTTATCGTCTATTTGATCACAGGGATGGTCCCATGGTTCTTTTTCTCAGATGCGTTTACCTCTACAACACTTGTTTTCCGAGAATACACCTATTTAGTGAAAAAAGTGGTATTCAATATCCGTATCTTACCAACAACTAAAATCCTTTCAAACTTGTACTCACATATGTTCTTTATTTTGATTGGTTTAGTCGTAACAATGGGCCATGGTATTTTTCCAACGGTCATGTCTTTACAATTGATTTATTATCTATTTTGTATGGTTGCCTTTTTGACCGGATTGACGTGGTTGACCGCATCGATTCAACCTTTTATACCTGATATCATGCAATTTATCACGATTTTGCTGCAGCTGATTATGTGGACATTACCGATTCTTTGGAGTCCTAGTCAATTTAATCCAGCAATCATAAAGATTCTAAAATTAAACCCATTGTATTATGTTGTTCAAGGTTACCGTGAATCATTCTTAAGTCAAGCTTGGTTCTGGGAACATGGTGCTTATACAATCTATTTTTGGGTAGTTACATTAATCATGTTCGTAATCGGTTCCTTAGTGTTCCGTAGATTGAAACCACATTTTTCAGATGTGCTGTAAGGAGTATAGTTATGACAGAATACGCAATTAAATTAAACAACATCACTAAATCATACAATATGTATGCGAAACCGACGGATCGTTTTAGAGAAGCTTTGAATCCTTTCAAGAAATCGTATCATGATGTGTTCTATGCATTGAAAAATATTGATGTAGAGATCAAAAAAGGTGAAATGATCGGTTTTGTCGGTGAAAATGGTTCTGGTAAATCAACGATGCTCAAAATCATTACAGGCGTTTTGACTCCAACAAGTGGAACCATGGAGATCGAAGGAAAGATTTCTGCCTTACTTGAATTGGGTTCAGGTTTTAATCCAGAATATTCTGGGTATGAAAATATTTATTTAAATGGAATGGTTCTTGGCTTTTCACGTGAAGAAGTCGATGCGATGGTGGATGACATCATTGATTTCGCAGATATCGGAGACCACGTTTATCAACCAGTTAAAACTTATTCAAGTGGGATGTTCGTACGCTTAGCTTTTGCGGTAGCGATCAATGTCAATCCAGATATTCTGATCGTTGATGAGGCACTCGCAGTAGGTGACTTGGAGTTCCAATTGAAATGTATGGAAAAATTTACGGAAATCAAAAATTCTGGGAAGACGATTTTATTTGTTTCCCATGATATCAGCTCGATCCGTCGTTTCTGCGACCGTTCTTACTGGCTAAAAAATGGTGAAGTTGTAGAATTTGGTGATACGATGGATGTGACAACCAATTACGAAAACTTCTTAAAGAAAAAATCAGTAAAAACAGTGGATCGTAACAAAAATCAAGTGGAGCGTTTTGCTGCCCCAGATATCGTCGATGTGCTAAGTGCTGAGTTACTAGATGAAAACAAGCAACCAATCGATATGTTAGAACAAGGGGAAGATCTTTATATCAAGGTTACCTATGAAGTGAAAGATGATACCATCAAAAAACCTGTATTAGGGATTGCCCTGCGAACGGTCGATAATTTCTATGTCTGTGGCTTGAATACCTTACTAGACAATATCACGATTCCTTGGGAAAAAGGAAAAAACGTTTTTTATCTCAAGTATAAGAAGTTAGGCTTACTTGCTGGCGAATACTATTTCGATGTGGCGGTTTTTGAAGAAAATGCCACTGTTCCATTAGTTTATAAAACGAAATATATGAACTTATTTGTGACGGGTTCTTATATTGGTGAAGGGATCGTGGTCTTAGATCACCAGTGGAAAGAAGGAGATCAAAACAATGAAATATGATTTCGAGATGGATTTAGATGAACAAAGTAGCGTAGGTAAGATTGTCGGACAAATCAAACCGGGAAGTAAAGTCTTGGAATTTGGTCCAGGCAATGGACGCATGACGAAACATTTGATCGGTGCAAAAAACTGTGAAGTAAGCATCGTTGAACTGGACAAAGAGCTATTTGATTACGTCAATGAAATTGCACAAGATGGTTTTTATGGCGATATTGAAAGTTTTGAATGGGCAAAATATTATGCTGGTCAAACGTTTGATTATATATTATTTGCAGATGTCTTAGAACATTTAGTGGATCCTTTGAAGACATTAAAAAAAGTCAGAGAGTTTCTAAATGAAGAAGGCGAGATTTTGATTACTTTTCCTAATCTCGTGCATAACTCTGTATTGATCCACCTCTTTAATAACGAATTGCCGTGGGCTTCGTTTGGGCTACTAGATGAAACACATAATTCTTTTTATACCCACGAAGGCTTTCAAAAAGTATTTGCAAATGCTGATCTGCACATCAACATTGAAGATTATTTATATCTAGCAGTAGGGGATACTGAATTGAAGTCAGCTTATACTGACTTACCGGAAGCAGTTCGTTATGATTTCAAAATGCGCCCATTCGGCGAAGTGTATCAGTACTTCTTTTCATTGAAAAAACACCCAAATGTAGAAGCTAAAGTCAATTCACCGCAAAATTCAAATTATGTCAAAATGATGGAGATCATTAAAAAGAGTACGCAAGAAGAAACATTACAGATCCCGTTCAATAATTATACGGGAGAAAACCAAGTATTGACTTTTCCACTTACAGAAGAACCAGCAAGTTTTATTTTTCAATTTGAAAAGCAACCAAGTTACCTTGAGTTCAGTGTTGAAGTAGACGGAGTAAAGCTTGATTTTATCGCATCGAATGCGGTCATCAAAACAGCGACAGACTGTTATATCTTTGATGGATCAGAAACACCAAGACTAAAATTGACCGATATAAGTGGAGAAACGATCAAAATCTCTTGCCATTATCGATTCATTGGTGAATTACCAGCAACAATGGCTGAAGTCCTTAGAGAAATCAAACCCATGGCTGCTGTTCAAAAAGAACTATCTGCTGAAAACGAGAGATTAACAAAAGAAAACCAGCACTTACAAATAGAGAATAAAGAGTTGACGAAAGTCTTGAAGACTACGACTGATCGATATTTTGACTTGTTGCAGCCTAACAATTGGGCAATAAAGCCAAAAGGACGATTGGTGAGACCAAAAGAAACGGCAAAAAAAATCCAAGCCAAAGATCTTTCTCTTTGTATCGACGAAAAAAATTGGGATCCAGAAACAAAATTACTCAAAATCATTGGATGGGGAATTTCAAATGCGGAACGTAAACCTTTATCTTATAAGTTGTCTGTAGATCAATCACCATTCTTCGAGGTTCAGCAGATTGAGCGAGCCGAAGTGAATGAAGCCGAAAAACTTCCTCCCCACACAAAAGCTGGTTTTGAGATCCAGATAGCGTGTGAACAAGAAAAATCATTTTTGATCGAATTGATTGCAGAAAATGGGCAGTCTTGGCTAGTTGAAATATAAATAACTTATTAGGTAAAGGAGTACCAAACCAGTGCAAAAAAAAGAAATTGCTGTATTTATCGATAAAATCACTCGTGAGCGGGCGACCGGCGATTTATTGATCGTTGGTTGGGCAATCGATGAAGTAACGAAAGAAATTCCGACGATCCAAGTTGAAAAAGAAAATATTATAGCAAAAAATACACCAGTCGTGCGATTAGATATCAATCATCTCTATGATTTGGATGTAAAAACGCAAAGTGGTTTTAATCTTCGATTATCTGGAAAGATGAAGGGAAAAGCAATTTTAGATTTTCAAACGAAAGATCATCAAAATGGAATAGCCGTCAAATTGAATGGACGCTATCCTTATGATGATGGTATCGAGTCGAGTTTGGAAAAGAAAAAACGATTGTTAAAAAAAGGCTTGAACTATGCTCGAACGCATGGCCTAAAAAAGGCTGTACGTCGTGTGAAAATGGAATTGAAACCAGGTTCGATCGACTATGCACAATGGATCGCTAAGCATGAACAAATCGACGTTGTAGCACAAAAAACAAAAGCGCAAGCCTTTGCCTATCGTCCATTGATTTCTGTCGTGATGCCAGTTTATAACGTAGAAATCAAATGGCTAGAAAAATGTATCGATTCTGTGATTGCTCAAACATATGACCATTGGGAATTGTGTATCAGTGATGATGCCTCTACCGATCCTAAAATCCATAAATGTTTAGAACGTTATCAGCAAAAAGACTCACGGATCAAAGTTGTCTTTCGTGAGGAAAACGGACATATCAGTTTAGCCACGAACTCTGCACTTGAGATCGCAGAAGGGGAATTCATGGCATTACTTGATAACGATGACGAACTTCCTGTCAATGCATTGTTTGAAGTAGTCAATGTCTTGAATGATCGACCTGAACTTGATTTGATTTATAGTGATGAAGATAAGATCGATGCAGATGGCAATCGCTTCGATCCTCATTTTAAAGCAGACTGGTCACCTAATACTTTGATGGGAAATAACTATATCTCTCATTTAGGCGTCTATCGATTAAGTATCGTCAAAGAACTAGGTGGCTTCCGAAAAGGTTATGAAGGTTCACAAGATTATGACCTAGTTCTTCGTTTTACAGAAAAGATCCCAGCAGATCATATTTATCATATCGATCGTGTCCTTTACCACTGGCGTACGATTCTAGGATCTACAGCTAGTAGTGGAGAAGCTAAAAGTTATATTTACGATTCTGGTGTGAAAGCTTTGACGGATGCATTAGCTCGCAGGAATATCAAAGGGCAAGTACGCCCAGGGAGAATCTCAGGTTTTTATGAGATCAATTATGATGTCCTACAAGAGGATCTAGTCAGCGTCATCATCCCAACCAAAAATGGGTATGACGATTTGAAAATGTGTATTGATTCGATCATCGAAAAAACGACTTATCCTAACTACGAGATCATTGTAGCTGATAACGGCAGTACTGATCCGAAGATGCAAAATCTTTTTGATTCCTACAAGGAACAACTGAAAGAACGCTTCATTGTAGAGTTGATCGATATTCCCTTCAACTATTCTCGCATCAATAACCTTGCGGCTGAAAAAGCTAGTGGAAAGTATTACTTATTCCTGAACAATGATACCGAAGTGATTGCTCCAAATTGGATGACAACGATGGTCTCATATGCTCAGTTTGATTCGATCGGCTGTGTTGGCGCTAAGCTTTATTATCCAGATGATACGACGCAACATGCGGGCGTACTCGTTGGCATCGGTGGCGTCGCTGGTCACGCGTTGAATAATTATGACCGCACACATTGTGGCTATTTCGGACGATTAGTGATCGACGTCGATTATTTAGCAGTGACCGCCGCTTGCATGATGGTCAAAGCGGATGATTTCAAAGCGGTGGGTGGCTTCGATGAGACATTACAAGTTGCCTTCAACGATGTAGACCTATGTCTTAAAGTCTATGAACTTGGCAGAAACAATGTGTATGCTCATCAGGTTGAACTATATCACTTTGAGTCAAAATCTCGCGGGTACGAAGATACGCCAGAAAAGCAGAAACGCTTCGCGGGTGAAATCAAAAAAATGCAAGATAAATGGCCTAAATATATCGCACATGATCCTTTTTATAATGACAATTTGACAAAACAAGGAATTGGCGATTTTTCATTACGACCAGATTAACGAGTAGTTGATATACCTTAGGAGAGACTTGGAGAATATCCAAGTTTTACTTAAGGTATATTTTTGTATGACTCATTTTTATAGCAGAATCAAGCATATAAATCTGTCGCGAAAAACTTTGAATTTAGGTTACAATTTGGTTATTCACTATGTTTTTAAAGTGTGCTATGGTAAGATGATAGAGGTATTATTTTGTGGTTAGGAGTGTATACATGAATAAAAATGGAGAATGGAATGCTGCTCGTCGGATATTCATTATCATGCTGGATGTCTTAGTTTACAATGCAGCGATATATATAAGTTTCTTATTGAAATTTCAAGGAGAAATTCCCGCACGGAATTTCGAGACCTTTCAACATTCTGCAGTGTTTATATCTATTATCTTTATCGTCTTGAATATTTTATTAGGGGCATACGTCTTTTATAATCGAATGATCAGTGACATTATATTTGTGACTGTAATAGGGCAAGTATTGATGTCTTTAGGCGTAATGGTGGTAACTTTCGCTGGTCGATGGTTTGCTTTTCCACGGGCAGTTATTCTTTTATCTTTGGTAGTAGGAACAGTTTTACTAAGCTTATACCGTATCTTGGTCTACAAATTATATTTGAAAGTCAGTAGAGACAAGAAAGTAGTGATTGTTGGACTTGAAAAAGATGTTGCTCCAGCAATCCAAAATTTTCAATCCAAAAAAAATAATAAACATAAAGTTGAAGCGGTCGTTATCGATAACTATTATGAGAACATCAAGAAGATGATCGATACGATCGATATCGTCTACTTGTCATCACATATTGAAGAAAATGAAAAAATCAAGATCTATCAATTGATCACTAAGAAAGAAAAAAAATTATTCTTGAATACGACTTTTGAAAACTTAACAATGATCAATCCCAACATTATGAACTTTGAAGATGAAAGTATCATTGAAGCATCTGGTTTCAAGATACAACCAGAAGATGAATTGTTCAAACGCTTATTCGATATTATCATCTCCTTTATCTTACTGATCCTTGCATCACCTTTCATGTTGCTTACAGCAATACTAGTCAAAGTGACTTCACCAGGACCAGTGATCTATAAACAAGTCCGTATCACTAAAAATCAAAAAGAATTTTCAATCTATAAATTCCGATCAATGACAGCGACAGCGGAAGCGAAATCAGGACCTGTCTTAGCGAAAAGTAATGATGCGCGAGTGACACCAGTCGGTAAATTCATCCGTGCTGTACGTTTTGATGAATTGCCACAGATTTTTAATGTATTAAAAGGCGATATGTCGATCGTCGGTCCACGCCCAGAAAGACCTTTCTTTGTGGATCAATTCAATGCAGAAAATCCTTATTATTATTTGAGACATAATGTCCGTGCAGGCATCACCGGCTATGCCCAAGTTTATGGGAAATATGTTTCTGACTATAACAGCAAGTTACGCTTTGATTTGTTGTATATCAAAAAATATTCGTTAATGATGGATCTAAAGATCTTATTGCAAACGATCAAGATCCTTTTTGATAAAATGTCTTCCCAAGGGTTAGAAGAGGATGAAAATGCCAGCTCATTAAAAGAAATAGATTTTCCCCAAGAAAAAATTTATAGTTGAGTTGGAGGAGCTGAAAAATGAAAAAACCGATTTTCAGTATTATCGTTCCTGTCTATAATGCCAAAGATACGATCGAGCGTTCGATTAATAGATTGCAATCGTTAGAATTTAATGATTATGAAGTGATATTAGTGAATGATGGCTCTACGGATAAAACAGAACAGTTGATCCGTCAATTAGTCGACAAAAATCCTAAATTTCAATGGGTGACAACTAAAAACAAAGGACCAGGATTTGCACGTAATGAGGGGCTCAATCGTGCGAGGGGGGAATATATCCTCTTTTTCGATGCAGATGACACTCCGAATCGAGCAGTATTAAAAGAATATGAACAACTTTTGAAAAAACAACCGAATGCTGATTTGATTGTGAGTTCCTTCTTATTTCGAACTATTGATGATGAAAAAGTAATCTCTGAAAAGATAAATCAGGTCACCGAACATCGATATACGAAGCGAGAAGAATTTTTGCAGGACATGTACACATTGATGAATCAGCAGCTGATGTATGTTGTTTGGAATAAATGCTACCGTAAAGATTTGTTAGATAAATATAGTGTTCGATTCAAAAATTATAGTAGTTGTGAAGATCGAATTTTTAATTTAGATTATTTTGAATACTGTGATGAGGTCCTAATGAATCCTAGTATTGTTTATACCTATGAATTTCAAGGTGGCAAAGGAATAACAAATAAATATAATAAAAATAAGTTTCAAACATTTGAAGACTTTTATTTACGAGCAAATGAAGTGACAAATAATAATAATAAAGCAGGAATGGCTTCCCTTTTATTAAAAGGAACAACGTCAGTTCTTTTATCGATTGCTGAAACGTATCAGTTAACTAATATCGAAAAGAGACATGCAATAAAAGAAATTTTAAATAGTGATGTAATAAGAGAAGCGCGCTCGATTGCGTGTACTGATTCGATCATTAAAAAATTGACAAAGTTTTATTTCAACCTACCGAGTACAATCGCTTATCATACTATTATTTTTGCAAATAAGTTCCAGCGAATTAGCCCGCGATTAATCGCTTTATTAAAAAGAAAATATTAAGTTCTTACAGTTAGTTAAGATCACGAAAAGGAGAAAAACATTTTATGAATATTGCTTTATTAACTGCTTCAGGTACTGGAACTAGAACAGGACAAGATATTCCAAAGCAATTCATCCATGTGAATAATATTCCAATCCTAGTTTATACACTGAAAGCTTTTGAAGAACATCCAGAGATTGATGAAATTTGTGTGGTTATTTTAAAAGGTTGGGAAGAAATGCTGACTGCTTATGCTAAGCAATTCAATATCACAAAACTAAAGTATATTGTTGAAGGTGGTAATTCTGGACAAGAATCAATTTATAATGGATTGAAAGAAATCTACAAAAAAAGAGCAAAAGATGATGTTGTATTGATCCATGATGGTAATCGACCTATGGTCAGTGAAAAAATCATCAGTGAGAGTATTGCAGTTTATAAAGAAAATGGAAATGCTGTAGCAGTTATTCCTTGTACAGAAGTTGTTTTCACATTAGAAGAAAAAGGAGAGATAAGTTCAGTAAATTCATTGAATCGAGATCTTTTAGTTCGTACACAAACACCGCACACGTATCAATTGGGTGAAATTATCGAAACCTACCAATTAGCAGAAGAAAAAGGAATTAATGATATGGCAGCTTCATGTCAGTTGATGCAAGTTTTAGGAAAAAAATCTTACTTTTCACCTGGATCAGAGAAAAATTTAAAAATCACTACTCTAGAAGATTTAGAAATTTTTAAAGCATTATTGAATTCAACAAATGATGACTGGATCAAGTAAGGAAGGTAAGAAAATGAATCTATTAGAAAACGAAACTTATCTTTCAAATCTAAAAATGTGTGTTCAAGAAACTACTGATATATTTCAAAAATTCAAAGACAAATCTGTCATGATCACAGGAGCAAGCGGATTGATTTGTTCTGCGGTGGTCGATTTATTGATTATCGCTAATCAAGAACTTGATTTGCAGATGACAGTATACACTCTTGGAAGGAATATCGAAAGATTAAACACACGTTTTTCTACTTATTCGGCAAGTAAATGTATTGTACCAGTATTGTATGATGCGACGAAAGAGTTCACTTTTACTAATAAGGTAGATTATATTATTCATGGAGCGAGCCATGCGAGTCCTGAACTTTATTCAGAAAAACCTGTAGAGACAATGCAAGGCAATATTTTTGGGCTAAATTCATTATTGGAATTTTCAAAGAAAGAACAAGTTGATAGACTGTTATATGTATCATCAAGTGAAGTCTATGGAGAATTTAGTACAGATAGACCTTTACTTGAATCTGATTATGGTTATATTGATTTATTGAATCCACGCTCTTCTTATTCTATGGGGAAACGTGCAGCTGAAACATTATGTGTTAGTTATTTAAAAGAATACTCAGTCAAGAGTGTAATTGTTCGTCCAGGACATATTTATGGTCCTTCAGCAAAACAAGAAGATAAACGTGTTTCCTCAGCATTTGTTTTAGATGCTTTAAAAGGTAAAAAAATTATTATGAAAAGCACAGGTAGACAAATAAGGTCCTATACTTATAGTCTGGATTGTGCTACTGCCATGCTATATGCACTTGTTAAAGGAAATCCTGGAGAAGCCTACAATATATCTAATCCATGTTCAATTATCAGTATTGCAGAGATGGCTAAAACGATTGCGGAAATTGGAAATGTTGATTTGGAGTTTGATTTGCCTACTGCAGGTGAAGCAAAACAATTCAATCCTATGAATAACTCTAGCTTGAATAGCGAAAAGCTGAGTGCTTTAGGATGGAAAGCATTTTTTGATGCAAAAGATGGATTTAAGAATACTTTGGATATCTTATCAGAGAGTATCTCATAAAAATTCGTTACTTTTAACCGTTATAGAGTATTAAATATAGAAAAATAGGTGATCAAGTGAACAAAGTGAAAAGAGTGTTACATTTTCAGGGGAGAATGGGCAAAGGTGGAGCCGAATCCTTCATGATGAATCTATATAGAAGAATCGACCGTCGTAAAGTACAGTTCGATTTTTTGATTTATGATGATTTTGCACATGTGACAGATTATCATGAAGAGATAAAAAAACTGGGTGGAAGAATATTTGTAGTGACTAATCCAAAAAAAAACATCATAAAGTATTGGTTTGAGGTTAGAAAACTTTTAGCAGAACAGCATTTCGATATCGTTCATAATGAAGTGTATTTTGGCGGAGGAATCAACCTGTTATTAGCTAGAAAACGAGGAATAACACAACGAATAGCACATAGTCATGCCACTAGTGACGGGAAATCGTCTAATTTTTTAATGAATTTACTAAGGAAATATTTACATCATTTACTTATTAAAGAAGCAACTGATTTTTTAGCTGTTAGTAAAGAAGCTGGAGATAGCTTATTTCAAGGTCATCCTTATGAGATTATTCATAATGGTATTGATTTATCATTGTATAAGACGGATGAAGCTGTACGTGCGGAGAAAAGAGCGGAGCTGGGACTTTCCAAAAATGATTTTGTTATCGGGAATATTGGACGTCTCGAAAAGCAAAAAAATCAAACCTATCTCATTGATATCGTTAGCGAACTATTACAAAAGAAACCAGACGCAAAATTGTTGATTGTTGGAGCGGGTTCGTTGCAAAAAAGTTTAGAGAAACAAATAACTGAATTGAGCCTATCAAAAAATGTGTACTTGCTAGGTGAAAGAAATGACATTCCAGAGTTGTTTCAAGTTATGGATGTATTTTGTATGACATCTTTGTACGAAGGTCTTCCAATGGTCGGCTTAGAGGCTCAGGCAAGTAGAAAAAAACTCGTATTATCGAGTACGATTTCTCCAGACACGAAATTGACTCCAAACGTTACTTTTATTGGTCTTGATGAAGCTAAGGCAACTTGGTGTGAAGCAATTTTAAGTCAGCCTTGGAATAATGAAATAACACAAGAATTAATGGAATATGATGTTAGCCACACATTACAACAAATGTTAAAGGTATATAAGGTTTATTAGAGGGAGTAAACAATGTCTGATTATTTAAGTACAAAAGAAATCCATGAAGGTTTGCTAGATTTATTAAAATTTTTTGATCAGTTTTGTCAAGAACACGATATGACATATTTTTTAGCTGGAGGAACCTTACTAGGGGCCATTAGACATAAAGGCTTTATTCCATGGGATGATGATGCAGACATCATTATGCCAAGAAAAGATTACAATAAACTTATCAGCTTAGCACATAAATTGCCAGATTTTCTAGAATTAAAAGCTTTAGAAATCGATAATAAATGGGAATATGCTTTTACAAAAATAAACGATACACGAACGTATATCGATGATGATTATCGAGTTGCTCAGCATGGATTATTTTTAGATATTTTTCCGATTGATTCTGTACCAGAAAAAACTTTTAGCCAAAAATTTTTAGTAAAAAGAATGAAGTTATTAGATGTTTTTAGAGGTGCAGAGAGTAAGAAAAAGTTTAAACCAGAAGAAAAATTTATTTTTATCAAAAAAATGATTGCTAAGTATGCTAAACGTAAGGGTGCGAATCACTTTGCTAGGAAGATGGATCAACTCGCTAAAATTACGAATGAGCGACAGATTGATTCTAGTTTAAAAGGAGTAAGTGTATCAACTATTTATGGAGTGAGAGAATTCTTACCATCTAGTACTTTTTCTGAAGCTATCTATGTAGAGTTTGAAGACGCGAAGTTATCGATTCCAAAAAATTACAAAGTTTATTTAGAGAGTTTATATGGAGATTACATGCAATTGCCACCTTTAGAAAAGCAAAAAGGAGATCACTATAAAATAAAAAGACATAAGAAAGAAAAGTAGGTAATGTAAATATGAGAGATAAATCTTTTACAGTTTCAGTGATTATGCCGACTTATAATGGTGAAAAAAATATCATTGAACAATTAGAATCAATCAAAAATCAAGAACGTATGCCTGATGAAGTATTATTATGTGATGATGGTTCAACCGATCGCACGGTTGAGATCGTAACTAATTTTATAGAAGAACACCAATTATCTGGATGGCAGTTGTTGATCAATGAGGTAAATATCGGTTGGAGAGAAAATTTCATCCGCTTGATTCACCAAGCAAAGGGGGATGTGATTTTTTTTAGTGACCAGGATGATATTTGGTACCCGCACAAAATCAAACATATGTCTGAAAAGATAATGTCCGACCCGGAAAATATAAAAGTACTAGTTTCTAATTATGATGAGCTACTTGAAGAAAATGGTGTCTCTTATCCATGTGAAAAGAGAAAGATACCGACAAAACAACCAAATGATCATATTTGTTTTTCTAAAAAAAATGTATTTTTAAATCGACCAGGATGGGTTTATGCTTTTCAAAAAGACTTTATTCCGACTTTCGATGAGTTCCTCGAAACATCACTTTATCCAGTTCATGATATGGCGATGTGGTCTACAGGTGTTTTAACAGACAAGTTGTATCTACTAGATGAAAAAACAGGATTATGGCGAAAACATGGAAGTAGTGCCATGCAGATTGAAAATGAAGAAACAGAAAAAACTGCAGAAACTAAGAAAAATATACGGTTAGGAAAACTGGAGTTATTAAAAATTCTAACAGAATCAAATTTGAATTTTGTTCAACGAGTTGATGTGCCAAATAGAGAGTATAAAATAAAAACATTGAAAGCTTTATTAAAGGAACTAGAAACAAGATTAAAGATTATCGAAGAAGATAAACCAATGGCTGTATTGACATCTTGGAACTCTTATACAGTTTTGCATTCTTTTCTAGCTGATATCTTATACTTTACAAAAAGCAGAGTGAATAAAAAATACCGGTAATAAATGGAGGAAAATACATGTCCAATAATAGTCTGTCGCCTAAAGATATATATTCTTTTTTTAGAGATCATTTAAAAGTATATGTTGTTTCATTTATAGTAAGTTTACTTCTTGTAGGTGGGTTATTCTTCTATTCAAATTATTCTCAAAGTAAGATTGAAAATAATAATCAAATAAATCGTCCACTATTCTCATTTATTTTAGAAAATAGTCAAGGTAACATCATGACTGCTTCAGGGGCTGTAAAACAAGTATTTTTAACTAGTTTACAGGAAAAAAATCAATTTTCAGATGAGACACTTGAAAAACTAAGTGTAGGATACAATGATATCCAAAATACGATTGATGTTCAGTTTACAGATGATGTCCCAGAGCAAGAACAAAAACAAATATCTGAATTATTGCAAAAGGAAATGACTAATAATGAGTTACCATTTTTTGATAATAAAACGTTCTATTATATCAACAAAGATATCCAATTTAATAAAACATTGCCAGCACAAGTGAGTGAAGGAATCAGTACAAAAAAAATCATTTTGTTAGTATTAGTAATGATAGTTATTACATTGGGGCTAGGAACTCTTTTAGTAAGTTGGAAAGAGTACAGAACCAAAGTTATCACGCAAAAATTCACACTGGGAAATGATGTTCAAGCGATTGATATCAATTCCTTAGACTTATCAACAGTAGAAGAAAAACTAAATATTATCAATTCACTATTGAATGGCACATCTGAAAATAAATTCTTGATTTTAGAAGAAAATAATACCATTGATAAAAATAAAATTTCCAAGCGTGATAATACAAATATTTATTCAAATTTAAATCATATTATTGAGCCTGTGTCGTTTAAACCAGATGAGATTTTAATTGTTTGTTTCAAGAAAAATACGACAAAAAAATGGTATAGAGAACAATTAGAGATTGCAAAAGCTTTAACTAATCTCATTAAAATAATCTATATATAAGGAGAACAGCATTGTACATTTATGTAGGAACATTCGCACTGCTAGCGGTATTGTCAGTTTTGGAATATTTTACTAGAAAAAAAATATTTTTTTATGCTGGTATCGTATTTTTAACGTGTTTAGCAGGTTTTAGATTTTCTACGGGATATGATTTTTCTTCCTATAACAATTTTTTTGATAGGTTAATTAATTGGGATAAAATATTCGATGGTAGTATTGATGCAGAACCTGGATATCTTTTATTAAATTATATCGTACGTGAGCTAGGAATGAATTTTTCAACTTTTATCTTATTATTTTCTATAATAAGCATGCTATTGCTCGCTTATGCACTTAATAATTATTTTCCAGTTCCATCAATCGCACTACTCTATTACTACTCTAGATTTTTTCTAGTACGTGATATGGGGCAAATAAGATCTTCTATTGTGGCTATCATATTCTTATTGGCTTTACCAGCGTTCAAAAAAAGAAATTTAAGAAATATTATTCTACTTTCGTTAGTAGGTTCATTATTTCATATTGTTTCTATTTTTATTATTCCTGCGTATCTTTTCGTACAGATTGTTAAAGAGATCAACGTCCCTAAAGAAATATTTCTGATTTCATCTAGCGCATTTGTAGGAATCATTTTCTTTTTCCCAAATTTATTTAGGTTTATGATTCCAGATCGTTACTATGGTTATTTATCTGGGTACTATGCACAAGGTAGTTGGATTTTTAATCCGGTATTCATAATGCAATTAGTCATATTGATTGGCGCAACTATTTTCGTAAAAAACAATAATACAGTTTTTACAGAAAACTTTAATATAATATTGTCTTTATATTGCTTATCGACGATTCTGTTAGTGTGTTTTGGACCTTTAGCAACAATTGGTGGAAGAATCAGTACAATATTTTCAACAGTAGAAATTTTTATCGTACCCATTGTACTGGAGAAACTTTTTAAAAATAAATTTCTATTCTTGATAACTTTTATTTTGTTCAGCTTCTGTATATTTATTTTGATTTTTATTGTTTCTGGAGCATATAATTCATATGTACCATACAATACGATATTCTTTAATTAATAGTATTTAATAGCTTAGCTTAAATACTACTAAGGTTAATTTGGAAGAAATATAGAGGCACAAGCACTATATATAAGATGGTTTTATTAAATAGTATGACAAAGTAGGTATTAATGATGAATGATAAAGCAAGAAACGTAATGAAAAATTTATACTATACTGTAGCTGCAAATTTTGCTACTTTAGGAATATCAGTGCTATTAAATCTATTTGTGCCAAAACTTTTAGGTGTTACTGAATATAGCTATTGGCAACTTTATGTTTTTTATTCGTCTTATGTAGGTTTTCTACATTTTGGTTGGATTGATGGCATCTACTTAAAAATTGGCGGAGAAGAATATGATCAGTTGAATAAACGAGATTTGGGTACACAGTTTTGGTATCTAATGATCTTTGAACTATTCTTATCTTTTTTTGTAGCTAT
Source organism: Enterococcus spodopteracolus (assembly GCF_030441955.1). NCBI lineage: Bacteria > Bacillati > Bacillota > Bacilli > Lactobacillales > Enterococcaceae > Enterococcus > Enterococcus spodopteracolus. The sequence continues at coordinate 97,197 of NZ_JARJHD010000004.1, read as the reverse complement.
ATGGGCCTGGTTGTTTCTTCCTCATTCTGAGCAATCAGTCATACTCATCTTAACAGCAATAGTGTCAGTTGTGACAATTATCAAAACATTTGTTTTATATATTTTCCAATCGACGAATCGAATCAAAGAGTATGCACAACTTTCAAGAAATGATCGATATCTATATGTTTTATTTATTGCTATTTACTTTTCTTTAGGTGGTAGAAATTTCTTCTGGTTGATTTTATTAGATATCCTTTCTAAATTGTTGGTAACATTATGGGGAATGTCTTTGATTAAAGATATGTTAAATGTCAAACTAATCAATTTGCGAGTTTTATTCCCAGAAATACTAGATAATATCAATATTGGCAGCAAATTGATGATTAGTAATATTGCAAGTATGCTGATTATTGGAACAATCCGTTTTTTTGTGCAACAAAAATGGACAATCGAAACATTTGGTAAGTTATCATTCACACTAAGCCTTTCAAATATGTTTTTGACGTTCATCAATGCCATTGGCATTGTGATGTTTCCTTTATTAAGAAGGACGAATAAAGAGAGATTGCCTGAATTGTTTCGAATTCTTAGAGGATTGTTTGTCCCATTAACGTATGGATTATTAATATTTTATATTCCTGCAAAAATCATTTTAAGTTTATGGTTACCTGAATATGCAGAAAGTCTAAGGTTTATGGGGATTTTATTCCCAATTGTCATTTATGAAGGAAGAATGTCATTACTAATCAATACGTATCTAAAAACTTTGAGAAAAGAAAAAACGATTTTATTTGTTAATATCATTACGTTAGGAGTAACATTACTTGCGTCTTTGTTTGTGATTTTCATTGTTGGAAATTTAGATTTGACTGTTTTACTCATTTTGATTAGTTTGTCCCTACGTTGTAATCTGGCTGAATTTTTCTTATACAAAGATTTGCGATTAACAATAGGTTGGAAGCATGTTATTGAAACATTATTAACTGTGCTATTTATTTTAAGTAACGTACTATTCAATGCATCTTTTACAAGCATGGTTGTATACGTCGTTATTTATATTGTATATCTTGCTTTTATACATCGATCAATTATTGCTAGCTATAAAGATTTTCGTATCTTACTAAAAGAACGTTAATCTAAATTTCTGTATAAAATCATTCATAAAAACGTCTCGTAAAAAATATTTTATTTTCTACGAGACGTTTTCGATTACACTGCATAGTGTTCAATATCTTATCATGGTAAAATAGGTTTATATTTTTTAATAAATAATTGGAGTGAATAAAGTGGATAAAATATTAATTACCGGTGGAGCCGGGTTTATCGGTTCAACATTGGCAAATCATCTAGGAGATCATAACGATATTGTAGTTATTGATGATTTATCAATGGGGAATAGAGAGAATTTAGATCAAACAAAAAAAATCACTTTTATTGAAGGTGATGTCAGTGATAAGCAAAAAATGGAAAAGATTTTGCAATCTCACCGTTTTGACTATATCTTTCATTTAGCTGCTATAGCTAGTGTTGCTGATTCTGTTGAACGGCCATTGGAAACTCATCGAGTGAATTTTGATAGTGTCTTGATGTTACTTGAGTTGATTCGTAAGTATCAGCCAAAATTAAAGCGTATTGTATTTAGCTCTTCTGCAGCTGTTTATGGAGATGAACCAACACTCCCTAAAAAAGAAGAGTCAGTTATTCGACCGTTGACGCCTTATGCTATTGATAAATTTGCCGCTGAACAATATGTACTTGATTATTGTCACTTGTATGATGTGCCAGGAACTGCGGTACGTTTCTTCAACGTATACGGTCCAAATCAAAATCCAAATTCGCCATATAGTGGTGTGATCTCGATTCTAGTGGATCGCTATAAAAAGCAACTTGCTGGTGAAAAAGCGTCATTTACTTTATTCGGAGACGGCAGTCAATCAAGAGATTTTGTCTATGTCGAAGATGTTGTGCAAGCTTTATTACTTGTTTCCAAAGAAAAAAAAGCATTAGGGCAACAATTCAATGTTGGAACGGGAAACAGTACAACTTTACTTGATTTGATCCAGACAATCAATCAGATTCTTGAAGTTGAATTACTGTTAGATTATCAAGAGGAGAGAGCAGGAGATATCCACGACTCTTTAGCTGATATCACTAAGCTTTCAACCCTGGGTTACCAACCCAAACATAGCATACTTGATGGCATGAGAAAATATTTAGCAACAGAAATAAATACGACAAAATCATAAAGTTTCTATATCTAGGTAACAACTGAGTAAACCTTGTATCAAGCAAAATTGCTTATACAAGGTTTTCTTCATTCTTATTCAATTATCACAGATGACAGGTCAACACATTGCTTATTCATCATTTCCCATCAATTTATAAATCTGATCTCTAAGATCGGTGGCAGTTGTTTTATATTTTTTGTCAGCTTGGATATTACTTTCTAGCACAACTGCATCAGAGGTATCTTTTTTCATTGCTAATACCGCATGGAAACGATTGATGTTTCCTTGAGCAAATATTGTATCTCTTCCACTGTAGACCCCACCATTATATGGACGCCCACTCAAATTCTTTCCCCAAAGAGAAAAAAGTAAATCTTTTGGAATCAATTGCCCTTTTAATACTTTTGTAAAAAATTCATTCAAGTCATAGACGGACATACTGATATTTCCAGTTCCTAATTCATTACGTATATCTGTTTCAGATTCAGTCAAAGCTTGATGATAATCATCGTCTGGACTCATTTGATAAGAGACTGCGTGTTCTGAAGTGTTTTTGACTTGGTCATAGAAGGTCGTCTGTTTTAATTGTAAGGGAGTGATGATTTGGTCATACACCAGCTTTTCGTATAGCTGACGGGTCAATTTCATTAAAATACCTGTTAGTAATGTGAAATTCAATGGTTCATATTTGTAACTTTGATCATTGGTATATTCGAGATGGTCTAGGGCAAACTGGATCACCTCTTGATCATTCATCGGTACGGTCGGAGAAGCTGTTTTTTTCAATCCTGATCGCATATATAATAAATCTTTGATCGTGATTTTATTGCTACCATTGATTTGGGGATAAAATTTAGCCAGTTTTGTATCTAAAGAAAGTTTCCCTATATCAACTTGTTTTAGAATCAGTAGTGCAGTCATTGCTTTTTGGATCGAACCGATTTGATAATACAAAGATGGAGTATTTGGTTGCTGTGCTTCTTCGTTAGCGTATCCGTAGCCCTTTTCAAGGATCATTCGATTGTTTTTGCGAATAAAGACAGATCCGACATAATCATTTTTTTGTAACAAATGGTCGATTTGATCGGCAAGGACCTGTTCATCTTTGGTCAAATCGAGGGAATCGTTTGCCACTTGAATCGAGGCGGATACTCTTGACTGGGCCATTTCATAGGTAGACCAAGTGATAATTCCAATAGTGACGACTAAAATGAATAAGCAGATTTTTTGAGAGAAAGAAAAATGGGAAGCATGTTTTCTTCTTAAATGTTTCTTTTTGTTCATGTACATCAATCCTTCCTGTCTAAGAGCTTAGTGATTAAAATGAGCAGATTATTGTTATTTAGTAAATAAGAATCATTTTATTTTCTATTTTAAGCCGAAGATAATCGATTTACTACTTACAATTTTGACATAAGAATTGTTAAAAATAATTCACCTCTGCCTGAATTTCATGTATAATGAATAAAGTTATGAAGTTGATAGTAAGGAGGAGTTGTTTTGTCAGAAAACAAACAACATCCAGATGAAAAGAAACGACGACGAAAGAATGCAACTGATTCGACAGATGTAGTCAGTAAACGAAAAGACCTACGAAAAAAAGAAGATAAAATCGTAGGAAAAATTATTTTAGTGATTGCGCTTACGTTGCTAATTATTGGATGTGTATTTGGTTTTACCGTCTATCGCTATATCGATAGTGGCTTAAAACCTTTAGACCCAGAGAATGAACAATTGGTTTCAATCGAAATCCCTAGTGGCTCTTCAAATAAGCAAATCGGAGAGATTTTAGAACAAGACCATATTATTAAGAGCGGTATTGTATTTAATTATTATACAAAATTTAAAAATATGACCGGCTTTCAGGCTGGCTTCTACCAATTAGCCCCTAACATGACGTTAGACGAAATCGGTAAACAGCTTCAAGAAGGCGGAACCTCAGAACCAACGGAAGTAGCAGATGGAAAAATCACGATACCAGAGGGATTTGATGCAGAGCAGATTGCAGAACGAGTAGCAAAAATCACTGGGAAAGATAAGCAGGAATTTTTAGATCTACTAAAAAACGAAGCCTTTTTCACGGAGTTGACTCAAAAATTTCCTGATTTATTAGAAAGTGCAGCTAAGGCAGAAAACACGAAGTATCGCTTAGAAGGTTACTTATTCCCAGCGACTTATGATTACTATAAAGATATGTCACTCAAAGATTTGATCATTCAGATGGTCGATAAAACGAATACCGTGTTACAACCATACTTCTCTACGATCAAGCAGCAAAATCATACGGTTCAAGAAATCATGACACTTGCTTCATTGATTGAAAAAGAAGGGGTATCTGAATCAGATCGTAAAAATATTGCCAGAGTTTTCTATAATCGGATTGATATAGGGATGCCTTTACAATCAGATATTTCTATTTTATATGCGTTAGGTGAGCACAAAGAATTTGTCTCTTATGAAGATACGGCAGTCGATTCACCATATAATCTTTATACAAATAAAGGATACGGTCCAGGACCGTTCAATAGCCCGAGTGAAGCAGCTATCCAAGCTGTGGTTCAACCAGCAGATAATGATTATTATTATTTTGTTGCAGATATCCCTACAGGTGAGGTTTATTTTGCAAAAACATATGAAGAGCATATGGAATTAGTACAAAAATACGTAAACAATTAAAATTTAGCGTTGTCTGTAACTTTATTTATTTTTAGAAAAACATTTACATTTTAGAAAAAGCATGGTAATCTTTTTTGGACTGTAGTCCGTAAAAGATTACCTTTTGCGGTATTCCATAGAAAAAGGAGAAGAGTTATACATGGTAGAAAAAGTATATCCTATGACGCTTGAAGGAAAAGCGAAATTAGAGCAAGAATTAGAAGAATTAAAAACAGTTAAACGGGGAGAAATCATTGAACGTATCAAAATCGCCCGTGGCTTTGGTGATTTATCTGAGAACTCAGAATATGAAGCAGCTAAAGATGAACAAGCTTTCGTAGAAGGACGTATCACGACAATCGAGAATATGATCCGTTTTGCACAGATCATTGACAATGATGGCGTTGATTCGGATGAAGTATCTATTGGTAAAACAGTGACGTTCATTGAGTTACCAGATGGTGAAGAAGAAGAGTATACGATCGTGGGAAGTGCTGAGGCAGATCCTTTCTCAGGAAAAATCTCAAATGATTCACCGATTGCACAAGCCTTGATCGGCAAATATAAAAATGATGAAGTAACGATTTCAACACCTGGTGGCGATATGCAAGTAAAAATCGTCAAGGTCGCGCAAGCATAAGTTGACATTTAGACACAGATAATCAATTATTGGTTTGTCTATACAAAAAGGTCTGGGACCATGACACAAAGTCCCAGGCCTTTTGCTGTAGAAAGCGATAGTTACATCTAAAGTCCTATAGCATCTCGAAACAAAAATAGGTATGATAAAAAAGAGAATGAAAAGGAAAGGAGAATAGCGATGAATAGCTCTTGGCGCTTTTTTATAGTAGTAGAAGCCTTACTATTGATCTTTGCCGTTTGGCAAATCGTAAATAATGTTGAATTATTACTGTTAGTTTTGTTTGGTATTTTTAATATCTATCTTGCATTGCGAAAATCACCGAGATCGGGATTTCAGAATTTTCAATTTGTACTAGGCGGACTAGTTATTTTTTTCAGTTTGATCAATAGTCCTGCGCTATGGGTAATGACAGTCTTTGCTGTCTTGTTCATTGGTCTTAAAGGTGTAGAGATTTCTGGAATCGATCTAACAAAAAATGCTTTTTGGCGAAAAAAACAAATCATTATGGTTCAAACAGAGCAAGTGAAGGCCCACAATAATGAACGAAAAAAACAACAATTATTCGGTAACCAGCGAATTGGTAATGATGTGTATGAATGGGATGATATCAATATCGCTCTACTTTCAGGAGATACGATCATCGATTTAGGGAACACCTTGTTACCTAAAGACGATAATATCGTTATCGTCAGAAAAGGAATCGGTCGGACACGCATCTTAGTTCCTTTAGGGATTGCCATCAGTCTCGAACATGCAACGTTAGTAGGAAATGTACAATTTGAAGAAGAACAATTTGCATTGAAGAACGAGTCGATTAAAATCTATAGTAACGATTACGATGAAAATCCACGTCGTTTAAAAATCATTACGAACACATTACTTGGGGATATTGAGGTGATTCGAGCATGATAGAGAAACTTTCTCGACCGATGCTAGCTATTTATGCTTCGATCGCCTCATTTATCGTCATTTTATTTTCTTTTTTTACTTATTTTTACGCAAGTAATCAAACTCATTTTTGGCGTACTTTATTAAGTGCCAGAATTTTATACGTGCCATTGATCTTTCACTTACTAGCAATTTCGTCAGGTGTCGGTTTAATTGTTTTTTTGATTGTGTCTCTTTTACAAAAAGCACGTTATGGGAAAATCGAAGAACAGTTGCGGGCAATTTCTTCCGGTAACTATGAAGCAAAAGTGTTAAATGATTCCTTACCAAGTGCATCTGACGATATATATGTTAAAGAAATTGAAAAAGAAATCACTAAAATCAAAGAAAAAATGATCGAAGTATCAAGTGAACTCCAAATACTGACGAGTCGACCTCAATATGTTGATGGACAAACAAAAGAAGAAATCTTAGAATTAGAAAGACATCGTTTAGCGCGTGAGCTACATGATTCAGTTTCCCAGCAATTATTTGCAGCGATGATGATGATGTCTGCTCTGACGGAACAAGCAGAAAAAAGTGATACGCCTGAAATGTTTCGTAAACAACTAAGGATGGTAGCAGATATCATCAATGCTTCACAATCTGAAATGCGTGCATTGCTACTACATTTGCGACCAGTCAACCTTGAAGAAAAAAGTTTGAAACAAGGGATTGAGCAATTATTAAAAGAATTAAAAAACAAGATACAAATTGCATTGAAATGGGATATTGAAGATATTACTTTGTCTGATTCGATTGAAGATCATCTCTTTCGGATCGTTCAAGAACTACTTTCAAATACGTTGCGCCATGCAAAAGCAAATGAATTAGAAGTGTATCTGCATAAAATCGATAATAATCTTTTATTACGAGTGATCGATGACGGTACTGGCTTCAATATGAATGAAACAAAAACCGGTAGCTACGGCCTAAATAATATCAGAGAACGTGTAGCAGGTATTGGTGGGACAGTAAAAATCATTAGTTTCAAAGGACAAGGGACAAGTGTAGAAATTAAAGTTCCTTTAATAAAGGAGGCGGAAAAATGATAAAAGTATTACTAGTCGATGATCATGAAATGGTACGTTTAGGGGTTTCTTCCTATTTGTCGATCCAAGAAGATATTGAAGTAATCGGAGAAGCAGAAGATGGGCGAAAAGGCTACGAAAAAGCCATGGAACTTCGTCCGGACGTGATTCTAATGGATTTAGTCATGGAAGAAATGGACGGGATCGAATCTACAAAAGCAATCCTCAAAGATTGGCCAGAAGCAAAAATCATTATTGTCACGAGTTTTATTGATGATGAGAAAGTATATCCGGCTATTGAAGCTGGCGCAACAGGCTACTTACTTAAAACATCGACAGCCCATGAAATCGCCGATGCGATCCGCGCGACTCAAAGGGGTGAACGTGTGCTTGAACCTGAAGTAACCTCGAAAATGATGGAAAAGATGAGTCGACGTAATGAGCCAATCTTGCACGATGATTTAACGAATCGTGAGAATGAGATTCTTATGTTGATCTCTGAAGGAAAGAGCAATCAAGAAATCGCAGACGAATTATTTATTACTTTGAAAACAGTCAAAACACATGTTTCTAATATTTTAGCAAAATTAGAAGTGGAAGATCGTACGCAAGCTGCCATATACGCATTCAAGCATGGATTAGTAAAGTAAGTAGACATGTGACTTATCATCTAAACAGTAAGCACATTTTTACTAAGTATAAATGGGACATAAATTATCCTTGATTTCACATTGAAAAGGGAAAACAGTACCCTGATCCAAAGCAAAAAGTTTATTGCTTTTGCTTTGGATTTATTTGTGTTTGCTAATTACAAATTACATTGTTTGTTATTTTGAATTCTTTGTTATCATGTTCTTTTCATTTGGGTCTTTTTATAGTTTAATATATTATAGGACAATATAAGTTCGATTTAAAAAATAAAGGAGAATGTCATGAGAAAAAAATGGATAGGCATGTTATTAAGTTTCTTATTACTGTCAGGCTCGATCACGCCAAGTGTCTACGCAGTATCGATAAACGATAGAATAAATACGTCACAAGAAAGTACTTCGCAAACAAACGACACTACAGCAACATCATCTAATACCCCTTTGATAGAAAGTACTAATCCCACAGAGGAGACCACAGGAACAACAGAAAACTTTGCAGAAAATTCATCTAAAGATATTTCTGTTGATGAAGTTCATTTCCCAGATCAAAATTTCCGTCAAGTATTGATTGAAATGATGGAGGAGAATCATAGCAACGTATTATCCGATGAATTGTTAGCTACAACTGAGTTGGATCTTAGTGGTAGAAATATCCAATCATTGGATGGTATCGAATATTTTAAACAGTTAAAAAAACTGGAAGTTCAAAATAATGAGTTAGAACAAGTAGATGTCTCGGCTCTTTCAGAGTTAACATACCTTGATATTTCTAAAAATAAACTGCCAACAATTGATTTATCGATGAATGATCATTTGACTTATTTTAACGGGAAAGAACAATTGATCAATGCAGAAGCATCAAAAGATGATCGTGAATGGGTGATCAATCAAGACAATCTAAAACCGGAATTAAATAAGATCGATATTAACTCAACTAATTGGGAATACAATGGATCCGTTTTTACTACTGTGGAACCTTCGGCACTAAATTATAGTTACCAAGTAGAGTTTTCACAAAAAGCAATTTTAGAAGAAACATCTAATCGCTCACTAGATATCACTGTGGACGTAAAATTTTTAGAACAAAATAGCGTTGAATCAATTATTCCAAAAGAAGAAAAAATAGAAATGGTCCAAGGCGAAACTAAACAACTTGAGTATTCGCTCGTTCCAGAAAATGCTGAGATTATTAATCCAAATTGGGTATCAGTAGACAAAAATATTGTTGATGTGGATGAAAAGGGTCTGGTGACAGCAAAAGCAATAGGTGAAACAGAAGTCTTATTAAAAGATGGCGAGAGAGCATTAGGAAAGTTCAACATCCAAGTAGAAAAAAATAACAATGATTCAATAACCCAAGCGAATCGCCAAGAACAAACGGTGAGCAATCGTGCAGCAGTTGCTAAACCATCCGTCAGTTATCAAACACACGTGCAAACTTACGGTTGGCAAAGTACCGTAGCTGATGGTGCTACTGCAGGTACGATTGGTCAAGGTAAAAGAATCGAAGCCATTAAAATCCAATTACCAAATAATTCATTAAATGGTGATATTGAATATAGTAGTCATGTACGAACGATTGGCTGGCAAAATTATGTGAAAAATGGTGCTACATCAGGAACAACAGATCTTTCTTTACGAACAGAAGCAATTAGGATTCGCTTGACTGGAGAGATAAGTGAACAATATAGCGTCTATTATCGTGTGCACTCAGCTTATTTTGGTTGGTTAGGTTGGGCAAAAGATGGCGAAGATGCAGGTAGTTCAGGATTTGGTTACCAAATGGAAGCTATCCAGATCCAACTAGTCAAAAAAGGAGAAGTTGCCCCAACTCAGAGCACAGCTTTCTATGATAAAGATAAACTCTCTAATCCTAATGTCAATTACCAGACGCACAGTCAGTCAGTCGGGTGGCAATCCTATCAGTCAAATGGTTCAACTGCTGGAACGCTGAATCGTGGATTAAGATTAGAGGCTGTAAAAATAAATGTTTCAGATACACCAATCCCTGGCTCCATTGAATATTCTAGTCATGTGCGTTCTATTGGTTGGCAAAATTATGTGCGAGATGATGCGATTTCCGGAACAACAGATCGTAAACTTCGAACAGAAGCAATTCGAATACGTTTAACTGGTCAGTTAGCAGAACACTATGATGTTTATTATCGTGTGCACTCAGCTTATTTTGGTTGGTTAGGTTGGACAAAAAATAATGGCAATGCAGGAAGTGTAGGATTTGGTTATCAGATGGAAGCTATGGAAGTAAGGCTGGTAGCCAAAGGACAATCTGGACCAGCAGCTAGTACTGCATTTTATGATAAGGATACAATACAAAATCCTAATGTTAATTACCAAACGCATAGTCAATCGATTGGCTGGCAAGGTTATCAAATGAATGGTGCAACTGCGGGAACAGTGGGACGTGGTTTTAGATTAGAAGCATTACGAATGAATATCTCTAGCACACCTATTCCAGGAACAATAGAATATAGTACACACGTCCAATCGATTGGCTGGCAAAACTATGTGAATAATAATGCTCTTTCGGGAACAGAGGGTAGAAAATTACGAGCTGAAGCGATAAGGGTGAGATTAACTGGTCAATTAAGTCAACATTATGATGTCTATTATAGAGTTCATTCTGCGCAACTCGGATGGTTAGATTGGGCCAGAAACGGTCAAAACGCTGGGACGTCCAATGTAGCATTACAAATGGAAGCTATCCAAGTTGTACTAGTTAAAAAAGGAGCACCAGCGCCAGGACCTACGTCAAACCCTTACCAAACCTCAATCAATCATCTATTTGTAATGGGACATGGTGCAGGAGATCCAGGGGCTTCGTATAACGGTATCAACGAGCGAGACTTTACAAGAAATGAACTTATGCCATATTTACAAAAGTGGGCAGGGCGCTTAAAAACAAATCGTATAACCTTTTATGATACAAATGCGGATATGTTCCAAGATACTCGTAGAATGCAGGGTGCGTATACAATTAGTAGTAGTTTTTCTTCTGTAACAGAATTTCATTTAGATGCAGGAGCGATTGGTATTAGTACTGGTGGGCATGTGATTGCGCATCGTAACGGCAACTCGTATACGACACAAAATTATGCCATTGCTAATGTGATCCGCACACATGTAGGTTTATGGGGCGCTGTCCAAAATACCGGTGGTATCAACTTGAGAAGTGATTTATTGAATTTGAATGTACTACATTCTCGTGGTATCCCTTATCGACTAGCGGAACTAGGGTTTATCACCAATACTCGTGATGTAGAAAATATTCGTAGAAACATGGATCAAATTGCTAAAGGGATTGTAGAAGGAGTGACAGGAGAAAGATTGTAAAGTGATCATTTCTGTTTTATCAATTTTTTATCAAATATTAATCCTTTTATTGACAAAAACCAATTTTACCTGTAGGGTTTAATTATAAAAACTTGTTAGGTGAGGCTCCTAAAAGAACACAGGCTACTGCCCTTAAACGTCGAGAGACGCCACAGGGTATAACAGGCAACGTCGGCTTAAGGCGTGCTTAACGTAGCTATCTGGATCATATTTCCAGAATTACGTCTTTTAGTGCTAAAGCTCAGACGAGAAGTTCGTTCAGGTAAACATTGATACCATTTTGATGGGATCTTATGAGACGGCTTCTTTTGGAAGCCGTCTTTTTTATGTACTTCCTGTTTTTCTAAACGAATTTATCCAACAAGTTTATATCGAAAAAACGATGTAACAAAGGAGAATACGAGATGAGAACATTAAATGATACAAATAACTTAGAAACACAATTGAAGATTCTTAATTATCTGGAGCAAAAAAAGCTTGAAGAATTGAAGAACTATTTAGCAACAATCGAAAAAGTGGAATTGATCCAACTATTTGTTAGGCTACCTTTAGATAAGCAAGTACTGGTCTTTCGATTATTATCAAAAGACAAAGCCCTCGAAATCTTTGAAACATTTGAACCGTCTGTCCAACAAGATTTGCTTCGTTCGTTTACGGATGATGGAGTGATTGAATTTGTGAATGAGATGGCCCCAGATGATCGGGTAAGGTTATTTTACGAACTACCAGCAAGTGTGACTAAAAAACTATTGGCAGAGCTTTCTGAAGAAGAGCGAGCAACGACGAATCGATTGATGGGCTATGAACATGAGACGGCCGGACGGATCATGACGACTGAATTTATTTCAATAAAAAAAGAAATGACTGTTGAAGAAGCACTGCATAAAATCAGAAAATTAGCGAAAGAAATGGAAACAATCTATATTTTGTATGTGACAGATATGGCGAAAAAAATTGAAGGAGTACTATCATTAAAGGATCTAGTCATTGCAGAGAGTGATCAACGGATTGAAGAAATCATGATCAAGCACGTCGCTTATGTAACCACAGATACAGACCAGGAAGAAACTGCACGATTGTTACAAGAGTTAGATTTGATCGCTATTCCCGTCGTGGATAAAGAAACACGATTAGTAGGTATTGTTACAGTGGATGACGCCATCGATGTCTTAGAGCAAGAAACGACCGAGGATATGTTCAATGCTGCTGGTTTAGCAGACGTCGCCTCTGTAGAAGCTGATCGTAGTACAGTACTGATTAACGGGAATCTTTGGCAAATCTGGAAAGTCCGGTTGCCTTTCTTAGCGATCACATTGGTTGCAGGGATGTTAGCTGGTCTAGTAATCGATGAGTTTGAACAAACGTTAGAATCAGTGGCTGCTGTTGCTATTTTCATTCCGTTGATCATGGATATGGGTGGAAATGTAGGGACGCAATCATCGACGGTTTTTGTTCGCGGATTATCTTTAGGACACATTGATCTCAACACATTTATCAAGCACTTTTTGAAGGAAACAGGTATTGGGCTAAGTTTAGGAATTGTTGTAGGGATCGTATCTGGAATAGTCGCTTCTGTGTGGCAAGGGATACCATTGTTAGGTGTAGCTGTGGGGATCTCTCTAGTCTTTGCAATGACCTTAGCTGCCGCCCTTGGTTTTTTGATTCCTTTTATCTTATTGAAATTGAATATTGATCAAGCTGCTGGATCTGCACCAATCATTACGTCGATCAAAGACATTGCTGGATTGTTTATTTACTTTATTTCAGTTAACGTATTCTTAGGCTACCTATTGTAGGAATAATTACTGATATAGGCATACTTTTTTAGTAGAAACACCAAGGACTATGCTATGATCAACCATAGTAGCCCTTCTCTTGATCCTCCATTAAAATGAGTCTTTTCCATAAAGAAAAGCAGGGTTGCTTTTGTTTTTAGAGTGGCTTTGCTATACTTGAAATGGAATGGAAAAAGGAGGAGAAAAGTGAAACAGAATTTTGCAATCGTAGGACTTGGACGTTTTGGTGGCAGTATCTGTCGTACGTTAGTCGAAGCTGGTCAAGAAGTTTTAGCCATTGATAGCAGTGAAGACCGAGTGAATGAATATATGAATGTCGCAACACATGCAGTGGTTGCGAATGCACAAGATGAAATGACTTTACGATCTTTAGGAATCAGAAATTTTGATCATGTGATTGTAGCAATTGGAGAAGATATCCAAGCAAGTATTTTAGTGACACTGATGGTCAAAGAAATGGGCGTTCCGAATATCTTAGCCAAAGCACAAAATGAGTATCATGCTCGTGTTCTTGAAAAGATCGGTGCAGATCGCGTTGTTCATCCTGAGAGAGATATGGGGATACGGATCGCACATAATCTTGTTTCTAAAAATATTTTGGATTATTTAGAGCTGTCAGACAAATTCTCGCTCGCTGAGATTCGGGTATCAAATCCCAAGTTCTTTAATAAAACATTAGCAGAACTAAATTTCAGACAGCGATTTGATTTGACTGTGGTAGCCATCCGACGCTTCGATCGTTCTGTCGTAGTGTCACCAGCCGCAGACGAATATGTACGTGAAAATGATAATTTACTTGTTATCGGAGAAACGGAAGATGTAGATATACTTGATGATAAAATGAATCAATAAAAAGGGGCTCATCACATGCAATTAACAATAACGGACAAAGCAAAAGAATGGTTTCAAGCAGAGGTAGATTTACCTGAAAATTATGGTATCCGTTTTTTTGGGAAAGTATATGGCAAAACAGAAGTACATGAGGGATTTTCAATCGGTATGTCTGTGGAGTTACCGGAACGTCCGATGAAGCAAGAAACGATCGATGGTCTATTATTCTTTATTGATGAAGCCGATGATTGGTTCTTCAAAGGATATGATTTGATTGTTGATTATGATCCACAATTAGAGGAACCAACGTATCGTTTCCGAGAAACAACAGATGTATAAGGTGAGAGATAGTCTTTGATTTTTAGGAAAATAAGCCTGACGAACGAAAAGTAAGTTTTACTTACTTTCGGATTGTTAGGCTTTTTTTAGACAGTCAAACGCTGATCCACTTTTACTGTGTTCATTATAGGAAAAAGTCATTCAAGGAATGAAGTGCAACATATTTCATTCTTTTAAGAAATTAAGCTAGACTGATAAGTAGAGAGGATGGGTGTGATGACAAAAAAAATAATTTATTCAGTACGTTCATTTCGTGAAGAATTTATTGAAAAGATCAAAGAAATAGCACCAGAATATTCATTTCAAACGGAAGTAGCATCCGACGAACTTTCTGAAATAGCGATCAGTATCGGTTGGAATGGTGATTATCAAGAGGATATATTCGCTTCTGACAGCTTAAAATGGGTCCAATCGATTTCTGCTGGAGTAGATAATCTTCCATTAAACGAATTCGCTGACAAAGATATCTTACTTTCCAATGCGAGTGGTATCCATGTAGAATCAATCAGCGAGCATACCATGGGCATTATTTTAGGCTATTCTCGTGGATTGTTCCAAGCCCAACGAGCGCAGTTCCATAAAGAGTGGCTAGGGTCAGATATCCATTATCAAGCATTGGCAGATCAAAAATTACTAATTATTGGAACTGGACATATTGGAAAAAAATTGGCACAACATGCAGCTGTATTTGGTTTAGAATGTATCGGCATCAATACATCTGGACATCCAGTAGAAGGATTCAAAGAGACTTATCCATTAGAGAAATTAAAAGAAATCTTACCGAAAGCAACAGTTGTGGTGAATATCTTACCTTTGACAGATCAGACAAAAGGGTTGTTTGACGCAAAAGTATTTGAAGCTTTTGATAAAGAAGCGCTATTCATCAATGTAGGACGTGGGCCTTCCGTAAAAACATCTGATTTAATAGCTGCGTTAGACGATGGACAACTGGCTTTTGCGGCTTTAGATGTGTTTGAAGAAGAACCATTAGCAAAAGATAGTCCATTATGGGAAAGAGAAGATGTGTTGATCACCTCTCATATTGCAGGTCAGACACCACATTTTCAAATGAAGTTTATGGATATTTTTCTAACAAATTTAAAATCCTACGTAGACAAAGCAGAATTAGAAGTAAATGAAATCGATTTGAATGAAGGCTATTAAATGAAGAAGAATCTCTAGAAGAGGTGTGTAGTGACTACCTCTCCCAGAGATTCTTTTATTTTGGTAATTGGATTTTTGGCCAGCCTTTGACTGCTTGGGCAAAAATGAATATGCCTGCAAATGCAATAAACGCTGTTGTATCAAAAGTTGGTGCAAAGATCATCAGGATCGTTGCAATAACAGTGGGTAATGATATCGCATAGATCATTGTTTTTAGACAATCAAGAAAAGTTACTTTAGCTAAACGTAATCTTGCGTATACATAAGCTGCAAAATTTGCCATAAGTAAAGTGATGATCAGATTTAAAAAGCTAGGATAAATGGAGATCAAAAATACTAATGCTTTGATCCAAAAAGGGATCGTTGCTTCACTTAATGTACTACGTAATTTTTCGCCAGTTAGATTTTTTAAGGCATTATTCGTATACTCAAATTCAAACTGATTATTGTTCAACAATGCCGAAGTTGTGCCAGTATTTGGTAAAGCTAGAACCAATTTATCCTTTAGCAGACCGACACTTAGGAAATTCCCTATCAAATCTGAAGAGACATCTTCAGGGGTACGTTTTCCTTCGGGGTCAAAGGTAAAGATGATCGAATCTGTTTGATAAATAAAGCCTTCATTTGTTGGTGAATCGATTTGTCCATCACGAATCTTAAAATCTGGAATTTCGGCTGCAATTTTTTGACCATCGGACTTGATTGTGTCCAGCACTTGAAAAATTTGGTAAGAAATAGGTAATGCCATTAGTACACTCAAACATAAAAGATAGACTAATGATTTTCCAAATGATACGTTTTTAGCATTTTTAAGCTCGGTGAATCGAGCAAATGAGCTAATGATTAGTTGTTTTGTTGTCATAATTACTCCTTCTGTAGAATTGTCATCACTAGCAATTCTAGCGGAGTATGCTATGAATTACAAGAGTTCTAAAACATTATCTCACGTTAGATAAAGTTATATTCTTATCGTTCATTGTTTCCTAGAGATGAAAATTATTAGCAGATAGAGTATGATAGGAAAGAATGATAAATAAGGTAGGTAGAAAAATGAAGATTTATGTTCAATTTAAAAGCTATTTAGAAAGTAAAGGATATTGGGAAGTTTTCACCTATCTATTTTTTGGTGGATTAGCAACAATTGTCAACTTCGTCAGTTATGCAATCGCGCAACAAATCTTCCAGTTATCGATGCCAGTATCGAATACGATTTCTTGGATTTGTTCTGTTTTGTTTGCATTTGTCACCAATAAGGTATGGGTGTTTCGATCCAAATCTCCTAGTTATACGCATTTATTTATCGAATTTGGGAAATTTGTTTTTTACCGAATCGTTTCTTATGGACTAGACATGGGCGCCATGATCTTGATGATCAATGGTTTGGAAATGAATGATTATGTCGCTAAAATCATTACACAGATCTTAGTTGTATTGGCAAATTATGTCTTTAGCAAATTATTTATTTTCAATAAGACAGAAATTATCGAAGAACCAGCAAAAACCAGTAAAAAATTGGAAGACTAGGCATAACAATTGAAGAATTCCCCTCACTTTGTTACTCTTTTAGTGTAAAGAGACCCAACAAATTTGAGGAGGAATTTTTTATGACTTACACATTACCAGATCTACCTTATGCATTTGATGCATTAGAACCATATATCGACGAAGAAACGATGCATTTGCATCATGACAAACATCACAATACTTATGTGACAAACTTAAATGCAGCAATCGAAAAATATCCTGAACTAGGTGAAAAAACAATCGAAGAATTGCTTTCAGACATGGATGCTATTCCATCTGACATTCAAACTGCTGTACGTAATAATGGTGGTGGACATGCGAACCATTCATTCTTCTGGAAAATCATGGCACCAAATGCTGGTGGCGAGCCAACAGGAGCAATCAAAGACGCAATTAACGAAACATTCGGCGATTTTTCAACATTCAAAGAAGAATTCAAAAAAGCAGCGGCAGGACGTTTCGGTTCTGGCTGGGCGTGGTTAGTACTTGAAGATGGCAAACTTGCAATCACTTCTACTGCCAACCAAGACTCACCATTGATGGAAGGCAAGAAACCTGTTCTAGGTTTAGATGTTTGGGAACATGCTTACTACTTGAAATACAAAAATGTACGTCCTGATTACATTGAAGCTTTCTGGAATGTTGTGAATTGGGATGAAGTGAACAAGCATTTCGCAGACTAAAATAGCGTTCTTCCATTTACTATAGAATTTAGAAAATTAACGGGGCAATGCTTGCGAGCGTTTTCTAAATTCGGTATAATGTTTTTGCAAGGGTTACTTGCAAGAACTTTTTTGGAGGCTATATATTTATGGAACACGGAACAGTAAAATGGTTCAACAATGAAAAAGGATTTGGGTTTATTACAGTAGACGGCGGAGACGATGTATTTGTACATTTCTCAGCAATCCAAGGCGATGGCTTCAAAAGCTTAGAAGAAGGCCAAGAAGTAGAATTCTCTATCGTTGAAGGTGCGCGTGGTCCTCAAGCTGCTGAAGTATCTAAATTATAAGATCATGTTGACGAAAAAAGAAGATACGGCTTGTCGTATCTTCTTTTTGTTTCTTTCTTTTTTCTTTCTGGAAAAAATGGTGTTATAAGAAAAATGAGTTAATTTTGATTATTGCCATACATAATTTCTTTGATTTTTTGGACTAAGTGCTTATTATCTGAAGTAGAAAAATCATTGTGGGTAGTAATATAAGGAATTTCATTTTCATAGCTGATTATTTTGGTGGTGGCCTCAGCTGTACGAATAATCAAGTCAGGATTCAGCAATAATTCATTTGTGAAAAGGACATTCAAATAAAAACGTAAATGGTTTTGTAAAATTTTTACATATAATAATTCGATAGTTAAAGGATAATCACTTTCTAATTTCACTTTGATCTCTTTATCAAAAAATATCGGTGGGGCAATGACTAAAAATACTTCGATCTCTCGCATATGGAGAGCTATTAGGTTGTTTTAATAATATTTACTTGAACAATCACTTATAATAAATTAAAAAAATGGAGAGAACGGAGAAGTTGTTTCATTTCCGGATTTCTCCGCTTTTTTTTTGCTGGAAATGCATAATAGGAAGGCATAAACAAAGCTAAAAAAACTAGTTTTTTTTATGTATTGAACAAAAATCATAAAAATCCAATAAAACGTATAAAAAGAATTGCTTTCTTTCTTTTCTGTTTATGCGCCCTATGGTATGATAATTAAGAATTTTACAAAAAAATACATATAAATCACGAAGAAAAACACTATTTTTTAAAGTTTTATTAGAATTAAGTAGTTGGATTGCTGAATGATTAGGTGTATGAGAGAATAATCAAGAATATGTATGATAGAGGTGTAGTATGAAGCGGTGGCAAAAAGTGATATTGACTTTATTGGGAATAATCGTACTTCTCATCGGCGGAGTTTCAGCTTATGGAATCAAGTTTATGGGAGAGGCGAGCCAAACAGTCAATCGGATTTCAAAACAATCTGATCGTGTATCAGCAAAACGTGACGATCAAGTAAGTATTGATGATCAAGAACCCTTTTCAGTTTTATTATTAGGATTAGATACAGGAGGCCTTGGGCGAACAGAACAAGGAAGATCCGATACGATGATGGTCGTGACCGTCAATCCACAACAAAAGAAATCAACGATCATTAGCTTGGATCGAGATATCTATACGAATATCGTCGGGTATGGGACGGTCGATAAGTTGAACCATGCCTATGCATTTGGTGGTGTAGAGATGGCAATGGATTCGATTGAACAATTACTTGATATCCCTATTGACCACTATGTCACAATCAATTTGGATGGTATGAAGGACTTGATCGATGCAGTAGGTGGGATCGAGATCGACAATAAAATCGACTTTACTCTAGATGGCGTCCATGTTCCAGAAGGAAAACAAACAGTTGATGGTGAAACAGGGTTAGCATATGCAAGAATGCGTCATGAAGATCCTGAAGGTGATATCGGCCGACAAGCACGTCAACGAGAAGTTGTGACGAAAATTGTCAATAAAGTAGTCAGTCTTGATGGCGTTAGCAATTATCGAAAACTTTTAGATGCGGCAGGTAACAATGTGACAACTGATTTGGATTGGGATGACATGCTAGATATCGCAACGAATTATACCTCTGCTTTCCAAACAATCAAGCAAGATCAGCTAAAAGGAAAAGACACGATGATCAATGATGTGTACTACCAAATACTAGGTCAAAATGACTTATTATCGATCCAAAATCAATTGAAAAAACAATTAGAGATCAAGCCAAGTGATACGTTGCCTAACTTAAAAAATGATAATGCCTATATGATGTTTTATGATGACTCAGAAAATGGTGAAGGTGATACCGCTGCTAATACCACAACCGGTGAGACATCTGAGTATTCACAGGATACGTACAATCAATATGGCACCGATGGGTATGGTCAGCAGTCGGTCTATTCAGAAGACACCTCTCAATACTACGACCCAAATCAGTATAACCAGCAACAATATTATGACCCATATGGCGGTCAACAAAATGATCAAAGCACAGAGACTTGGACAGGCAATGGCTATTAATAACAAAGATTTGTTCATCTGATTCAAACAAAAAATAAAATGAGTAGGTATCGAAATTTAAGGATACATCCTTAAGTTTCGATATTTTTTGTTTTATTTTTTAAATCATGTTATTTTTTATGTTTTTAGTTTTTTTATAACGGGAAAAATTAAAATGATCGATAGATTTAATTTGATTACAGAAATGTCTTTAAAATGTTTATTTAAAATATTTTTTACATTTATTTAATAAAAACCGAGTATTTATATATATATTTTTTTTTTATACTCAAAATAAAAAAAATTATTATTATTTAAATATGTTATATTTTTAGTTTTTATTTGTTATGATATCGTTGTGTAAGAGGGAAATACATAGCACGAGATAAAATTGTTGATAGGGGATAAACAGATTAATAAAAAAATGTTCGTCTAAAGAAATTATTGGCTGACGCTGCATTATGCAGTTTGCTAGTCGCACCATTGTTTTTGAATGAACAACAAAGTGCTGCAACAGAACAAGCAATCAAAACAACACCTGATTTTGGTGTAGGTTAAGGTGTTGAATGGCCAGAACAAGTCGTTACACCATTTGTTGATATGACGGCTTATACGTCAGATACAGAGTTATTGAATAATGGCGCGTTGAATCTAGCAGCAATCGCAAAGGAAATTGGGTGAAAATTCTTTAATTTAGGATTCATGCAAGCTAAAGGAATCAAAGATGGTAAGATCGATTGGGCGTGGGGCAGATTTGCCGGATTGCGTGAGAATGACAGTGATCAATGGCAATATGAAGGTATCAAAAAAAAACGATCCGTGAATTAAGAACGGTTGGTGTAGATGCTGCTGTTTCATTTGGTGAACTGAACACAGGTGCTTTCTGGCAAGTCAGCCATGATGAAGATATGCTTTATGATGCTTATATGAAAGTTGTTTAAGGATATGGCTTTGCTCGTGTAGATTTTGATGTGGAAGTAGGGGCGATGGGCTATACAGAAAACTTACTCAATGCGAAAGCAGTCAAACGACTACAAGATACTATAGGAGTGCAAGTAACGTTGACATTGCCTGTTATGCCAACTGGTTTGATTTCAACTGGACTATCCGTATTGCAAGCTTATTTAGAAGCAGGTGTCGATTTGACCAATGTCAATATTATGACGATGTGTTATGGTCCAAGTGTCACTGATCATGCACAAGGATCATTAGATGCGGTCGACCATACTATGTGGTCCAATTGAAGAATCATTATCGCCAAAATGCTGGTATCACTTTGACTGATGAAGAAGCGTATACAAAATTAGGTACAACTCTTTCGATTGGTTTTGAGAATGAAAAACATCATACTTCACGACAGAAATGTTCAATCAAGTTGTCGAACATGCAAGAGAACGTAAAATTGGAATGGTTTCTTATTGGTCGATGAACCGCGATGCAAAAACAGATGGTGGACAAGGGCAAGTAAAGAACCAATTTGAATTCTTAAAAGTGAGTGAAACAGTTGCTGAAGGTAAAGAGGGCGGTGGAAGTGAAACTCCGGAAGATAAAGAAAAACCATCTGTTCCGACAAATCTTTCTGTTTGGAACATTAAAAAATAGTGCGCATGTCAACTGGATGGCGACGACTGACAATGAAGGTGTGGCAAAATATAACTTGAGATTAGCAGGGAATGGACAAACGATCAATGTTACGACTACTTCTCTTTCATACGCGTACACAAACTTAAAAGATGATATAAAATATACGGTAGAAATCAATGCTGAAGATCGTTCTGGAAATATTTCGGATACGGCAAAAGTTGCATTCACAATTTTAGCGAATGTAGTAGATCCAGGGGAGCCGGGAGAACCAGGCGAACCAGGAGAGATTCCTGCATAGGAAGCGACAAAAGTTTACGTAAGTGTTGATGTTGTTTCTTACAAAGGAGCATTATACCGTGCCAAATATTGGGCACAAAACAGTATTCCAAGTGAGTTAGGTTTGTATGGTCCTTGGGAATTGATTTCAGGAATGCCAGAAGGTGACCATGAGATCGCCGCGTGGGAAGCGAATAAAGTTTATGTACAAGGAAATCGAGTGACGTATAATGGGATCGTTTATGAAGCGTAAGATTGGACACATAACAACGAGCCAAGCGAATCTAGTTTGTACGGTCCTTGGAAACAGATTGGATAAAACATTCGAATAATAGGATCGTATAAAAAAGCTACGTGGGCATTCACGTAGCTTTTTTTCATTGTTGTGTGATTCATTCTAGTAAGTTGTTATTAGTTAAAACCTATCGATTAATTCAAAATAAAAATCGCGTAATTCAAGATAGATGCAAAAAATACCCATAAATAGTAAGGAATCGTCAACCACATGGCTGTACGATTGTGCAGCCATAAATGATAGACCAAAGCTGTTAAGAAAATCATTAATAAAGTGATATCGATTGCTGAAATCAACGTATTTCCAAGGTTGAAGAATAAAGCTGACCATAAAAGGTTGAAGATAAATTGAATAGTAAAGAGCCATAGTAGTTTAGAGCGGTGTTTTTGATTTTGTGTATTTAGAATAAAGTACAAAGAAATACCTATTAAAATATAGAGGACCGTCCACATAGGGCCAAAAATCCAACTAGGTGGTGCAAAAGCTGGGAGTTGTAACGAGTAATAATATTTTCCTGGATTGCCGCTAAGAATGCCAGATAAAAATCCCAAAGCAACGATTCCGATCATGCAAACCCACAAACGATAATCTTTTAATCGATTGATAGTGTATACCATAAAAAAACTCCTTTCTTTAGACAGTTTAACATAATTATTTATAACAGCATCTATTTATGGCTTGTGATTCATTAAGTTATTTTAAAAAATGTTAATATAGCGTACATATTGACCAAAATAAATTAGTAACGAGGTGATTAAATCATTGTTAAAAGCATTTTTGTGTTGATTTTCAAACATTTTTGCAATGCCGGACATTTTATTTTTTACTTTTTTATTTAACTATAAAATGGAGATAAAACGATTAAATAACCTTAATTTCTTTTTTTTATTTTGTTATATTATTTTGAGTTATCTGATATTATAAAATTTGTAATCGATTACGAACAAGGGAAATAAATTAGTTGAATGGGGAGAGTTTGAAAAAATGAAGAAAAAAAGTTTAAAAAAATTATTAGCTGGAGCAGCTTTGTGTAGCTTGTTAGTAGCACCATTGTTTTTAAATGAAGAGCAAGGAGCGGCAATAGAGCAAACAGTTCGCGCAACACCTGATTTTGGTGTTGGTCAAGGAATCGAGTGGCCAGAACAAGTCGTAGCACCATTTGTAGATATCACAGCGTATACTTCAGATGAAGTACTGTCGAATAAAGGTGCCTTGAATATGGCAGAAATTGCTAGAGAAACAGGGCAACGTTTCTTTAATTTAGGATTTATGCAAACTAGAGGAATCAAAAATGGTAAACTTGATTGGGCTTGGGGAAGCTTCAATGGTTTGAGTGAAAGTGATAATGACAAATGGCAATATGAAGGAATCAAGCAATCGATCCGTGAGTTAAGAGAAGTAGGCGGAGATGCAGCTGTGTCATTTGGTGGATTAAATTCTGGAGCCTTTTGGGAAGTGGCACAAGATGAAGACATGCTTTATGATGCTTATATGGAAGTGATCCAAGGTTATGGTTTTACACGTATTGACTTTGATGTAGAAGCAGGTGCTATGGGATACCACGAAAATTTAACAAATGCTAAAGCGGTAAAACGATTACAAGATGCAACTGGTGTTGATGTAACGTTGACATTACCAGTTATGCCTACAGGATTGATTTCCACAGGATTATCTGTCTTGCAAGCTTATTTGGAAGCGGGTGTTGACTTAACTAACGTGAATATCATGACGATGTGTTATGGATCAAGTGTTACAGACTATGCGCAAGGTTCATTAGATGCGGTAGACAATACAATGATCCAATTAAAAAATCATTACAAACAATACGCTGGTAAAACATTAACGGATGAACAAGCTTATGCAAAATTAGGTACGACTCCTTCTGTAGGATTTGAAAATGAACAACATCCTTACTTTACAACAGACATGTTCAACTTAGTTGTACAACATGCCAAAGAACGAAAAATCGGTATGGTCTCATACTGGTCAATGAATCGTGATGCCAAAGTAGACGGTGGTCAAGGGCAAGTGAAAAACCAATATGAATTCTTAACTGTCGGTCAAAGATTTACAGATGGTTCCGAAATGCCTGAAGATACACAAAATCCATCAACACCGACAAATGTAGGCTCAGATTTCATTACGACACAGCGTGCGCGTATCAATTGGACAGCATCAACGGATAATGATCGCATTGCTCGTTATAATCTTAAATTAACAGGTGCGGGGGAAACAGTATCAGCGACAACAATGGCTGTGTCTCATACCTTTGAAAACTTGAAGAGCAATACGACTTACACCGTTGAAGTGATTGCGGAAGACCGTTCTGGAAATATTTCGGATGCAGCAACTTATACTTTTACTACACTTGAAGAATCAGAATCTACTCTACCAACTTGGGATCCTGAAACTGTTTATTTTGAAGGGGATCGTGTTACATATGAAGGGCTGATCTATGAAGCAAAATATTGGACACAAAATGATATTCCGAGTGAATCTGGCCCGTATGGTCCATGGAGCCTTGTGACTGAATAATCGCTCCCTACTTATTACTTCATAGAAAAATGATATATCGTAAAAATTATTAATAACTTATATGAAAAAATGATATTTAAGTTATTATTTATATAAATCTTAAAAAGAAGAGAGCCTGAAATAAGCTCTCTTCTTTTTGTTGAAATGTTAAGAAAACATTAATTATATCATAAAAATATTTAGGTGATCAACTATCTTTACCGCTAGTTAATCCTTGTTAAATTAATGTTTTATTCTTTTTTTAAAATTAGTTTATCCGAGATAAAGTTATAAAAGCATAATGTTTGTTTTTATTTTAGAAAACGTTTACAATGAATCTATCAAATATAGGAGGTTCAGTTATGAAAAAGTTTAGTGTTATGATGTTCGTAGGAATTGTTATGTTAGGTTTGTTTGGTTTTGGTACATCTGGTTATGCACATGGTTATGTAACATCTCCAGGGAGTCGTGCTTATTTTGGCACAGCAGCCGCAGGTAATTTGAATCAAAACGTTGGACGCGCACAATGGGAACCACAAAGTATTGAAGCGCCTAAAAATACATTTATCGATGGAAAAATCGCGAGTGCAGGTGTTAGTGGATTTGAACCATTAGATGAACAGACAGCAAGTCGTTGGCATAAAAGTGTAATTAATTCTGGTGCTTTGAATATCACTTGGAACTTAACTGCACAACATCGTACAAGCACTTGGGATTACTATATTACAAAACCAGGTTGGAACCAAAATCAACCTTTGAAATTCAGCGATTTTGAATTGATCACAAAAATCGATGATAAAGCAACAATTCCACCAAAAACAGTAAATCAAACAATTACTGTTCCTCAAGATAGAAAAGGCTACAACGTGATTTTGGCTGTTTGGAATATTTCAGATACAACAAATGCGTTCTATCAAGTAATTGATGTCAATGTTCAATAGAGAACCCTTGAAGAGAACTCTTTTTAACTGATCATATAAAAGAACACCCATGAAGTGACTCTCGTTTTCATTTCATGGGTGTTTATTTGTATGCTCGAACCAGCCCAAATCAAACGGTGTGGCGTTAGATGAGGAGCCCATTTTTTGGCGAACTTCAGGTTGTATTGTATGATAGAAATAAGGATATAAAAAGGGAAGGGTTACGGAGGAAATCAAATGAAAAAAATTTTACGAAAAAAAAAGAAAAATAAAGAATCGATTGAAGATACTGTAATCGAAAATGAAGAAACAAAAATAGAAGAAATATTGGAACAAACACCTGAAGAACAAAAAGAATTTGCTTCCTTTTTCGCTGAAACAATGAAAAGACTTCCTCAAAAAACATCCTCAGCTATTTTACGAAATTTTGATTCGTCAAAAAGCAAAGCGGAACAAACATTAGCAAAGAGTAAAACACAATTCGATCGTTTATTTGAAGAATTCTTAAAAGGGGTAGATGAACCCTTACGTAGAAAATGCCATGCAACGATTCATGCGGCCTCTTTGACAGCGGCGATCATCGGTTGTTCACCGATCCCATTTTCAGATGCTTTTTTACTTGTACCTGTTCAGCTAACGATGATGGGACGTCTCCACAAGTTATTTGGACAATCATGGTCTGAATCATTAGGTAAAAGTGTCTCAAAAGAGTTGATCGTTGTCAGTTTAGGTAGAAGTGCAGTAGGGAATATCATTAAAATCATTCCGGCAGTAGGTACAGTGGCTGGTGCAGCGATCAATGCAACAGTCGCTAGTACGATCACCGAATCATTAGGATGGATCACAGTAAAAATGTTGAATGATGGCGAAGATATTTTTGATGATGTCATGTCTTTCAAGGGGCAAGTTCAAACACTTTTTACTTTATTGAAACGAAAAAAACAAATGAAATAAGGTTTGATCAGAAATAATCGAATAAAAAATAAGCATTGACCTCGGAAATAGTTTTGACTATTAAGTAGAGGAAAGTGCTTATTTTTTATAAGGATTCCGGCTGGCGTAACTGAATTATTTTTTTGTTAATTTCACGACGACTTCACAACGTGCTATTTGAGGGAACATGTCGACAGACTGCAGATACTCGACGTGAAATACTTTCGCTAATTGGACGAGGTCTCTTGCTAAAGTCGAAACATTGCAAGAAATATAAACGAATTTTTGTGGTGGATTTTTTAAAATTGCTTGGATCAACTGCTCATCCAAACCAGTACGTGGCGGATCAACGATGATCCCATCCGGACGAAAGCCTTCATTCAACCACTTTGGTAAGAGCTCTTCTGCCGTCCCCACTTCATAACGAGTATTCTCATATCCTAATCGTTGTGCGTTTTTCTGTGCATCTGCGATGGCTTGAGGGATAGTATCCATTCCACGCACTTCTTTTGCTTTGTTTGCCACACTCAAACCAATTGTCCCAACACCACAATAAGCATCTACGATTGTTTCTTCTGGTTGGATGGCCAAAGCTTTGATTCCCTCACCGTATAAGACTTCTGTTTGTTGAGGATTCAACTGGAAAAAGGCACGAGGCGAAAGATCAAAAGTTACTTCATTGATCCGTTCCTCAATAGCTTCTTTTCCCCAAAGGTGTTTTGTTTCGTCACCCATCACGAGGGAGGTTTTTAAAGGTTGCACGTTTTGCATGATCGAAACGACTTCAGGGAGTTGTTGATTGATCTCACGAATCAGAGTATTTTTTTGTGGGAATTTTTGGCTCCGGGTGATAAAGACAACTTGTAGCTCACCTGTCTGTATACCCACTCGAACCATGATTGTGCGGAAAATTCCGCTATCCGCACGTTCATCATAAATCGGTAAATCATATTTATTCAATAAATCGACGATTGTATTCATCACTTTTTGTGTTGCAGGCTCTTGCACTAAACAATCAGTAATCGCCACTAAGTCATGAGAATTGGCTTGATAGAGTCCAGCTTCAATTTTATCTGTCTGTTTATTTTTTCTCAATTGAAATTGCGCTTTGTTCCGGTAACGCCATGGATCCTCCATTCCAATCGTAGGTAAAAGTGGATACTTATGATAACCGGCGGGTTTGAATTTTTCTAAGGCTTGCAAAAGCAAATCTTTTTTGAAATCGAGTTGTGCATGGTACGCTAAATGTTGCAATTGGCAACCACCACATTCATAGTAGACTGGACATGGAGCAGTCACACGGTCACTACTTGTTTTTTTGACTTTGACGAGTTGGCCTTCGGCATAGCGAGGGGTCGCTTTGGTGATCTTCACTAGAACTTCTTCTTTAGGAAGAGCATACGGAACAAAGACGATCATGCGTTTAAAGTAGCCGATTCCTTCTCCGTTGATCCCTAAACGTTTAATTTTTAATGTGATCGTTTGGCCGTTTTTAACAATTGCTTCTGGCATAGGTATCTCCCTTTTTATCATTATGTGGCTATATTCTAACATATTATAGCGAAAGTTGGGGATTTTCTATGTTATGATAGGAATATATGTTCGAGGAGGGATAGTTTGCTTTCTATTGCAAGAATCAGTAAAGGCAAGGGGCCTTTTTATCAGATCGATCTATCAGATGGCGAAACACTACAAGTATCAGAAGATATTTTAGTACGCTATCGTTTATTAAAAGGACAAGAATTGACAGAAGATAAATTAGCTGAAATCAAAAAAAGTACAGGTTATGATTTTGGTTTACAACAAGCATTAAATTATTTGAGTTACCAATTACGAACGGAAAAAGAAATTCGGATCTATTTAAAAGATAAAGAGATCGGACAAGAAGACCGTCATAAAATCATTGAAAAATTAAAAGGATTAGGTCTTGTTGACGATTTGACGTTTGGTGAAAGTTACGTCCGAACGAATATGCGTTTGAGTGATAAAGGACCAAAAAAATTAGCTCAACAAATGCAACAAAAAGGGCTCTCACCAGAAGTGATCGAGCAGTCTTTAAGCCAGTACCCATTTGAAGAGCAAGTAGAAAATGCACGGCAAACAGCGGAAAAGACTTACGAAAAAAATCGAGCCAAAAGCCAAAAGGATCTATTACGGAATATCCAACAGAAATTGATGACAAAAGGATTTACCAATGATGTGATCCAAGAAGCGATGCAAACCTTACCTCAAGAAACCGATCCAGAAGCTGAATATGAGCTTTTAGTACAACAAGGAGAGAAGATCTGGCGTAAGAATAGTCGCTTTGAACCTCAAAAGAGAAAGATGAAAGTAAAGCAGGGTCTCTATCAAAAAGGCTTTGATTTTGAGATGATCCAGCGCTTTATTTTAGAAAAGGAAGAAGAAGCAAGTGAGTAGAGAATGGGAAAAGTGGTCCTTAGAAAAAACAACAGAATTTCAAGAACGTTTTATTGAATGGTATGAACTTGAAAAGAGAAATCTTCCTTGGCGTTACAATCAAGACCCTTATCGTATTTGGATATCAGAAATCATGTTGCAACAAACCAGAGTCGATACAGTCATTGATTATTTTTATCGCTTTATGGAGTGGTTCCCAACCATCGAAGCGTTGGCGCAAGCACCCGAAGAAAAACTTCTGAAAGCTTGGGAAGGCTTAGGTTACTACTCGCGGGCCAGAAATATTCAAGCTGCTGCAAAACAAATTATGGAAGATTTTGACGGAAAGATGCCACAAACGCCGGAAGAAATCAGTACATTAAAAGGGATTGGACCTTATACAACAGAGGCAATCGCAAGTATTGCTTTTGGGCTACCTGAACCAGCGATTGATGGAAATGTCATGCGTGTAGTTAGTCGGCTGTTCTGTATTGAAGAAGATATTGCGAAAGCATCGAGTCGCAAAGTATTTGATCAAGCCATGCGAAAAATCATTGACGAAGAGCATCCGGGTGAGTTCAATCAAGCATTGATGGATCTTGGCTCAGCAATCTGCACGCCGACCTCGCCTAAATGTGAGGAATGCCCGATCCAAGCTTTTTGTTTAGCAAAAGAAAAAGGGATCCAAACCGCCTATCCTGTCAAAACAAAAAAAGCAAAGCCGCGAAATGTTTATTATGTTTGTGCAGCGATTGAAAACGCAGAAGGTGCTTTTTATTTTGAACAACGAGATCACCAAAAATTACTGGCTGATATGTGGACATTTCCGATGGCAGAAGTAACGAAAGAGGTATACGAAAAACTAGAAGCAGACTGGCAACCTAAGAACGAAATCAGTTTGTTTGATGAGGTTTTAGTCGCCGAAGATGTTGCTTCAGTATTGCCTTTTGCTCATGCGGATAAAATCGTATGGCAAAAACGTCACTTAGGGGAAGTGACGCATATCTTCAGTCATCTGAAATGGCATGTTTTATTGTTTTATGGTCGGTTGCCTAAGACTGAAAAAGACCTATCTGAAACTGGCAAACAGACGCAGTGGCTGATACCAGAAGCATTTAAACAAGTGGTTTTCCCAAAAGTACAAATGAAGCTAGTCGAGCAGTTGAATAAAAATCGAAACAATAGTAATCCTTTCTAGGCAAAGATGATTTTTATTGCTATAATAATTACGATGTCGGTGTAATGAACACCCCAACACAAAGCACAAAATGTTGCTAAGGAAGGATTGCGATGGGAGTTCCAAAAGAAGGAGAGTTTGTAACGATCCAAAGTTATAAACACGACGGCAAATTGCATCGAACGTGGCGTGATACCATGGTATTGAAAACAAGCGAACATTCAATGATCGGTGTCAATGATCATACTCTTGTAACAGAGTCTGATGGACGCCGTTGGGTGACGCGAGAACCAGCGATTGTATACTTTCACAAAAAATACTGGTTCAATGTAATAGCAATGATCAGAGAAAAGGGGGTTTCCTATTATTGTAATCTGGCTTCACCTTTTTTATTAGATGATGAAGCATTAAAATATATTGATTATGACTTAGATATCAAGGTTTTTCCTGATGGCGAGAAGCGCTTGTTAGATGTCGATGAATATGAAATGCATAGTCAAATGATGAATTATCCAAGTGATATTGACTTCATTTTAAAAGAAAACGTGAAGATTTTGGTTGACTGGATCAATAATGGAGATGGCCCATTCTCAGAAGGCTATATTGATATTTGGTATGACCGTTACAAGCAATTGTCGCAAAAGTAAACGAAAACAGTAAGTAAGTGAAGGAATCTTCATCTTACTTACTGTTTTTACTTGGATGCTTCACAAGTTTTTTTCATGTTGAGATGTTGGATGCCCGCATCTTCGAAGACTTCACCGTAGGCTTGATAATCAAGCTTCTCGTAAAAAGGAATAGCGGTCAGTTGAGCGCCTAATTTTATCGTATCAAAGCCTTGGTTTTTAGCAAAAGCCTCTGCTTCTCTTAGCAAGACTTGCCCCAAACCTTGTTGACGATATTCAGCAAGGATTGCCATACGTTGGACTTTTATCTGGCCATTTTCGAGTGGTAGTAAACGAACAGTACCTTGCGCCTCCTGTGCATCTGTATAAAGGACGAAATGGATACAATGTGCCTCATCCTGATCGATTTCTCTCTCAATGGGAACACCTTGCTCGACAACGAAGACTTGGTTTCTGATACGTACAGCATCGAGATAGATCGGACTCATCGTATCTTTTGTATGAACTACTTTCATTAAACAGCCACCTTTCTTTTCAGTAGTATACTGTAAAGTGATCGGAATGGAAAGTGCATAAAATAAAATCAAAAATAACAGATTTTTTCAAAAGAATGTTATATACTATCTTAAAAAAGGAAAGAAGTGAATTATTTGTTCGATAAGTTAAAACAATCAAAGTTGATGTTCTGGTCATTTGAATTGCTGATTTTAGCAACATTGATCTTAGTCTCCTCGAAAATCAGCTTTGTCTTCCAACCAATCGGGACATTCTTCTCCACATTATTTGCACCAGTTTTGATTGCTGGTTTTTTGTATTATATTTTGAATCCAATCGTTGGATTATTGATGAAAACAAAAATGAAACGGATCTGGGCAGTAGCAATTGTACTGTTATTGTTAGTTGCCGCTCTGATCTGGATCTTGTTAAGCGTCATCCCAAGTTTAGTCCAACAAATATCTTCCTTGGCCTCTAACACGCCGAACTTTATTCGCCAAGTAGAGACTTGGTTAGGAGAAGTTGCACAATGGTCCGTATTCAAAGATGTCGATATCAATAAATATTTTGAACAACTAGATATTTCATATGGCACGATCATCCAACAATTTCTGAGTGGCTTGTCTAATAGCTTAGGTTCGATCGTTGGAACGATTGCTTCAGCGACCATCGTTATTATTACCGCGCCGTTCATCTTGTTTTACATGCTGAAAGATGGTGAAAAACTTGTACCGAACATCAAACGTTTCTTTCCAGAAAAACGAAGAGAGCAAATCGTTGAGTTGTTAGGGCAGTTGAATAAAACGTTAGCTAATTATATTAGTGGCCAAGCAATCGAATGCTTATTCGTTGGTACATTCACCTTTCTAGGTTATTTTGCACTAGGCGTAGATTATGCTTTCCTTTTCGGAGTAATTGCTGGATTGACTAACCTCATTCCTTATTTAGGGCCATATTTAGGTTTAGCTCCTGCCTTTTTAGTGACAGTATTTAATGATCCATTCAAAGCATTGCTATGTTGTGTGGTCGTTTTGATCGTTCAGCAACTAGACGGAAATATCATTTATCCGAATGTCATTGGTAAATCATTGAAGATCCATCCACTAACGATCATTATTGTTTTACTTGTTGCGGGAAACATTGCCGGTTTACTAGGGATTTTTCTAGGTGTACCTTTTTATGCGATCTGTAAAACAATCATTTCTTATGTCGTCAAGATCGTAAAAGAAGATAAACAAAACGAGAACAAGAAAAAAATTGCGACGACTCTTGAATCTTAATGATCTTCTTAATGATCTAATGGGTATTTTTATTGCAAAGAAAATCGCTTTATGATACCATTTTAACGTGGCTAACTTTAGCCACGTTTTTTTCTTTAAAAAAATAAAAATTTAAATGAATAAGGAGAGAATGCGATTATGAATGCTGACCCTGAGAGTCAGTCGCTGTTAGCGCAAATTTTATTATTGATCATTTTGACATTGATCAATGCTTTTTTAGCAGCTTCCGAAATTGCAGTTGTATCGATCAATAAAAATCGGATCGAACAAAAAGCGGAAGAAGGAGATGTTAAATCTAAAAAGCTTTTAAAAATATTGCAGAACCCAAATAACTTCCTATCAACTATCCAAGTAGGAATCACTTTGGTCAATATTTTATCTGGTGCATCTTTAGCTAATACTTTATCCGTAAGATTAGCCCCACTATTAGGTGGCGGTGCCGCAGCAAGAAGTATTGCAAATATTATCGTACTGGCTATTTTGACCTATGTTTCGATTGTTTTTGGAGAATTATACCCGAAAAGGATCGCTTTGAATAAATCAGAAGAGGTAGCGAATTTTACCTCAGGTATGATCCGAATGATCGGTGTCGTAGCGAAACCTTTCGTGTGGCTGTTATCTGCATCTACCAGCTTGCTGGCACGGATAACACCAATGACTTTTGACGATGAAGATTCAAAGATGACCCGCGACGAAATGCGGTATATGCTTGAAAACGAAGGGGTATTGAACAACGAAGAGTTGGAAATGCTTCAAGGTGTCTTTTCTTTAGACACAAAAGTTGCAAGGGAAGTAATGGTTCCTCGAACAGATGCTTTTATGATCGACATTAATGACTCCATTGAAGAAAATGTCAACGAAGTACTATCGGAGAATTACTCAAGGATTCCTGTTTATAATGAAGACAAAGATAAAGTTGTTGGAATCCTTCATACGAAAAATTTATTAAAAGGTGCCCATAAATTTGGGTTCGAAAATTTAGAGATCAAAAAAATCATGCAAGAACCACTTTTTGTTCCAGAAACGATTTTTATTGATGATCTATTATATGAAATGAAAAAAACACAAAACCAAATGGCGATTCTATTAGATGAATATGGCGGAGTCGTAGGTTTAGTGACACTGGAAGATCTACTTGAAGAAATCGTTGGAGAAATCGATGACGAATCAGATGAAGTAGAAAATCTCTACGAACAAGTCGGTGACTATGAATATATCATTCAAGGTCGAATGCTGATCGATGAATTTAATGAGGCGTTTGAAAGCAATCTCCATATGAGTGATGTGGATACGATGGCTGGCTACTTGATCACAGCTTTGGGCATGATTCCCGATGAAGGAGAAAAACTTTCATTCGATGTTGAAAACATTACCTTGATTTCTGAAGAAATGGAAGGTTCTAGAATACTTAAAATTCGTGTGATCTTCCATGATCCAGAAGAGATAGAAGCTGAGCCTGAAGAAGAACGTCGCTATTTCAAAAAAGATTTTGAAGACGACGAACCACGAAGATAAGACACCTTCGATGATCTTTTAACGAAATGAAGAGCGGATATATTACTTGCTTTCTGAAGTGATGTATCTGTTCTTTTTTTGGAGATATCAAATGAAAAGAAAAAGTAAAACTGTTTCGCTTACTTTTTCAATCAGAAGATCCATGCTATACTATTTGAGTTGAAGAAAAGGATAGAGGATCTATCGAATAGTTGAAGGGTTTCTTTTTATTGAAGCAATAGACAAATGAAGAATGGAGTAAATATATGAACAATCCAGAATTAAAACAGCAAGTGGACAATCGACGCACATTTGCGATCATTTCCCATCCGGATGCGGGGAAAACAACGATCACCGAACAACTGCTTTTATTTGGTGGTGCGATTCGCCAAGCAGGAACGGTCAAAGGAAAGAAAACAGGTAATTTTGCAAAATCCGACTGGATGGAAATCGAAAAACAACGTGGAATTTCTGTTACCAGTTCAGTGATGCAATTTGATTATCATGGTAAAAGAGTCAATATTCTAGACACACCTGGGCATGAAGATTTCTCAGAAGATACGTATCGTACCTTGATGGCGGTAGATAGTGCGGTCATGGTCATCGATAGCGCAAAAGGGATTGAAGCACAAACGAAAAAACTTTTCCAAGTAGTCAAAAGAAGAGGAATTCCTATCTTCACCTTCATCAATAAATTGGATCGAGATGGTCGAGAACCGCTTGATTTATTAGAAGAATTAGAAGAGTTATTAGATATCGAATCTTGTCCAATGAATTGGCCAATCGGTATGGGGAAAGGACTGGAAGGATTATACGATATCCATCATAATCGAGTAGAATTTTATCGTCCTGAGAATTATCAAGATGAACGCTTAGCTCAATTAGATGAAGAAGGCCACTTGCCAGAGAATCATCCGCTCAGAAATAATTCATTGTACGAGCAAGTATTAGAAGAAGTAGAGCTGTTAAAAGAAGCCGGGGATTCCTTTAATGAAGAAAAAATCGCACGTGGGGAGCAGACGCCAGTATTTTTCGGTTCAGCTCTAACTAATTTTGGTGTTCAGACATTTTTAGAAACATTCGTTGATTTGGCGCCATCTCCTTATGGACATAAAACACGTGAAGAGCAAGTAGTCAGCCCGTATGAACAAGAGTTTTCTGGGTTTGTCTTTAAGATCCAAGCCAATATGAATCCAGCTCACCGAGATCGTATTGCATTTGTACGAATCTGTTCAGGTACATTTGAACGTGGAATAGACGTTTCATTAGAGCGGACGAACAAAAAATTGAAATTGAGTAATGTCACGCAGTTTATGGCAGATGCCAGAGAAAACGTTGAAAATGCTGTGGCAGGAGATATCATTGGTGTGTATGACACTGGAAACTATCAAATCGGTGACACATTATATGAAGGAAAACTAAAAGTAGCTTATGAAGAATTACCTTCATTTACCCCTGAGCTTTTCATGAAAGTAACGGCTAAAAATGTGATGAAACAAAAATCATTCCACAAGGGAATCAATCAATTGGTACAAGAAGGTGCCATTCAATTATATAAAACCTATGTGACCGAAGAATACATCATCGGAGCAGTTGGACAATTGCAATTTGAAGTTTTCCAATATCGGATGTTGAATGAATACAATGCAGAAGTGATCATGTCGCCAATGGGTAACAAGATTGCCCGTTGGATCGAGCCGGAAGATCTGGATGAAAAAATGAGTTCTAGTCGTAACATCTTAGCGAGAGATCGCTTCGATCAACCGCTATTCTTATTTGAGAATCAGTTTGCAGAGCGTTGGTTTGCGGACAAATATCCAAACGTAAAATTAAAAAGTTTGATGTAATCAGTGATTCCTATTGCCTGTACAGTGGTTCCCTTTTAAAATAAAAACTTAAAAATATTCATTTAGCATATAAATTAAAACGAACACACGACGATTCCTGTTTTCAGTGAATTGTCGTGTGTTTTTGTTGGATCTTAACGTTTTTTTGTTTATTTTGAAAAAATCAATTAAAATCAAATAAAAAAACAGATTAGAATATTTTTGCGTACATATATATAAAATAAGCAAAGAAAGTAGGGATCAAATGGAAACAGAAATCGAAAAAAAACAGCGTATTGAAAGAAAAAGAGCAAAAATGCGTCGAGTATGTCAAATGTTGGATATTGAGAATTGGGAAAAAAATGAACGAATCGTCACAGAAATACGCTCGATCATCCAAACGGATCGACCTGTAAAGGGGAGGGAAGTTGGAAATAGGAAAAAGAAAAAAGGGAATGCCAAGTACCTTCGACAAAACCCTTTTGATTCATGATTTATTTTTTTACCTACATAGCAATTGGTGCATTTAAATTTTTTTTTGGAATAGAGATTTCTACTAAGCCCGGTAACTCGATCACTTGGATGTCTTCAGGATGGTACTCAGCGTCATGGATTTTTTTTAAGAAGTAATGTTGGATTTCTTCAATTTCCTTTGGTTGGATATTGCGATTTTCATTCATCAGGACGATTTCATTGTGCTCGGGAGCTTCTGTATAAATAACGGTTGTGTTTCCTGCGGTATACACCTTCACCATATGTGCATCTGTATTTTCTAATTGATTTAAAACTAATCGTGAATGACTGTTTGTTACATTAACTAGTTTCATGGCGCTCACCTCTCTTATGTATTTAAGAAATAACTTACATTAATTATAATTTTTTTTTAGTAAAATGAACAGCATTTTGTCTTCTTAAAAATGAACGGATGAGAAAAAATCGTTACTTCTTTTCCAAAAATAAAAACAAAAGCGGAGAGTGACAAACTCTCCGCTCGATTTTTACTACCATACTAACAAGGAATTATTCTGTCGGTTCGTTGTTTGCTTCTTTGACCAAACGTTCAGGTTTAGACGTAATGACGATTTTGCCGTCTTTATCTAATTTTGCTTTAAGATCTGAGATCGTTGGATGATCAAGATAGAATTCGGCAATGCCGTCTTCGATTTGTTCTTGAATCGTCCGACGTAATGGTCGGGCACCCATTGATGGATCGTAACCAAGATCAACCAGCTTTTCTTTGACATTCGTAGGAACGTCCACATGTAATTGTTGAGCCGCCAACAATTGATTGACATCATCAAGCATGAGAGTAACGATCGTCATCAAGTTTTCTTTTGATAAAGCACTGAACTCGATGATTCCATCAAAACGATTCAAGAATTCTGGTGTGAAGTAGTTGTTCAATTGATTCAAGACAGAACGAGTCACACCTTCGCGAGCAGCACCAAAGCCAACATTGGCTTCTACTTTTCCAGTTCCTGCATTACTTGTCATAATGATGATTGTATCTTTGAAGCTGACCGTACGACCTTGCGCATCGGTTAAACGTCCATCATCTAAGATCTGTAGGAACATGTGTAAGACATCTGGATGTGCTTTTTCTACTTCATCAAGCAGAACCAGACTATACGGGTTTCTACGTACTTTTTCAGTCAATTGACCAGCTTCTTCGTAACCGACATAGCCTGGAGGGGAACCAATCAATTTTGCGACACTGTGTTTTTCCATGTATTCTGACATATCAAAACGGATCATCGATTCTTCAGATCCAAACAATTCATAAGCTAGTTGCTTCGCTAATTCTGTTTTACCAACACCAGTAGGACCAACAAATAAGAAAGAACCAATCGGACGGTTTTTCTTGCTTAGACCAACTCGATTACGACGAATGGCTTTGGCTACCCGGTCAACCGCATCGTCTTGCCCGATTACATGTTTTTTCAAGTCGTCCGCTAAGTTTTTCAATTGAGTTTGTTCTTTTTCTTTCAGTTCACCAACTGGGATGCCTGTACGTTGTTCAACGATTTTTTCCATATCCTTTTCAGAGATTACTGGGATTTCTTCTTCTGAGAGTTGCCGTTCTTGCATTTTTTTTAATTTATTGATTTGATCGCGATAATAAGCTGCTTTTTCGAAATCTTCTTCTTTAGAAGCCAACAACTTTTGTTCTTCCGCTTCTTCCAATTTCTTTTCGATCATTTTTGGATCAACGATTTGGATCGTTAAGTTTTTCTTAGATCCTGTTTCATCCAGTAAATCGATGGCTTTATCCGGTAAAAAACGATCTTGGATATAGCGATTGGACAATCTAGCCGCAGCTTCGACTGCAGCATCTGTGTATTTGACATGATGATAGTCTTCATAGCGCTTTTGTAATCCTTTTAAAATACTGATCGTTTCATCTACAGAAGGTTCATCAACACGAACA
This sequence comes from Enterococcus spodopteracolus, assembly GCF_030441955.1. Taxonomy (NCBI): domain Bacteria; kingdom Bacillati; phylum Bacillota; class Bacilli; order Lactobacillales; family Enterococcaceae; genus Enterococcus; species Enterococcus spodopteracolus. The sequence continues at coordinate 58,787 of NZ_JARJHD010000004.1, read as the reverse complement.
GGTTGCATGCGGCGTTCTAACGCAGCATCTTTTTCAATGATCCGGTATTCATTCAATGTCGTTGCCCCAACCATTTGTAATTCGCCACGAGCTAACGCAGGTTTTAATATGTTTCCGGCATCCATGTTACCATCGCCAGCTGAACCAGCCCCAACGATTTCATGAACTTCATCTATAAATAAAATGACATTTTCGGCTTGTCTGATTTCTTCGATCAGTTTTTGCATCCGTTCTTCAAATTGGCCTCTGATTCCTGTGCCTTGGACAAGTGAAACAACATCTAAGCGAATCACTTCTTTATCTAGTAATTTTTGTGGAACATCGCCATCAACGATTTTTTGAGCGAGTCCTTCAACCACAGCCGTTTTACCGACACCTGGTTCTCCAATCAATACAGGGTTGTTCTTTGTGCGACGATTCAAGATTTCGATTACGCGCTTGATTTCATCATCTCGGCCGATGACTGGATCGATTTCACCTTGGCGTGCTTCTTCTGTAATATTGATACCGTATTCGCCTAAAAGACCATCTGAAGCGGGTCCTTGTGGTGGTTGTCCACCATTGAAGTTGTTGTTCCCACCAAACTGAGTAGGGGGTGTTTGTTCATAATTTCCTTGTTGTTGCATTTGACGAGACATCGAACGAAACAGATCGTCCAGACTCCCAAAGCCAAATGGATCATTTTGGGCCATACTTGTTAGACCTCCATTTTGCTGATTTTTGATTTTTTGGTAACAGCTCTGACAATAGTCAAGTTGTGTACGTTGGCCATTGACAGTCGCATACAAGTGAATCGTTGCTTCATTTTTTCCACAGTTTTGACAAAGCATAAAACATTCACGTCCTTTCAAACATTAGTCATTAAGTCTATTTTACATCGCGCCTATCTTTGGGTAAAAGAATAACACTCGATCAACAAACCTTATAAAAGTCATACCTCGTTGACCATTACTGACCATTTAATTTTATTATACTAATTTTTTGAATTGACGCAAGCAATTGGTTCTTTTGTTCATACAATGTGACAAACCATTTGGGTAAGAACCTTAAGTTGTCGACGAATTTGTAGGGGATCTAGCTGAAATTTCAAGAATCGTTCAATTACTCGACAAACAATGATTGGTCAAACGATTCATGAGATATAAAAAAACATGCAATTTATTAAAACAGGAATAATCGTCACTATGCATGAAACACTTCTACAGAATACTTTATTGGATTTTCTCTCAATTTAAATGAAAACTGTTGTATCTAAGGAAAAAAAATGGTAATCTTTACAGATGAAAGGGTTCATCTGATTAGTTCTATCATGGATTGCTAAAAAAGAAAACCCTCACATAAAAACAACACTCACTTAAAGGAGACCGATTAATATGGAAAAGAAAGAATTTCACGTAGTAGCAGAAACTGGGATCCACGCACGTCCAGCTACTCTATTAGTACAAACAGCAAGCAAATTTAACTCTGATGTAAACTTAGAGTATAAAGGTAAATCAGTAAACTTAAAATCTATCATGGGCGTTATGTCTTTAGGTGTAGGTCAAGGTTCTGACGTTACTATCACTGCTGAAGGTGCTGACGAAGCTGATGCTATGGCAGCTATCGTTGAAACAATGAAGAAAGAAGGCTTATCTGAATAATGGTTGAAATGCTAAAAGGGATCGCCGCTAGTGACGGAGTAGCCGTTGCAAAAGCTTACCTGCTAGTTCAACCGGATTTATCATTCAGTAAGACGACAGTTGAGGATACTTCAGCTGAAGAAGCTCGCTTAGATGATGCTTTAGCAAAATCAACTGAAGAATTACAACAAATTCGTGAAAAAGCAGCGCAAAGCTTAGGTGAAGCAGAAGCGCAAGTATTTGACGCACATTTAATGGTTCTTTCAGATCCTGAAATGATAGGTCAAATCAAACAAAACATCAAAGATAACAGTGTAAATGCTGAATCAGCTCTTAAAGAAGTAACGGATATGTATATCGGGATGTTCGAAGCAATGGAAGATAATGCTTACATGCAAGAACGTGCAGCAGATATTCGTGACGTTGCAAAACGTATTTTAGCACATCTTCTAGGTGTGACTCTACCAAACCCTTCAATGATCAATGAAGAAGTTGTTGTCGTAGCGCATGATTTGACGCCAAGTGACACTGCTCAATTAGATCGTAACTTCGTAAAAGCTTTTGTAACAGATATCGGTGGACGTACATCGCATTCTGCAATCATGGCTCGTTCTCTTGAAATTCCAGCAATCGTTGGAACAAAAGAAATCACTGCGAAGGTCAAAGAAGGCGTAATGTTAGCTGTTAATGGGATCGAAGGCGATGTAGTCATTGAGCCAACAGCAGAACAAAAAGCCGAATTTGAAAAAATCGGCGCAGATTATGCTGCACAAAAAGCAGAATGGGAAAAACTGAAACATGCTGAGACAGTGACTGCCGATGGCAAACACTTTGAATTAGCAGCCAACATTGGTACACCTAAAGATTTAGTCGGTGTACACAACAATGGTGGTGAAGCAGTTGGACTTTATCGTACAGAATTCCTTTATATGGATTCACCAGATTTTCCTACTGAAGAAGATCAATATGTTGCTTATAAAGCAGTATTGGAAGGAATGGAAGGAAAACCTGTCGTTGTTCGTACAATGGATATCGGTGGAGATAAAGAATTACCATACTTGCAATTGCCGCATGAAATGAATCCTTTCTTAGGATACCGTGCATTACGTATCAGCTTATCAGAACAAGGTGACGATATGTTCCGTACGCAAATGCGTGCGTTATTACGTGCCTCTGTACATGGAAACTTGCGTATCATGTTCCCAATGGTTGCTACACTAAAAGAATTCCGTAGTGCAAAAGCAATCTTTGAAGAAGAAAAACAAAAATTAGTAAATGAAGGCATTGAAGTCTCTGATTCGATCCAAGTAGGGATTATGATCGAGATTCCAGCTGCAGCCGTTATTGCGGACAAATTTGCTAAAGAAGTAGACTTCTTCTCAGTAGGAACAAACGACTTGATCCAATACACAATGGCAGCTGACCGTATGAACGAACGTGTTTCTTACTTGTACCAACCATACAACCCATCAATTCTACGTTTGATCAAAAACGTCATTGATGCAGCACATGCTGAAGGTAAATGGGCTGGTATGTGTGGAGAAATGGCCGGCGATCAAATGGCTGTTCCTTTACTAGTAGGTATGGGATTAGATGAGTTCTCAATGAGTGCAACATCGATCTTAAAAACACGTAGCTTGATGAAACGTTTAGATACAAGCAAAATGGCTGAACTAGCGGATCGTGCCCTAAACGAGTGCGACACAATGGAAGAAGTCGTAGAACTTGTGAATGAATATCTAGCTTGATTTTTGGAACAGGCACAGTATTTTGCTGTGCCTGTTTTTTTGTCTTCTTGCAATAATAAATAAAATTCTGTCCAAACTTACAAGTTTGTTGGGAAAAAATCGGACTTAAGGTTGAGTGACAGCTTTCACGCTGTGTTATAATATAAGAGTGAGGGGGAACGTAGATGAAGGTATTATTATATTTTGAAAGTGAGAAGATACTTTCTAAGTCCGGCATTGGTCGTGCACTTGATCATCAAAAGCGTGCGCTTAAAGATGTAGGGATCTCCTATACTTTAGATAGTAAGGAAGACTATGATATTTTGCACATCAATACATATGGTATCAATAGTCATAACATGGTCAACAAAGCGCGTAAAAACGGTAAAAAAATTATTTATCATGCGCATTCAACGGAGGAAGATTTTCGAAATTCCTTTATCGGTTCGAATCAATTAGCACCATTTGTAAAAAAATATTTAGTCGGATTGTATGAAAAGGCAGATTACTTGATTACACCAACCCCATATTCAAAAAAATTATTACAAAGTTATGGCATCGATTTACCAATTCAATCGATTTCCAATGGGATCGATTTGGAAAAGTACCAACCAGACCCTGTCAAAGAACAAAAATTCAGGGAGTATTTCAAACTTTCACCTGATCAAAAAGTGATTATTTGTGTAGGACTGTTTTTTGCAAGAAAAGGAATCATTGATTTTGTTGAAATAGCCAAACAATTACCGGAATATACATTCATCTGGTTTGGTCATGTGCCGATGTATTCGATCCCAAGTAATATCCGAAAAATCGTGAAAGAAGATCATCCCGATAATGTCATTTTTCCAGGTTATATTCGAGGAGAGATCATCGAAGGAGCATACTCAGGAGCGGATCTGTTCTTTTTCCCTTCTTATGAAGAAACGGAAGGTATTGTCGTACTGGAAGCTTTAGCAAGTAAACAAAATGTGTTAGTACGTGATATTCCAGTCTATGATGATTGGCTTGAAGATCAAAAAAATTGTTATATGGGGAGAAACAATGAAGAGTTTTCAAAACTCATTCAAAAAATCATTCAACATGAAGTACCTAGTTTAGTTGAATCTGGCTATCAAACGGCTGAAGAACGAAGTATCAAAAGAATTGGTGAACAACTTCAATCCGTTTATCAACAAGTGCTAAAGGCATCCGATTCTTCAGATGAACAAATGCAAGAATCAAAATAAAGGTTGTTTGGAGGCGAAAAAAGATGAAAATCGGCTTTTTTACCGATACCTATTTTCCACAGGTAAGTGGTGTAGCTACATCTATCAAGACATTAAAAGAAGAACTCGAAAAAATGGGACATGACGTTTATATATTTACGACAACAGATCCCAATGCAGACAAGTTAGAAAAAGATGTAATTCGTATGCCCAGTGTTCCTTTTGTATCATTCAAAGAACGTCGAGTAGTGGTACGAGGAATGTGGTACGCCTATTTAGTGGCAAAAGAATTAGAATTAGATCTTATCCATACTCACACTGAGTTTGGAGCGGGTGTTCTTGGCAAGATGGTCGCAAAAAAATTAAAGATCCCATCGATCCATACGTATCACACGATGTATGAAGATTACCTTCATTATATTGCAAAAGGGAAAGTGATTCGACAATCCCATGTCAAATACTTATCTCGTCTATTTGTGAACCATACGACAGGTGTGGTTTGCCCAAGTGAGCGTGTGATCGAAACACTGCGAAGCTATGGGGTGACAGCGCCATTACGAGTGATACCAACAGGGATCGATATCGAAAAATTCAAACGTCCAGAAATCACACAAGAACAAATCAACGAATTACGGACCTCATTAGGAGTAAAAGAAAACGGCTTGATGATTTTATCTTTAAGTCGGATCTCTTACGAAAAAAATATCCAAGCGTTGATCCAAGGGTTTCCGGAAGTCATCAAACACTATCCAGATGCACGACTAGTCATAGTCGGAAACGGACCTTATGTTGAGCAACTAAAAGAACTGATCACGTCACTGGATTTAGCTGATGCGGTTCAATTTACTGGGGAAGTCGATAACAATGACGTCGCGTTCTATTATCGTGCGGCTGATTATTTTGTGTGTGCTTCGACATCAGAAACACAAGGATTGACGTATACAGAAGCAATGGCGGCTGGTACACCATGTGTAGTTGAAGGAAATGATTATTTGAATCGTTTATTTGATCATGCTTCCCTTGGTCGAACATTTGAACGAGATGAAGACTTTGCATCTGCACTTATTGATTATATCGAAAGCAAAGTTGAAAAAAATCCAGAAGTGTTTGAAAAGAAACTTTACGAAATCTCTGCTACTCATTTTGGTCAATCAATGATCGAATTTTATGAAGATATGCTTGTGTATTACAAAGAAGAGATGCGTAAAAAAGAAGAAGAAGCATCCATCGAACGGATTAAAATTAAATTAAATTCTTTCAAAAGATAAAAAAACAGTGAATAATCCTAAAAAAATCCTTGTTTCTAGCGTATACTAGCATAGAAACAAGGATTTTATCGTTTAGGAGGGCAAAAGATGAAAATTGGTTTTATCGGTACAGGAGTTATGGGAAGCGCGATTGTTCGTCATTTACAAAAAGCAGGCCACGAACTGACTGTTTATAATCGTACGAAAGCAAAAGCTGCGCCACTTATGGAAGAAGGGGCAGTATGGGCAGATAGTCCACAAGAAGTAGCTGAGATGAGCCAAGTTATCTTTACAATGGTCGGCTATCCTCAAGATGTGGAAGAAATCTATTATGGTGAGAAAGGCATTTTCAAAGCAGGTATAATTGGAAAAACAGTCATAGATTTAACGACAAGTACGCCAACACTTGCTGAAAAAATTGCAGCAAGCGCACAAGAGCTTGGAGCGGATGCCTTAGATGCCCCTGTCTCAGGGGGCGATCTAGGAGCAAAAAATGGCACCTTAACGATCATGGTGGGTGGAAAAGAGAATGTCTACGAGCAAGTATTACCACTATTTCGCGAGTTTGGAACAACATTTACGTTACATGGTTCAGCTGGAAAAGGACAACATACAAAAATGGCAAACCAAATCATGATTGCCGGAACAATGACTGGCATGACAGAGATGCTTGTTTATGCACAGAAAGCTGACTTAGACTTAGAAAAAGTGATTGCCACGCTTTCAGGCGGCAGTGCGGCAAACTGGTCATTAAGTAATTATGCACCTCGTATATTACAAGAGAACTATACACCAGGTTTTTTTGTCAAACATTTTATCAAAGATTTGAAGATTGCTTTAGCCGAAGCAGAAAAAGTAGGGTTGGACTTACCAGCGACCAAAGAAGCCCGAAACCTGTATGAAAAGTTAGCAGAAAAGGGTTTTGAGAACGATGGAACACAAGCATTGATCAAGCTTTGGTGGGCAGATGGCAGACAGCCGAAAAAAAAATCCTAAAAAACTAGTTTTTTTGGAGAAAATCAATGCAAGTCGACGATGCTTTTGATACAATATAACAGAACTAAGAAAAGGAGGACCTCCGATGGCACATTCACAATTAGTCGCAATCATTAAACGACTGGAGGCTATGGTCGAATCAGCAGACAATGAGCTGCAAGTTCGTCGCTTTGAAAAAGAGGGCGTAGAAAAATGCACCGTAACTTATGATAAAGCGACAGAAACATTTGAACTAACTGAAACAGACACACATCAACAATACGAATTCGACAATATCGATATCGTTGCGATGGAGATCTATGATTTGATTCAATAAGATTTCGAGCTAGCTAAAAGAGCCTGGGATTCAACCAATGCGTTGGATTCCAGACTCTTTTTTTGATTCCTGTTCGTCTTTTGCCAGTTTACGTTGGTAGCTGATCAAGATTTGAACAGGATCGATTTCTTCTTGAGACAGTTGTCGCTTGAGTGATAACCTATTGTCTTTCTCATAATAGAAATGAGGCGTTTTTCCAGGTTCTGTGATCGTTGTATCAGCCACTTGACCGTAGGAAATCAAGAAATGTTTGATCTTGGTCTCATCGCTAGCTAACGGCATGCTCAATGTGATTCTCGGTGTACGTAAAAATTTTTTTTGTTCTTGTATCCGTCCAGTAAAGTACGTGATCAATTCGATATCTCGCTGTAGAATAGCCGCCTTCTCAAAATTAAGCTGATTAATAAAATGTAATTGTCGTTTTTTTAAATAGCCTAACAATTTCTTGTTTCTTCCTTGCAATAGACCTTGGATCTCTTTCTTTTTTTGGTCAAAGCTCAATACCTTCATTTCAGGAAGTTGAACTTGTAACGCCAAATGACTGATTTCAGAAAGCCAAGGCATTTGATAGTTCTCTTCGATGATTCGAAGGATACTAGGCATTTTTTTATAAAGACGAAAAGGGCCATAAGTTCTTGCGGTAGGAATATTCGTGAGAAAAAGACCATCGGATTGAATATGTAAATAGTTATAGTTGTCAAAATAATTCATCCGACGATTGTAGATAGGGCGATAGTGTTGGATCAATTGACACTCTAATAATAAGGCATCTAGTTCAGTATCAACGACAATGATCTCAAAATCCGCAATCGAACGAACTAAGCGCAAGACTTTTTTCGAGTGTTGTTTATTTTGATGAAAATACGTACTTACGCGATTTTTTAAATTTTTAGCTTTACCCACATAAATAATTTTTCCATCGCTATTTTTCATCAAGTAAACACCAGGTAATAAAGGCAGGTTTTTTACTTTCTCTTTTAAGTGCATAAGCGCTCCCCTAATTGAATTTGAACTAAAAAAGATTATAACAGATTTAAAAAAATGAACAATAAAAGGGATTATATTTTATAAATAATTTATAGAGATACTTTGATAATCAAAATATTTTTTTATTCTTTTATTTTAATTTTTAGAGGTTAAAAGGTTGATATTAAAGCATTTTCCCATAAATTTAAAATTAAAAAAAATTAATAATGCAAAAAAATCTAGTTAAAAGGTTGCATTTTGAAAAAAGTTAAGATATAGTTTGAACATCAAAAGATTTGATAATCAAACTAATTTTAGTGGATGGTGGAACATGGAACCTGATTTTAATACAGTAAATGATTATCTCGTTAGTGTCTTCAATGATATTTTGACGATCGAAGAATCCGAATTAAAAAAGTCACAATTCAAAGATCTGTCGATTACAGAGATGCATACGATCGAGGCAATCGGTATGTACAAGAAAAAGACAACTTCAGAAGTAGCCAAAGAACTGTCGATTACTGTTGGGACCTTGACCACTGCTATCAACAAGTTAGTTAGGAAAGGCTATGTTGAGCGTATCCGTAGTGAAGACGACCGACGAGTGGTGAAGCTGGGGTTGACCAAAAAAGGTAAGTTACTTTACCGCGTGCATCAGCATTTCCATCGTGAAATGGTCAAAAACATTATGGATGGTATGGCTACCGACGAACAACAAGCTTTGCTGTCTGCATTGAAAAACTTGCATGATTTCTTGCGAGATTACAAGTGAGGAAGTTTAATGGAACAATTTGGAACGATCACAGCAACGGCAAGTGTCTTACCGGAAAAAATCATCACAAACGATGATCTCTCAAAAATGATGGATACTTCGGATGAATGGATTTCATCTCGTACAGGAATCAAAGAGAGACATTGTGTGACCGAGCAGGAGACTTCCGATTTGTGTTACCTCGTTGCCGAAAAATTACTAAAGAAAAAAACACTCGATCCAAAGGAACTCGATTTTATTATCGTTGCTACGATGTCGCCTGATTATACATCGCCTTCTGTAGCAACTTTAGTTCAAGGAAGGATCGGCGCAACCAAAGCAATCGCCTTTGATATCAGCGCTGCGTGTTCAGGATTTGTTTATGCTTTGAGTGTTGCAGAAAAACTGATTCGCTGTGGATCAATGAAAGGTTTAGTAATTGGTGGCGAAACATTATCTAAACTGATCGATTGGACGGATCGTTCAACCGCTGTCTTGTTTGGTGATGGTGCTGGTGGGATTTTGTTAGAAGCTGGCTCAGATCAAAAATTATTGAGAGAATCGCTAGCGGCAGATGGTTCGCGTGCGCAATCTCTTACTTCTGGCTATCAACCAAATCAATCGCCTTTATACACGAAAGATTCAGAAGGTTCTTACTATTTAAAAATGGTTGGACGGGATATTTTTGACTTTGCTGTAAGAGATGTCGCGCTGAACATCAAGGAACTCATTCAAGACACACCTGTTGATTATCTGCTTTTGCATCAAGCAAACTTACGAATCATTGAAAAGATTGCTCGCAAGGTAAAAATTCCCCAGGAGCAATTTCTAACGAACATGGATAAATATGGCAATACTTCCGCAGCAAGCATCCCGATTCTTTTAGATGAAGCGATAGAAAGCGGAAAAATCACCTTAGGTCAAAAACAAAAAGTGGTATTTACAGGTTATGGTGGAGGATTGACATGGGGAAGTATCCTCATGGAACTATAAACTGATAAAAATAAAAAATATAAAATAAAGAAACAATATCGGAGGAATTATCATATGGTATTCGAAAAAATTCAAGAAATCATTGCGGAAGAATTAGGGAAAGACGCAGAAGAAATCAAATTAACGACAAACATCCAAGAAGACCTTGAAGCTGATAGCTTGGATTTATTCCAAATCATCAACGAGATCGAAGATGAATTTGATGTAAAAATCGAAACAGAAGACGGCATCAAAACAGTTCAAGATTTAGTCACTTATGTTGAAAAACAAACTGCATAATCATCAAGATTAGGTTGGGGGCTGGGACATTTTCCGAAAAAAGGAATGTCTTAGCCTTTTTTTAAATGAAACAAAAAGCTATCTATCCTGAATATAAATTGGAGACTATGATGAAAACAGCATTTTTATTTAGCGGACAAGGTGCACAATATCAAGGAATGGGTCAAGACCTCTACCATGAACCCATCGTGAAACAGACTTTTGATGAAGCTAGTCAGATCTTGGGCTATGATATGGCGGAGCTTTGTTTTTCAACAAATGAACGTTTGGATCAAACGATCTATACGCAGCCAGCTATTTTAACTGTCAGCATTGCGTTCTATCGTTTGCTGAAAGAACATGGAATCACTCCTCAAGCCGTTTTAGGGCTTAGTTTAGGTGAGTATTCTGCTTTAGTGGCCAGTGGTGCGCTCTCCTTTAGAGAAGCGGTAGCATTGGTCGAAAAAAGAGGCACGTTTATGACAGACGCTGCACCTAACGGTAGTGGGAAAATGGTAGCTGTGATGAATGCACCGGTAGATGTCATCGAGAGCTGTTGTAAGCAGGCAGAAGAAGCGGGGATCGTTTCCCCTGCAAATTACAATACACCTCAGCAAATCGTCATCGGAGGCGAAGAAAAAGCAGTGGATCAAGCGGTGGCACTGTTACAAGAACAAGGGATCAAAAGAATGATCCCACTCAATGTAAGTGGCCCTTTCCATACAGCAATCTTAGAACCTGCTGCTAGACAATTAGCGGAAGAACTAAGCAACATCGTTTTTTCAGAGCCTGAAATACCTGTGATCAGCAATACCACGACAGAACTCATGACGAAAGAAAGAATCCCAGGTTTACTTGAAAAACAAGTGATGAAACCCGTTCGTTTTTACGAAAGTATCGAAAAACTTAAAGATTTAGGGATCGATCAAGTGGTCGAAGTCGGACCCGGTAAAGTATTAAGTGGCTTTATGAAAAAAATCGACAAGTCGATCGCCGTCGCACGTGTGGAGAATCAACAAACATTTGAAGAAACAATCAATCGATTGTCATAGGAGGCAAGTTATGGACGTAACTGGAAAAAATGTATTTATTACAGGTAGTACGCGAGGAATTGGTGAAGCAATCGCTTTAGCCTTTGCCAAAGCAGGCGCAAACATCTTCTTAAATGGTCGTGGAGAGATCCCAGCCGAAAAAATCAATGCGATCAAAGCGTATGGGGTTGAATGCATAGGGATCTCAGGTGATATCTCCGATTATGATAAAGCAGGAGAGATGATCAAAGAAGCAGAACAGCAGCTCGGTTCTGTCGATATTTTGGTCAATAATGCGGGAGTTACGAATGATAAACTTGTCTTACGTATGGATGCAGATGATTTCAAAAAATGTTTGGATATCAATCTAACAGGAACGTTCAATATGACACAGCATGTGTTAAAGAAAATGATGAAAAAAAGAGAAGGCGCAATCATCAATCTTTCAAGTGTTTCAGGATTGATCGGTAACTTGGGTCAAGCCAATTATGCGGCAAGTAAAGCAGGGGTTGTCGGTTTTACTAAATCTGTTGCAAGAGAAGTTGCCACACGAGGAATCACATGTAATGTGATTGCTCCGGGGTTTGTCACTACAGATATGACAGATGTATTATCCGAAAAAGTAAGAGAACAAGCAGAAAAACAAATTCCAATGCAACGTTTCGGCCAAGTGGAAGATATTGCGGAAGCCGCATTGTTTTTAGCGAAAAGTTCGTATATCACAGGTCAAGTCATCAATGTTGACGGCGGATTGGTCATGCACGGATAGGGAGGAAAATTTATGAATCGAGTAGTAATTACAGGTTATGGAGTCACTTCACCGATAGGTAATGATGCAGATAGTTTTTTAGCTAGTTTAAAGGCAGGGACAAATGGCATTGCACCGATCACAAAATTTGATGCAACAGACACGGGAATCACATTAGCAGGTGAAGTAAAAGACTTTCCTTTTGATAAATACTTTGTAAAAAAAGATAGCAAACGTATGGATATGTTTTCGATCTATGGCATTTATGCTGCAATGGAAGCCTTGACGATGAGTGGGATCGAAAAAGAAACGATCAATCAAGATCGTTTTGGCGTTATCGTTGGCTCTGGGATTGGTGGGTTACCAACGATCGAAAGCCAAGTCATCCGCATGCACGACAAAGGAGCCAATCGTGTATCACCAATGTTTGTTCCAATGTCGATCGCCAATATGGCAGCTGGTAATATTGCGTTGCGTGTAGGGGCGAAAGGGATTTGTACGTCGATCGTGACCGCTTGTGCCAGTGGAACGAATGCGATTGGTGAAGCATTCCGCAACATCAAACATGGTTATTCCGATATCATCCTTGCAGGTGGAACAGAAGCAACAATCTGTGAAATGGGGATCGCTGGATTTGCGGCATTGACTGCTTTGTCAACATCGACAGATCCTGAACGTGGATCGATGCCATTTGATGAAGACCGTAATGGTTTTGTCATGGGTGAAGGGGCAGGAGTATTAGTTCTTGAATCACTGGAACATGCACAAGCTCGTGGCGCAAAAATCTTTGGTGAAGTTGTGGGTTACGGCTCAAATTGTGATGCTTACCATATGACAGCACCAACACCAGATGGTTCTGGGGCGTCAAAAGCAATGAAATTGGCGATGGAAGAAGCGGGTATCGATGCAAAAGAAGTGGGCTATATCAACGCACATGGAACAAGTACACCTGCAAACGATCAAGCAGAAGCTAAAGCGATCCAAATCGCATTAGGAGACTCTTTCAAAGAAACCTATGTCAGCAGTACGAAATCAATGACTGGACATTTATTAGGTGCTGCAGGTGGGATTGAGGCGCTTGCCACTTTGATGGCGTTAGAGCATCAGTTTATTCCACCGAACATCAATGTTGAAAAACAAGATCCTGAAATCGATCTGAACGTTGTGATCAATGAAAGTAAACCAGCTGAACTGTCTTATGCCATGAGTAATTCACTAGGATTTGGTGGACATAATGCTGTACTATGTATGAAACGCTGGGAGGAATAATGTTGAAGATCAATGAAATCAAAGAATTAGTCAGTCAATTTGATCAGTCAACTTTAACAGAATTTGACTTGAAAGACGGACAATTTGAATTATATATGAATAAAAATGAAATGAGTCGGGGAATGGGACAAACAGTACCAACAACGAGTGCTTCTGAACTACAACCTCAACAAGTTGTACCGACTTTACCAAAAGAAGAAAGCCACTCTGTACAACCAGAAGCAGTTGCGCCGACAATTGATGGGACTGAAGTGAAATCACCAATCGTTGGAATCGTCTATCTACAACCATCTCCTGACAAGCCAGCATTCAAGAAAGTAGGAGACAAAGTCGCTAAGGGTGAAGTGATCTGTATCATTGAAGCAATGAAATTGATGAACGAAGTAACTAGTGATGTCGATGGTGAGATCGTTGCGATCTTGATCGACAATGAAGAAGTCGTAGAATACGGACAACCACTCTTTATCATCCAACCAAATTAAGCCAAGGAGAACCAGACCTATGAATATACAAGAAATCAAAGAAATCATCCCTCATCGCTATCCGCTGTTGCTGATTGATCGAGTGGAAGAAATCGTCGAAGGCGAACGGATCGTTGCTAAAAAAAATGTGACGATCAATGAACCTTTTTTCCAAGGACATTTTCCAGAAGAACCTGTGATGCCGGGGGTATTGATCGTAGAAGCGATGGCCCAAGCAGGAGCAGTAGCTCTATTATCATTGGAACAGTTCAAAGGAAAAACTGCTTACTTTGGCGGATTAGATAAAGCGAAGTTTCGTAAAAAAGTGACTCCTGGAGATACGTTGATATTAGAAGTGGAAATTACTAAAATCAAGTCTTCTGCAGGAATAGGCAAAGGAATTGCAAAAGTGGACGGCAAAAAAGTTGCTGAAGCTGAATTAACCTTTATGATTGGATAGGTGAGTTATGTTTTCAAAAGTCTTGATAGCAAATCGCGGCGAAATAGCCGTACGGATCATTCGTGCCTGCCGTGAGCTTGGAATCCAAACCGTTGCGGTCTATTCTGAAGCGGATGCGGAGGCATTACACACACAATTAGCAGACGAAGCCGTCTGCATCGGTCCTGCAAGAGCAACAGATTCCTATTTGAATGTACAAGCAGTTCTAAGTGCAGCCATCGTTACAAAAGCAGAAGCAATCCATCCTGGATTTGGATTCTTATCTGAGAACAGTCGATTTGCTTCGATGTGTGAAGAATGTAATATCGTCTTTATTGGTCCTAAAAGTAGAACGATCGATGATATGGGGAATAAAATCAACGCACGTCAGTTGATGCAACAAGCAGATGTTCCTGTGATCCCAGGTAGTGATGGTGTGCTATCGACTGTTGAAGAAGCACTGGAAGTGGCAGAAAAAATTGGCTATCCAGTGATGCTCAAAGCCGCCGCTGGTGGTGGCGGTAAAGGAATCCGCAAAGTCTTGTCAAAAGAAGAATTACCACAACATTTTTCATCCGCCCAACAAGAGGCAGCAGCTGCTTTTGGTAACGATGATATGTATTTGGAAAAAATCATTTATCCTGCAAGACATATTGAAGTGCAAATATTAGGTGATCAATTTGGTCATGTTCTGCATCTAGGTGAACGTGATTGTTCCTTACAAAGAAATAATCAAAAAGTCTTAGAAGAATCACCATCTGTTGTGATCTCTGAGGAAAAACGAAATCACTTGGGTGCAGCAGCTGTCAGAGCAGCAAAGGCAGTGAACTATGAAAATGCAGGAACGATCGAATTTTTAATGGATGAATCCGGTGATTTTTATTTTATGGAAATGAACACCCGCATCCAAGTCGAGCATCCAGTAACAGAAATGGTCACAAATATCGATCTTGTCAAAAAACAAATCGAGGTTGCGGCCGGACGACCACTAGAGATCCAACAAGAAGATATCATTTTCCAAGGTCATGCGATCGAATGCCGGATCAACGCAGAAAATCCAGCATTTCATTTCGCTCCTTCACCAGGTAAAATCAAGAATTTGTTGCTACCAGCTGGTGGTATGGGATTAAGAGTCGATAGTGCGGTTTATTCAGGTTACACGATTCCACCTTATTATGATTCAATGATTGCTAAGGTCATCGTACATGGCGATACACGTTTCGATGCGTTGATGAAAATGCAACGGGCATTGAGCGAGATCGTGACAGATGGCGTGATCACGAATGCTGAATTCCAAATGGATCTGATCAGTCACCCTGCAGTGATTGCTGGTGATTACAGTACCGCATTCTTACAAGAAGAGTTTTTACCAAACTGGATTCCCGAGACGGAGATAGGAGACGAATAAGATGGCTTTATTCAAAAAGAAAAAATACATTCGAATCAATCCTAATCGAGAAATCAAGCCAACGAATGCACCATCGGTCCCTGACAATATGTGGGCGAAATGCCCAAATTGTAAACATATCATCTACACAAAAGATATCGGGGAAGAAAAAGTATGTCCACACTGTAGTTATAACTTTAGGATCGGCGCATGGCAGCGATTAGCGTTGATCATTGATGAGAAAAGTTTAGAGGAATGGGATACGGATCTTGTCACAAAAGATCCCCTTGATTTTCCTGAGTATCAAGAAAAGATTAGCAAGATGCAAGAAAAGACTGGCTTACATGAAGCAGTTCTGACAGGTCAAGCGACTATTAAAGGCATTCCTTTTGCTATCGGTGTCATGGACCCTAATTTTATTATGGGAAGTATGGGGACGATCGTAGGGGAAAAGATCACTCGCTTGTTTGAACGTGCGGCGAGTAAAAAATTACCCGTTGTATTGTTCACTGCTTCAGGGGGCGCCCGGATGCAAGAAGGAATTTTCTCTCTCATGCAAATGGCCAAAATCTCCGCAGCGGTCAAACGTCATAGCAATAAACAACTATTTTATTTGACTGTCTTGACAGATCCGACGACCGGTGGTGTTACCGCCAGCTTTGCGATGGAAGGGGATATCATCTTAGCTGAACCGCAAAGTTTGATTGGCTTTGCCGGCCGCCGAGTGATTGAACAAACAATCAAACAAGAGCTACCAGAAGATTTCCAAAAAGCAGAATTTTTACTGGAACATGGCTTTGTGGATCAAATCGTTCCACGAAAAGAACTCAAGGATACGATCCATCAATTACTAGAATTGCATACGCAGAAAGGATGGATCAACCATGAATAAAACTGCTCATGATATCGTCCAACTGGCGCGAGCAAAAGATCGTTGGACAAGTCTTGATTTTTTTGAAACGATTTTTGAAGGCTTCCAAGAATTTCATGGTGATCGCTTATTTGGTGACGATGAAGCGATTGTCGGAGGTGTGGCAAAACTAGCAGGAAAACCTGTGACCGTCATTGGTATCCAAAAAGGTCGTGACTTACAAGAAAATATTCGCCGGAATTTTGGTTCTCCTCATCCGGAAGGTTATCGTAAAGCACTGCGTTTAATGAAACAAGCAGAAAAATTCAACCGTCCGGTCATTACGTTGATCAACACTGCAGGTGCTTATTGTGGAATTGGTGCAGAAGAACGTGGCGAAGGGGAAGCGATTGCCCGTAATCTATTAGAAATGTCGGATTTAAAGGTACCAATCATCAGTATCATTATTGGTGAAGGCGGTAGTGGCGGGGCATTAGCCTTGGCATTGGCTGATGAAGTCTGGATGTTAGAACAAACGATCTATGCTGTTTTATCACCAGAAGGCTTTGCTTCGATTCTTTGGAAAGACGGCAGTCGGGCAGCCGAAGCCGCTGAATTGATGAAAGTCGCTGCTGGTGAATTATTAGAGTTAGACGTCATCGATCGAGTGATCCCCGAAACATTCAATGGAGAGCCTTTAGGCAAGGGAAAAGTTGCGCGTATGATGCAAAAAGCATTGATCGAAAAACTGAACGAACTCTGTCTGAAACCAACCGAAGAATTAATTGAACAACGCTACCAACGTTTTCGTAAATATTAAAGGTATTGCGTCATATACAGACGTCGCTTATGTAAATGAAAAACTGTAGAGGGATTCCTCTATAGTTTTTTTGTGTATGAACAAATAGGTCAATGGCTAATAGATGATGGTTGCTTGTGTGTCAATAAATCATGAAAAGTATTGATTATTGTCGATACAGAATTCATGTAAAAATAGTATTCTAAAACATAATTTTGTTATTTTTAATTTATATGATATCTTTGTTCAAAAAGAGTTGATGCAGTGTTGGGAAAATTGTTGAATGTTCTTTTTATGGTGTGTTATTTACGGTAACGCTATTTTTGACTGGCTGTTCTAAAGCGGATGATCATCAATTAGAAAATGCCGAGATCGTTCAACTAACGAATACTGGGGCGATACAAAATAGAGGTAGTTATACTCTTAAAGAGGGTAATTTAGAAATCATGAAAGAAATCCAACTGGCACAAAACCTAGATCAAGTCCGATCTAATCTAAAACTCTCAAGCAGTGAAGAACAAGAAATCAAAAGTTTGCTGACACCTGATTTTACAACCGAAGAACAAGAATTAAAAACGGCTGAACTTTTTCAAACGTTTGTTAAAGAAATCAAACATGTAACAGTCGAAGTAAATCAGAAGAAAACAACAACATTAGTCGGAAAGGATTATCGAAAAGAATTTTCTGGGGTAGGTGAAGTGGGAATCGTTTATCTAACTCACATAAGATTGAATATAGTTTTGTGTCAGGAAATGAGGAATAGTTGATTAAAGAAATAAACTGAATAGAGAATGATATAAGCTGAGACCTAGTACTCGGCTTTTTTTCATTACCTGTAGCGAAATAATAAAATAAATATTCTTAATTCGTCATTATTATTCATTTTTAAAGTATAAAAGCGAAATAAAATAAATAAATATACAAAAAATAGTTTATTTTTGAAATTTTCATGCTATAATGACAGAACAAAATGAATAAGGGGCGAGACAATGAAAAAGATTTCAGGAATTATTTTGTTTTTAGTTACAACATTCGCATTAGGAGCTTGTGGCAATGGGGATGCAGCAGAATCAAACGATCAATTGGCAGAGATCAAGGAAAGTGGTGTATTGAAAGTAGCAACATCTGCTGACTATGCGCCGTTTGAATTTCATACGATCGTCGATGGGAAAGATCAAATCGTCGGATCAGACATTGATTTAGCAAAGGCTATTGCAGATGAACTTGGTGTGAAACTGGAGCTTTCAGATATGAGTTTCAATACAGTGTTAGCCTCTTTAAAAGAAGGGAAAGTCGATGTAGCGATTTCAGCGATTTCAGCGACCGCAGAACGGAAAGAACAATTTGATTTCACCGATAACTATTACAATCCGCCACAAGTTCTTGTGATCAACAAAAAAGACCAAGGGACATTAACAAGCATTGATCACTTGGCAGGTAAAAGCTTAGGGGCGCAAAAAGGCTCGATCCAAGAAGCAGTGATCAACGAACAAATCCAAGAAGCTAAAGTAGTCACGATCGATAAGGTGCCAAATATGGTGATTGAGATCAATCAAGGTTCACTTGATGGCATGGTCGTTGAACAAACGATTGCCGAAGCATATATCGCTCAAAATCCCAACTTGATGATTGCAGATATTCCTTTGGAACAATCAGATGATGAAGCTTTTGCTATTGCCTTACCAAAAGGGAGTACAGAATTACAAGAAGAGTTGAATAAAATTATCAAAAAACTAAGTGATGAGGGAAAAATCAATGAATTCATCAAAAAAAATCATGAACTAGCTGAACAAACAGCGAAAGAATAGAGGGACGCAGTGTGAATTTTTCGTTTTTAGATAAGTACTTACCTTATTTTTTATCCGGCGCGGTCGTTACGATCGTCATTTCGATCTTGACAGTCATCTTTGGTACAATAATCGGCTTAGCCATGGCATTGATGAAGCGCTCAAAGATCAAGCCTTTGAATTGGTTAGCTAATAGTTATATCGAATTACTAAGAGGCACACCGATGTTATTACAGATCATGATCGGATTCATCTTATTGCAACGTTTCTTTCCAGCGCTGGATTGGTCCGTGGGGATTTTAACGATCGACTTAGGGCGTTTGATACCAGGAATCATCGTATTATCACTGAACTCTGGGGCGTATGTTGCTGAAATCATCCGTGGAGGAATTACGGCTGTTGATATGGGACAAACAGAAGCTTCGTATTCACTAGGCTTACGTCCTATACAAGCGATGCGTTATGTCATTTTTCCACAAGCGTTGAGAAATATTCTGCCACCATTAGGAAATGAGTTTGTAACGTTGATCAAAGATTCTTCTTTACTGACAGTGATCGGTATCAATGAATTGATGGGATCTGCTCAAATCGTTATCTCAAACTCCTATATCCCATTGGAACCTTATTTTATTGCCGCAGGGTTATACTTCGTTATGACCTTTGTCACATCGCGGTTGTTGAGTAGTTGGGAGAAAAAACTCGGAAAAGGATATCAACGTTAGGAGAGAATGTGGTATGGAAAAATCAATAGTAACGATCAAACAGCTAAGTAAATCATTTGCAGAAACAGAAGTATTGAAAGGAATTACTACGACCATTTCCGCAGGGGAGGTCGTGGTAATCATCGGTCCTTCAGGTTCAGGAAAAAGTACGTTTCTCCGTTGTTTGAATCTACTCGAATCTCCTACAGCTGGTACGGTGGAGTTTGAGGGGAGGGATATCACACACAAGCAACACGATATTTTTAAAACAAGAGAAAAAATGGGCATGGTTTTTCAACAGTTCAATCTATTTCCCAATATGACAGTATTAGAAAATATCACCTTATCACCAATCAAAGTGAAAAAAATGCCTAAGAAAGAAGCCGAGGCGATCGCTTTGGAATTATTGGCAAAAGTTGGTTTGTCAGATAAAGCCACCGCCTACCCATATTCTTTATCAGGTGGGCAGCAGCAACGGATAGCGATTGCCCGAGCGTTGGCAATGCAACCAGACGTCATGTTGTTCGATGAGCCCACTTCGGCACTTGATCCAGAAATGGTGGGTGAGGTGCTCTCCGTTATGTTGCAACTAGCACAAGAAGGGATGACGATGGTCATTGTCACTCATGAAATTGGCTTTGCAAAAGAAGTGGGGGATCGGATCATTTTTATGGATCAAGGGCAAATCCTTGAAGAAGGAACACCTGTCGAAGTATTTGAACGAACCAGTCATCCTCGGACGATCGATTTCCTAGCAAAAGTCTTATAGTAAGAAAAGATATACGATATAGGTAGATTTAGATGTTTTTTTCGAGTCTGCCTGTAGATGATGATGTTAGTCCTCAAGCAATCCGCAAAAATGAATACAAAGAATACCTTTGAAAAACAGCAACCAACTTCTTAAATAATAAGAAACTATTATAGAAGCTGGTTGCTGTTTTTTGGCACTGATTACTTTTGTCATAACTATAGGGAAAAGGTTTAATGTATAGAGGTAGTTTTTTTTTAGATTTTACAGTATAATATGGGGTTGAGGAGTACATATCGTGCTCCTTCATTTTTTGCAGATGAGGAGACAACATGTTTTCAAATTATAAACCTACATGGATGGTAGAAGCCGTCTATAAAATTACCCCTGCACAACTGAAAAAACTAGGGATCAAAGCCGTCTTGACGGACCTTGATAATACACTGATTGCTTGGAATAATCCAGATGGAACGGAAGAATTGTTCACTTGGATTTTAGAAATGAGAAATGCGGGCATACCAGTAGTCGTTGTTTCTAACAACAACTCAGAACGCGTAGCTCGTGCAGTTAAAAAATTTGAGCTACTTTATGTGGCAAGAGCGTTGAAACCTTTGCCAGTGGGAATCAATAAAGCAAAAAAAATGTTGGATCTGGCAGACGAAGAGATCATCATGATTGGTGATCAGATCATGACCGATATTCGTGGCGCGAATAGTGCCGGTATCCGTAGTGTCTTAGTTAAACCAATCATTGAAACTGATAGTTGGAAGACGAAATTCAATCGGTTCTGGGAACGTAAGATCATGAGTTATTTAGTAAAGAAACATCCAGATATGGATTGGCGAGGTGGCATTGAATGAACGAAGAATTACAATGTATCGGTTGTGGTGTGATGATCCAAACAGAATATCCTGATGAATTAGGTTATACACCAAAAGCAGCACTCGAAAAAGGGTTAGCAACAGGAGATGTTTATTGTCAACGTTGTTTCCGTTTGAGACATTATAATGAGATCCAAGATGTATCATTGACAGATGATGATTTCTTGCAATTACTAAATGAATTAGGTCAAAAAGACGCATTGATCGTCAATGTGGTGGATATTTTCGACTTCAATGGCTCACTGATTCCTGGGTTACATCGTTTTGTCGGAAACAATCCAGTTCTTTTGGTTGGGAACAAAGTCGATATTTTACCTAAATCATTGAAAAAATCAAAAATGATCCAATGGATGAATGAGCGTGCCTATGAAGCGGGGCTAAGACCTGTTGAAGTGTTGTTGACAAGCGCAAAAAAAGCACCTGAAATGACAACACTTCTAAAAAAGATCGAAAAATATCGTGAGGGTCGAGATGTATATATCGTTGGTGTGACGAATGTCGGAAAATCGACATTGATCAATCAAATCATCAAAAATACGGCAGGCGTCCAAGAAGTGATCACAACTTCGCAATTCCCAGGAACAACGTTAGACAAAATCGAGATTCCATTGGATGATGGGCAATTTTTGATCGATACACCAGGAATTATCCATCGCCATCAAATGGCCCACTATTTAGGCAAAAAAGACTTACGTATCATTGCACCGACGAAGGAAATCAAGCCTAAGGTGTATCAGCTGAATGAAGGTCAAACGCTTTTCCTTGGAGGATTAGCTCGATTCGACTTTATAAGTGGCAAACGGGGTTCATTTATTGCTTATGTATCAAATGATGTCAATTTACATCGGACAAAATTAGAAAAAGCCGATGCTTTTTATGAAAAACATGTCGGTGGCTTATTACAACCACCACGTCCGAATGAAGTCAGTGAATTCCCTGAACTTGTTCGCTTTGAGTTTTCTGTAAAAGAAAAGACAGATATCGTCTTTGCAGGACTAGGCTGGATCACGGTAACGGAACCAGCAGTCATCGCAGGCTGGGCACCAAAAGGGGTACATGTGTTAAGAAGAAAAGCACTGATTTAAGAAAGAAGGAAAAACATGAGTTTAAGAGGAAAGCAAAAACGATTTTTACGTAGTCAGGCACACCATCTTCAACCAATCTTCCAAATCGGTAAAGGTGGGATCAATGAAGCAATGATCGTCCAAATCGAAGAAGCACTTGAAAAAAGAGAATTGATCAAAGTATCATTGCTGCAAAATACAGATGAAATCGCAGAAGATGTGGCACAAGTATTAGAACAAGCCATCGCATGTGAAGTGGTTCAGATCATCGGACGCGTGCTTGTTTTATACAAAGCATCATCCAAAGAGAAATATCAACGGATATCTAAAGAAGTACATGCAATCTAAGGAGTGACGAAGATGAAATCGCAAGCGAAATCCTTTGTTCGATCTCAAGTATTTCCAAAAGAAATGCCCCATCTTTACGAGAAAAGAAAACAGGTGGGGATCTTGGGCGGAACTTTCAATCCTGTGCATCTAGCCCATCTAGTGATGGCAGAACAAGTAGGACAGAATTTAGGACTAGACCATGTCTGTTTAATGCCTTCCTATCAACCACCTCATGTGGATGAAAAGCCAACTATACCGGCAGAACATCGCTTAAACATGCTGGAACTTGCGATCGAAGACAATCCTTTTCTAACGGTTGAAACGATTGAAATCGAACGAGGTGGCAAAAGCTATACGTATGACACGATGAAGGCTTTGACTCAAAATAATCCTGATACGGACTACTATTTTATCATTGGCGGTGATATGGTCGAATATTTACCAAAGTGGTACAAAATCGACGAGTTATTGACAATGGTCCACTTTGTCGGTATCCATCGACGTGGGTGTCAAGAAGAAACCCCATATCCTGTGATTTGGGTCGATGTCCCTGAGATTGATCTAAGTTCGACAAAGATTCGTCAAAAAATCCAACAAGGATGTTCCGTCCGTTATTTGATCCCAGATAAAGTCTTGGATTATATTCAGAAAGAAGGCTTGTATCAACATGAATTATAGTACAGATTATACGGCCTATACTCGAGAAATCTTGATGCAAAAAGTCCAAATGAGAATGAGTGAACAGCGCTTCAAACATGTCTTAGGTGTAGAACAAACAGCTATTGCACTTGCTGAAAGGTATGGTTGCTCGCCAGAAAAAGCGAGTATCGCCGCATTGACACATGATTATGCAAAAGAACGACCAGACGATGAGTTTATCTTATTCATCGAACGTGAGCAACTTGATCCAGAGTTATTAGCTTATGGAAATGCGATTTGGCACGGATTAGTCGGTGCATCATTTGTTGAACGAGAATTAGACATCACTGATGAGGAGATCTTACAAGCAATCCGTCTCCATACGACAGGAGCTGCTGAGATGTCCTTACTCGATAAAATCATCTATGTGGCTGACTATATCGAACCAGGACGTTCCTTCCCAGATGTCAAAGAAGCCCGTGAGATTGCCATGATCGATTTAGATGAAGCAGTTGCATTCGAAACCAAACATACATTAGCACATTTAATTGCGCAAGAAATCAAAATTTATCCAAAAACAATTGAAACATATAATCATTGGGTAGCAAAATAGCTGACCCATTAGGAGGAAATCATCATCGATAGTAAAGAACAATTAAAAATCGCTGTCCAAGCAGCAGATTCAAAACGTGCAGAAGATATTTTAGCTTTAGACGTCCGTAAAGTGTCGCTATTAGCTGACTACTTTATGATCTGTTCAGCAAACAGTGAACGTCAGATCAATGCCATCGTGGAAGAAATCATTGAAAAAGAAGAAGAAAGCAAATACGAAGTAAAACGCGTAGAAGGAAAAGAAGGCGGCAAATGGATCCTGATCGATCTAGGTGATTTGATCATCCATGTATTCCATGCCCCAGAACGTGGTTTTTATAATTTAGAGAAATTATGGTCAGATGCGCCACTTGTCGATTTGACTGAATGGTTGGATTAACATGGCCTACGAAACATTTGCCTTTATTTACGATGAAGTCATGGATGACGGGCTTTATGAACAATGGCTCGCATTTTCTAAACGCCATTTGCCTGAAACAACTAAAAACATCCTTGAACTAGCTTGTGGTACAGGAGCATTAGCTGTGGCTTTTGCCAAAGATGGCTACAATGTAACTGGCTTGGATCTATCAGAAGAAATGCTGATGATCGCCAGTCAACGTGCCTATGGAGCAGAAGCAACGGTACAATTTGTTGAAGGGAATATGTTAGATCTATCAGAGAGTGGGCAATACCAAGCCATCACTTGTTTTTCAGATTCTTTGTGCTATATGCAAAACGATCAAGAAGTACAACAAGTATTCGATGAAGTCTATCAGGCACTGGAAGAAAACGGCCGCTTCTTGTTTGATGTCCATTCCGTTTATCAAATCGATCAAGTATTTCCGGAGTATAGTTATCATTATCAAGGAGACGATTTTGCCTTTCTTTGGGACAGTTATACGGGGAAAGAAAAACATAGCATTGAACATTATTTGACATTCTTTGTCGAATCACAAGAAAAAGACGGTACGTTCACACGTGAAGATGAATTACATCAAGAACGTACGTATCCACTAGAAAACTACTTGCGGATGTTAGAGAATAGCGGATTTGCTAAAGTAGAAGTATTCGCTGATTTTACAGACGAAACACCTAACGAAGAATCCAGACGTTGGTTTTTTGTCGCCCAGAAAGAAGAAGGCGAAATCGACGAACTGTAGCGAACAACAAAAAGGAGAGACGGCTGGATCAAAAAGCTTAGTCTCTTCTTTTTTACTAGGCGAAAGGAGAAAAGCGAATGAAAGTATGTGGCATCATTGTTGAATATAATCCCTTTCACAATGGTCATCTTTATCATGTCCAGCAAGCACGAGAACGAACCGGTGCCGACGTAGTGATTGCGGTGATGAGTGGCAATTTTTTGCAGCGAGGTGAACCGGCGATTTTAGATAAGTGGCAACGTGCAGAAGTAGCCTTGAAAAACGGCGTGGATCTCGTGGTTGAATTACCAATCGAGTGGGCAGTACAATCTGCTGATTATTTTGCTAAAGGAGCAGTTCAACTGTTGCAAAAATTAAACTGTGACTATTTATGTTTTGGAACAGAAGATGAAGCGACCTTCGATTATCAAGCATTTGGTCAATTTGTCTTGCACCATCAGGATCAAATCACCAAAGCTTTTCAAGGGTTGCCCGATCAGACAATGAGTTATCCGCAAAAGATGACACAGGTATTCAAGCACGTCTATCCAGAAATCTCACTTGATTTTTCCTCGCCTAATCATATTCTAGGGCTGAGCTATGCAAAAGAAAATGCTACCTATGACCATCCAATGGAACTAGTTCCGATCAACCGTAAAGGGGCTGGTTATCATGATGAAGAATTACCAAAAGAAACAATAGCCAGTGCCACAGCGATTCGTAAAGCATTAACGGAAAATCAATCGATTTCTGCAACAGTTCCCTCAGAGACAGAGAGATTTTTAAAGACAGAAAGTTTGCAAACTTGGACATCTTATTGGCCCTTGCTAAAATATCGTCTTCTTTCCTCCACCGTTGACTCGTTGCAAAAAATCTACCAGATGACGGAAGGTTTAGAGATCAGGATGTTAGAAGCGGCAAAGACAGCTAATACATTTTACGAGTTCGTCGAACAAGTCAAAACAAAACGCTATACGTGGACGAGAATCCAGCGCTTGTCGTGCTACGTGTTATTGAATATCCAAAAAGAAGAGATGAGAGAACAACAGATGCAAGAATACATCCATGTGTTGGGCTTTACAGCAGCAGGTAGAGCATGTCTCAAAAATAAAAAAGCCTTAGGCCTTTTTGCGAAAATAGGCAAAAAAGAAGCGCAAGTGGCGAAACTACTTGTTCGCAGTGATCAAATCTATTGCTTAGGTGGCGAAGTAGCGGAACAAGTATTTGGGCGAAAACCAGTCTTTATCGAAACGATCGAAGAGAAAAAAAGCTTCACATAAACCTGATTCACAAGTATAATGAAACAGGACGTTTTGTGTGTTCCCGCACGAATCAAAAAGAATCTATTCTATATCAAATCAGAAAGCGAAGTGAAACTATGGGACGTAAATGGGCCAATATCGTAGCTAAAAAAACAGCTAAAGATGCAAACAACAGCCGAATTTATGCGAAGTTCGGAATTGAAATCTATGCAGCAGCAAAATCAGGTGATCCTGACCCACACGCTAACCAAAAACTACGTTTCGTCATTGAGCGCGCTAAAACTTATAATGTACCAAAACATATCATCGACCGAGCAATTGAAAAAGCAAAAGGTTCAGGGGATGAAACATATTCTGAATTGCGCTATGAAGGATTTGGACCAAATGGCTCAATGGTGATCGTAGACACATTGACCAACAACGTAAACCGAACAGCCGCTGATGTGCGTGCAGCATTCGGTAAAAACGGCGGAAATATGGGGGTCTCTGGGGCAGTATCTTATATGTTCGACAATACCGCGATTTTTGGTTTTGCCGGTGAAGATGCAGATGAAATCTTAGAATACTTGATGGAAAAGGACATCGATGTACGTGATGTCATGGAAGAAGATGGCCAAATCATCGTTTACGGAGAAGTGCCAGATTTCCACAGTATTCAAGAAGCACTAAAAGAAAAAGGCATCACTGACTTTTCAATTGCGGAGATCCAAATGATCCCTCAAAACGAAGTGACGTTGACTGGCGAAGACTTGGAACAATTCGAAAAAATGATTGATGTATTAGAAGATCTAGAAGATGTTCAACACGTCTTCCATAATGTTGCCTTAGAAGATTAATTGAATAAAGCGGATAAAAGAGGTCGGAACAGAAATGTTTAATCTCGAGAAATAAGGCGCTTGCCACGAAAATTGTTTTTCAAATTTTTGTGGCAAGCGCCTTATTTCTGAAGATATACTTCTGTTCCCACCGTTTATTTGGTTGGAGGTACTAAGAGAGGTCGAATGTCTCGGATATAAAAAAATGAAACAGCTGTTATCCTGTTCGAAAAGTCAATGTCATGTTTCGCTTTCGTACTTTTATTTATACGATTTTTTCGGAGAAGAGAAAATATTGGTGAGGCTAAAAAAGGAGTATATTCATACGACACGAAAGAAAGAGAACAAATACAGAGTAGTTAAATTAAAAATCCTGTGTTATTTGTTACAGTTTTTTTGTGATTTATTATCATTTCTATTTCAACCTGTGTTATTATTAAAGTATCGTGAGTAAACGAATAGTAATTTGATGTAGGCGGGGAAAGAATAATGGAAGCAAAAATTAATCTAGAGCCATTCGAACGTATTCTAAGCGGTTACCAAAAAGTAGAAGAGTTGGCAGTCAATATCACCGATTGCTCGAAGCTTGCACAAAAATATGCACCTTATGGGGTAGAAGGCTATCGTTTAGGAAACTATATAGGCACAGGCTATTTGAATCGTTATCTAGAATGTATGGTTGATCGCGCGCCCATGCTGATCTATAAAAAAAAATATTTGATTCCATTGCTTTTTCGACGTTCTGACTCAGCATTTCAGTTGTTTGAGGAAGATTATCGGATGGAAGCTTTCTTTTTATTATTGGACTGGAGTCTGAAGCATCAACCAGAAAAGATATTGATTGAAACAAGTCAAAAAGTAGATACGAAAAAAGAAAAAGTCATTGATACAGCTTATTTGGCTTTTCGTGTATCAGAAATATTGGATAGTGGGGGTTACCCGATCAGTAATTTCCAAACAGTCGAACAATTTATGGATTGGAATCGTATTTATCGTCTGATCGATAATGGAGGGATTGGTCGCCATAGTAAAGTATTTGACCCAGAATATCCCGAAAATATCGAAGAATTGCGAATGATCGTCTCACTTGTTCGTTTTAAATACCCAAACACAGAATTGATGTTGTGATCGATAGATGAATAAAAAGAGGCAGAGACAGAAGTGTTTAGCCTCGAGAAATAAGGCGCCATCCCCGAAAATTGTTTTTTCAATTTTTTGTGGATGACGCCTTATTTTTTTAAGAGGTTACTTCTGCTCTCGCCGTATATTCAGTTTAAGGTGGTGCGAGAGGACTGATTCCCCTGATGCTTTTTATTTTTAATAACGAATCAATCTAAAGCGAGAGACTCATGAGTTTCAGTAACCAATGTTTGTAGAAAAGAAGCGCCTTTCGCTGATGTAAATAGGATCAATTCATGCATGGCACGCGTACACATTGTATATAAGATTTGTTTGTCATGACTGGAATTAAAATGTGCATCATCGACATTCCATAAAAAGACTCGGTCAAATTCTAATCCTTTTGCTAGATAAGCAGGAAGAAGGATAATCGAACGTTTCATAAAATCAGACTCATCAGCAATCAATTGGACTTGATCTTTCAGTGATACAGGCAAATGTTCATAGAGTGCTTCACATTCAGCAATCGTTTTACCAATGATCGCGGTACGCCAATATTTTGCTTGCTCTTTCGTGTCAATGATCGTTTGTTCCAACCAGTTGATTTTGCTTGTAGATGAATCACTTTGGACGATCAACGGTAGGCGACCTTCACGAGCCGTTGTTTCCACAAGATTGTCGTGAGCTAAGAAATGATTGGCAAAATCAGTGATTTGCTTCGTGGAGCGGTAGCTCGTCGTCAATTGGAATTGGGTCACTTCTTTCTCTGGGAAAAGCGATTCTAACGAACCAGTGATCGTCTCATTCCCAAAAACATTTTGGTTCAGATCCCCACAAAATGTTAGATTTGCAGTTGGGTAGATTGATTGTAGCAATGCGACCTGCGAAGGAGCAAAATCTTGCATTTCATCAATGAAAATATACCTTGCCTTTTGTGCGACTGATACAGGATGGATTCGACGCATCAATAGGAAGTACAAGACGGCATCTTCCTGTGGCAATTCTCTTTTCCGCAAGTTCATTTTGACTTCTTTTAGATGTTCGTTCCAAGAAGTTTCGCTGATTCCATGGGCGGTTAACATAGTTTTAGGAATCGTTTGTAAAAAGTGAAGAAACTGTTTCGGTAAGTTGACGAATTGATAATGTAAAATTCCTCGATGAACTTTACGGAATCTTTTTTTCACGATTTGATTCGTGAGTTTTTTACGCAATGATTTTTCTTTTTGTTCCGTGTATTCTAAATTTGGATCGGTTGCGTATAGTTCTTGAAGTTGTTCTTCCGCAAGTTCTTTAACCCATTTCTGACGGGTTTCATCCTTTTGCAGACCGCCTAATTTTTTCAATAACTTTGTCTGTAATAAAGATAGACGTTGATGCAATGGAAGTAGTTCATTGGTTTCTTGGTACCATCTTCGGATCGCTTCTTTGGATAGGATCGTTCGACCGTTGATTTTCATCTCACGGAACAATGGCCCAAAATCAGTGATCGTCTGGATGTAAGTCTCAAGGTGATCAACGAAAGTCAATCCGGCCTTCAACGTTTTTATCGGGTCATCGGCACCAGAAAGGAAACCGATTTCTTGTTGTTCTTCTTCAGTCAACTCAAATTCAGGAACCAATTGCTGTAAATAATTTTTGAATGTTTGTGTTGGAACACCACTTTCACCAAGAGACGGTAAAACAGTGGAGATGTAATCAGAAAACAGATGGTTTGGTGAGAACAATAAGACGTTCTCAGCATCTAGCCATTTCCGATTATGATAAAGGATGAATGCGATACGTTGAAGTAATGCCGAAGTCTTACCGCTTCCAGCAATTCCTTCGATCAGCATCACTTTACTGTTGGTGTCACGGATGATGGCATTTTGTGCTTTTTGGATCGTCGATACGATGTTTTTCATGTGAGCACTTGATGCGTCATCCAAGATTTCTAATAGAAAATCATCATTGATGACTTCAGATGTATCGACCATGGAGACGATTTTTCCTTCAACGATTTTAAACTGTCGTTTCAAGAGAAGTTCGACGCCGATTTTTTCGACATCTGTTTCATAAAAAGCAGGACCGATTTCTCCTTCGTAATACAGGTTAGCGATCGGTGCACGCCAGTCGATCACGATGGTTTCTTCTTCTGTATCTCTCAATGAGGCGATGCCAAGATAGAGAGTTTCTTTTTCCGTTTCTTCTTTGAAATCGATACGAGCAAAGTAAGGACTTTCTTTCATTACTTCCAATGTTTGCAGACGTTTTTGTTGAGATTCTAATGTGTGGTATTTTAAAAGCAATTCTTGTTCATGTTGGCGGTATTCGACCACTGACTCATAAAAAGACTCGTTGGAGCCGCTACGTATTTTGTGATTAGCTGTTTCTTTTGTGGAGTCATTCATTTTTTCAGTCAAGTCGCTTAATTTGCGATTCAATAGGCGTTGTTCAAGCTGGATCATTTGTGTGGTTTCTTCCACATGCTGTTGTTCTAATTGTCTTTCATTCATTGCATCGTTTACTCCTTCCGCCGTAAATAACGAATTAAAAGTATAGCACAGTTTGACTAAAAAAGGTACACAAGTGAGTTAACTAAAAATAAACGTAAAACTACATGAGAGTGATAGTTGTTTTCATTTAGGGGTTTTTAGTTTTAATGGCTTTAGAGAACAGGTATTCTAAATGTGGAGAAAGGAGCTGAACAAAATGACACATTTTAAAAAATTTGCGATGACATTACTGATTGGAGCGGTGGCCCTCATCAGTGAGTTTATGTTCGATCGTCCTCGCCTTGCGTTTATGATTATTGCTATCACTGGTGGTACACTCGCCTTCTTGATGTTTGTCGAAATGATCAAAACGCTGCGTTCAGGGAAATATGGGGTCGATATTTTAGCGATTACAGCTATTGTTGCGACATTGCTCGTCAATGAATATTGGGCGAGTTTGATGATTTTGATCATGTTGACAGGTGGCGAAAGTTTGGAAGACTATGCGCAAAAAAAAGCAGGTCAGGAATTGCAGTCCCTATTAGATAATACGCCAAGAACTGCCCATAAACTGCAAGGAGATCAACAACTTGATGTTGCGGTAGACACACTTGAGATCGGCGATTATCTGGTGATCAAACCAGGAGAAATCGTTCCAGCTGACGGACGAGTGATCATGGGGGAATCTACTTTTGACGAAGCATCACTGACTGGAGAAGCAAAACCGATGAGCAAGAAAGTCGGTGATGAATTGATGTCCGGTTCGATTAATGGAGACTCATCTGTCAAAATGGTGGTTGAGAAACGGGCAGAAGATAGCCAGTATCAATTAATTATCAAACTAGTAGAGGAATCGAAAGAAAAACCCGCACGTTTTGTCCGTCTAGCAGATCGTTATGCTGTTCCTTTTACTTTGATCGCTTACTTGATCGGCGGAATCGCTTGGTGGGTCAGTGGTGATCCTGTACGCTTTGCGCAAGTTTTAGTTGTAGCATCGCCATGTCCATTGATTTTGGCTGCACCTGTTGCTCTAGTAGCGGGAATGAGTCGTTCAAGTAAAAGTGGCATCGTTGTCAAGACTGGTACCGCTGTGGAAAAATTAGCAGAGACTAAAACGATTGCCTTTGATAAGACAGGAACGATCACCAAAGGAATACTTGAAGTAACTGGTGTCGCTCCCGTTCAAGGGTTTTCAGAAGCGGAATTATTACGTGTGGCGGCGAGTGCGGAACAAGGCTCAGCCCATATCTTGGCCCGTTCCTTAGTTCGAGCAGTTCCCCAATTGTTACCAGTCACTGATTTAAAAGAAATCTCAGGGCAAGGGATTAGCGCTACGGTTGATGGCTTGCAGGTTAAAGTAGGGAATGCACGCTTTATTGATGTTCCGGAAGCTGAAACAGACAGGACTGCGATCTATGTGGCGATTGATGAAAAATATGCCGGTACGATCTACTTTTCAGACACAATCCGTCCAGAAGCAAATAAAACAATCGCTCGCTTGAAAGCTCAAGGCATCACCGACTTACTGATGGTGACTGGGGACGGTCGTACGGTTGCAGAAGCAATTGCCGAGGAAGTTGGCTTGACCGAAGTTCATGCTCGTTGTTTACCACAAGATAAATTAACGATTTTAACTAGTATCCCCAAAGAAAAGCGGCCTGTCACGATGGTAGGAGATGGTGTCAATGATGCTCCTGCCTTGACTGTCGCAGATGTAGGCATCGCCATGGGCGCACATGGCTCAACTGCTGCAAGTGAAAGCGCAGATGTCGTCATTTTGAAAGATGATTTAGAACGAGTGGCAGAAGCAGTGATGATTTCTAGAGAAACGATGAAAGTAGCGAAACAATCTGTTTTGATTGGTATTTTTGTCTGTGTCTTTTTGATGATCGTTGCCAGTACAGGAGTTATTCCAGCATTGTTTGGCGCGATGCTTCAAGAAGTTGTGGATACAGTTTCCATTTTAAGTGCGTTACGTGCCAAAAAACCAGTGAAACAACAACATACCATGATCACACAAAATTAAAGGCAAAATGATAAAAGAGACTTTTCAGCAAAATCTTTTTGCGGTATGATGCAAGGAGAGAAGCAATAGTTGATCAATAAAAAAATGAACGATGAAAGGAAGTTGAGAACATGCCATTCGTACATGTTGAATTAGTCGAAGGACGTAGCCCAGAACAATTAGAAAATATGATGAAAGATATCACCGAGGCTGTCCATAAAAATACGCAAGCACCAAAAGAACACATTCATGTAATTATCAACGAAATGAAAAGAGGCACGTATGGTGTCAATGGTGAATGGAAAAAATAAGTGAATTCGAGACTTGATTTTTTGAAATAATAATGGTTAAATAAACACATAGATGATTGATGAGAAAGACAACTGAATTTGAGAGTCTTCGACAAGAGAGGAAAAGCTAGGCTGAAACTTTTCCAGGAGAAAACCAAAGGATGACCACTTTCGAAACCTTTGTTGAAACAGAGGCGGTCGTACCGTTATCACGCTTGAGGAACACGCATGTCGTATTCAAAATTAGGTGGAACCACGAATTTTTCGTCCTAGTATCTGTACAGATACTAGGACTTTTTTTATTGGTGGCGAAGCTAAAAATGGAAATTTAAAGGAGGAACCTCTATGATAAAAATGACATTTCCTGATGGTGCAGTCAAAGAGTATGCGCCAGGGATCACCACTGCAGAAATTGCAGAAAGTATTTCTAAAAGTTTAGCTAAAAAAGCCTTAGCTGGAAAAGTGAATGGCGAACTGATCGACTTGAACCGCGGGATCGAAGAGGATGGCTCAATCGAGATTGTGACACCTGATCATGAAGACGCACTTGCTTTGATTCGTCATTCAAGTGCTCATTTGATGGCACAAGCCATGCGCCGTTTGTATCCAAATATCCACTTTGGTGTAGGACCAGCAATCGATTCAGGATTTTACTACGATACTGATAACGGTGAGAGCCAAGTCAGTGCAGAAGACCTACCAGCGATCGAAGCGGAAATGATGGCGATCGTCAAAGAAAATTTGCCGATCGAACGTCGTGTGTTATCAAAACAAGAAGCATTAGAAATCTTTGCAAGTGACCCTTACAAAGTCGAACTGATCAGCGAATTACCAGAAGACGAAGTGATCACTGCCTACCAACAAGGAGAATTCATCGATTTATGTCGTGGCCCACATGTTCCATCAACTGGTCGTATCCAAGTCTTCAAATTACTATCTGTGGCAGGGGCTTACTGGCGTGGAAATTCAAATAACCAAATGATGCAACGTGTTTATGGAACAGCATTTTTTGATAAAAAAGCGTTAAAAGAGTTTATCCAAATGCGCGAAGAAGCAAAAGAAAGAGACCATCGCAAACTAGGAAAAGAGCTAGATTTATTCATGGTAGCACCTGAAGTTGGCTCTGGTTTACCTTTCTGGTTACCAAAAGGTGCAACGATCCGTCGTACGATCGAACGTTACATCGTAGACAAAGAAATCAGCTTAGGCTATCAACATGTGTATACACCGATCATGGGGGACGTAGAGTTATACAAAACTTCTGGCCACTGGGATCATTACCAAGAAGATATGTTTCCACCAATGGATATGGGAGATGGCGAGATGCTCGTACTACGCCCAATGAACTGCCCACATCATATGATGGTCTACAAAAATACAATCCATTCTTACCGTGAGTTACCGATCCGTATCGCAGAACTAGGTATGATGCACCGTTATGAAAAATCAGGTGCATTGTCTGGTTTACAACGCGTACGTGAAATGACATTGAATGACGGACATACATTTGTTCGTCCAGACCAGATCAAAGATGAATTCAAACGTACGTTGGAGTTGATGGTCGCAGTTTACGCTGATTTCAATATTACAGACTATCGCTTCCGTTTAAGCTACCGTGATCCAAACAACACAGACAAATATTTTGACGATGATGCAATGTGGGAAAAAGCACAGATCATGTTAAAAGCTGCGATGGATGAAATGGAACTTGACTATTTTGAAGCGGAAGGAGAAGCAGCCTTCTATGGACCAAAATTAGATGTTCAAGTTAAAACAGCATTGGGAACAGAAGAAACATTATCAACGATCCAATTAGACTTCTTATTACCAGAACGCTTTGATTTGACTTATGTAGGAGAAGATGGTGAAAATAATCATCGTCCAGTTGTTATCCACCGAGGCATCGTTTCAACAATGGAACGCTTTGTGGCATACTTGACAGAAGTATACAAAGGTGCATTCCCAACTTGGTTGGCACCGATCCAAGCAACGATCATCCCAGTTTCAGTTGATGCTCATTCAGATTACGCTTATGAAATCAAAGAACGTCTACAAATGAAAGGCTTGCGTATAGAAGTCGACGATCGCAATGAAAAAATGGGCTATAAGATCCGGGCTTCACAAACGCAAAAAATCCCATACCAAATCGTGGTTGGGGATAAAGAAGTGGCAGATGCAACAGTCAATATCCGCCGATATGGTAGTAAAGAGACTGCCGTAGAGGACTTGAATATCTTTGTCGATGCGATGACAGAAGAGGTTCATAATTACAGCCGTTAAACTGGGTGTGTAAGCAAACTAAAACCTAATAAAAAAAGGAAGGACAAAAGATTGTTCCTTCCTTTTTTATGTGGGCCATTCTTACACACGTGAAAACGCTAAATCAAGCTAAAATAAATGCATCAGAAAAATAAAGGGGAATGGAAGAGCATGTATCAACCAATCCAACCTCACCATCTGTTTTAGCAGTCGTATAAAGAAAAGATAGATTATAGAGAAACGTTTCTCCCGGACTTAGCAGATGTCTTGTTGTATATGTGGGAATCTATTGCAATTGATTTCAGTGGTACGGTCAACGATGTGAACATCGCCGACGGTTGCATTGATTTGCTTGTCAATGTTTTGGCGCAATCTGTTTTCGATACTGGTTTAAGTAAAACGGACTTCAACTTTCTCTCAAGGTTGCCCGAACACTATATTGGTTTTCGCTTAAAGCAAGCCGTTTTTTTTTGTCTTAACTGGTCGAGAAGCAACAGCAGCGATGGATCAAGTGTTGTTCATTGAAGAAGTAGATGTTAGGTTTGATACATCCCTTTTTTTACGCTCACGATTGAAGAAATGAAAGAATCACTGATCAGCTATTTGTCCGGATTAGCTAGATGTATCTCTTCGACGGAATACATTCAGTTATTTGAAAAACTATATATAAAAAAATTAGCTTCCCCACAAGCATTATACGAATATATGAGACTTAGTCCAAGGCATGTCCAACGGCTATTCAAAAAGCAGTACGGTCTCATCCCAAAATTGGCTCTATCGACCCATAGTTTGACCATTTTATTAAAACAACCTACTGATTGAAGGGAGCTTGTTGGAAATGATTATGACCACTCCCATTTTATCAATGAGTTCAAAAAAAATTGGCCTCACACCCATTGAGTTTGTTAAGTTGAATGAGCAGCGAAAAATGTCGCTTCTATCCAATACGTTACTAACCTAAGTTGCTACAATGAAACTAACTTAAAAAAGAAGTGGTCAATAGATGAACTTTAATTAGGCAAAATTGGGTTGTTGATTCAAAAAATTATGGGGAATGCTATGATTTTTACACAAAAAAATCAGGATAGGTTCCTACATGGGGAGATATAAAAAGTCCGTATACGTCATTTGCTATGGCAACAGGAGAACCTAACTGTTTTGATATAACGTTAGCAAAAGAAATGTCTTTGGTTAAAGGGTATATACAGTATGCTGAAAATGGAGTCTCTGATACAGTGGTGATCACATTACCTACGAAGGGTATCCAAAAAGAATATAAGAAGTTAACCGCAAATGGGGTCACTTTTTTAGGTGAACCACAGAAAATAGAGGCTTGGAGAGGATTTATCAGTGCCTACTTTAGGGACCCAGAAGGCAATTTGTTTGAACTGGATGACAGTATTAGTTGATGTTGTATATTGCTTCTTTTATTTTTTTCTTTAAGATGGGCAAACTGTCTGATTCTGTGAAATTCCATAAATGATAAGTCAAATGAAACCAAGATTAGAGTGTGACATGTTGCCACTTATATCTTGGCTTTTTTAGCGATTGATTTTTAGGAATAACAGTAATCGGTTGAGCAGGTAGAGAACAAAGGATATTCTCTATTTTCTTGTTTAGTATGAGAATTGTTTGCCTTTGAGTATGATATAATGACATAGACATTTAGAAAAAGGGATGTGTATGAGATGAGCGTAGTGAGTCGCATTGAAAGTATGATGAATGACTATTCTTCTGCTGAAAGAAAACTAGCAGATTATATCGTCACACATGTAGAAAAAATACCAACGATGACAGCCAATGAGTTAGCAGAAGCGGCGGGCCTGAGCGCTCCCACAGTTGTTCGTTTCTCCAAAAAACTTGGCTTTCAAAGTTTAACGGATTTTAAAATCACTATTTCCACCGAATTACAAGCAGGTATCGTGGAAGGATTCAGCGATATTGAACCAAATGAATCATTTTATTCGATCAAACATAAATTAGGGAATAATGCGCAAGTAGCGATCAAAGAAACCGTGGATATTTTAGAAGAAGAGATGATCCAACGTGTCGTTGAGCGTCTGGAAGAAGCACAAACAGTTTACCTATATGGTGTGGGCGCTTCTTCTTTAGTCGTTGAGGATATCCTCCAAAAATGGTCTCGTGTAGGAAAACCAATCATTTTTGAAAAAGACATCCACGTCTTATTGCCACAATTAGTGAGTAATGAAACAAAAAAAGTCCTATGGCTTGTCTCTAACTCAGGAAACAGTAAAGAAGTGGTGATGATCGGACAGTTAGCCAAAGAAATGGGAATCGATGTTATCGCATTGACTCAATTTGGAAATAACCGATTAAGTAAATTGGCCGATGTCGTTGTCCAGACATCAAGACCAAAAGAAATCACGAACCGAAGTGCAGCAACTAACTCATTATTGGCTCAATTTGCAACGATCGATATCATTTTTTATCTTTATATGGCAAAGAATGAAAAATTAACTGAGAAAGTCACTCAAACCAAAGAAGTAATCAAAAATTATGTCAAACAAAAATGAAATAACAGATGATAGTTTTCCACAATGTCATATTTGTTCCCATTGTTTCACAGTAAAAGAAAACTTTATTTTCAAAAATAACCATATTTTTTAAAGTTTTTTAGAATCCATTTTTGTGACACATTACTTGTTTGTGAAACAAACTAGTCTTTTTTTGGTCGAGAATTAAAGAATTTCTTGCGGATCAGGATTTTACTTTTTAATTTTGTTTTTTTTAGGTACAATGGAGCCTATAAGTAGGCGAAAAAGAAGGAATGATGAAAAGTTTTATGAAAAAAAATACAAATAATTCTTGGTTAGATCGAATAAAAAAAGGAACACAAGAACCAAAAAATAAAACGTTTCGACGTTCGCATGTTCCCTTTCGTTTAAATTTCCTTTTTTTCATTATATTTACGTTGTTCGTGTCATTGATTGCTCGATTAGGTTATTTGCAGATCGTAAACAGTGAGGAACTCGAAGCAAAAGTCAAATCATCTTCGTCTCTAACGGTACAAGTAAGTTCACCCCGAGGCATGATCTACGATGCCACTGGGAAAGCTTTGGTGACAAATCAAGCCAACCAAGCAATCACATTCACGAGAGGCAGAAATATGACAGCGGAGGATTTGCTGAAAACAGCAAATACTTTGACACAGTTGATCGATATGCCAGTAGATGAAAATTTGACTACACGTGATAAAAAGGATTTTTGGTTAGCAGATCCCGATCATTTGAAAGTTGCGACTGAACGCCTATCGGCAAAAGAAAAAAGCTTGAGTACGAGTGAGCAATACCAAGCAACTGTAGATAAAGTGACAGATGAGGAAATCAATTTCAATGAGGAACAATTGAAAGCAGCAACGATTTTTAAACGAATGAATAATGCTTACGAATTGAATACAGTTTTCATCAAAAATTCTGGTGTTACCGATCAAGAATTGGCGATCGTGGCAGAACATGCATCAGACCTGCCAGGTGTTTCAACAGGAACTGACTGGGTACGCCAGTATAATGCGGCGGATTCCATAAAGAGTATTTTAGGAAGCGTAACATCAGAAAAACAAGGCTTACCTGCCGATCAAGTAGAAGAATTCTTGGCAAAAGGCTACTCACGTAATGACCGCGTAGGCCAAAGCTATTTAGAAAAACAATATGAAGATGTCTTGCAAGGAACAAAGACACAATATGAAATCACTTTAGATAATAATGGAAATGTCATCCAACAAAAAGAATTGTATGCAGGAGAAAAAGGATCGAATTTGATGTTATCGATCAATGCAGAGTTCCAAGCGAAGGTCGAAGAGATCCTTAGAAACAATTATCAAAAATTAGTCGATAATGGAAAAGCCCAATATTCACCAGGTGCGTATGTAGTCGCGATGAATCCTCAAACAGGTGAAGTATTAGCGATGACGGGTTTCAGCCATGAGCAAGGCTCAAAAGAGTTGACTGAAAATGCCCTTGGTACGATCACGAATGCCTTTGTTCCAGGATCTGTTGTAAAGGCGGGGACGTTAGCCGCCGGTTGGCAAAGTGGCGTGATCAGCGGTAATCAAGTATTAGTAGATGAACCGATTCGATTACAAGGCTCTTCAGAAAAAAGTTCCGTCTTCAATCGTACTGGATCTGTACCGTTGGATGTGGTCCAAGCGTTAGAGCTTTCATCAAATACCTATATGATCAAAGTAGCGTTGAAGATGCTTGGGTTAGAGTATGTACCAAATATGGGCTTACCTAGTCTAAGTGAAGAGGCACAAGCGTATGAACAATTGCGTGACAGCTTTAAACAATTTGGACTTGGAACAGTCACAGGGATCGATTTACCAAATGAGTCTGCGGGGATCTCACACTCTGTTGAATACATGAAGAAATTCAATGCAGACAACGGAAAAGACTGGTTCACACCAGGAAACTTTACTGACTTGGCATTTGGCCAGTTCGATACGTATACCCCGATCCAGTTAGCGCAATATGCAGCAACGGTAGCAAACGGTGGAAAAAGAATCCAACCACGCATTGTCAAAGGCATTTACGGGAACGACGAGAATGGGAACTTAGGTGAAGTGAAAAAAGAGATGGAACCAGTTGTCGAAAATACAGTAGACGTGTCTCCTGAAGAGATGGCCCTTTTACGC
Organism: Enterococcus spodopteracolus; assembly: GCF_030441955.1. Classification (NCBI taxonomy): domain Bacteria; kingdom Bacillati; phylum Bacillota; class Bacilli; order Lactobacillales; family Enterococcaceae; genus Enterococcus; species Enterococcus spodopteracolus. The sequence goes on along the minus strand of NZ_JARJHD010000004.1, from coordinate 18,970 downwards.
GAAGGATTCCATCAAGTAGTCCATGGAACAAATGCCTACACGACTGCTCGATCATTAGCAGATGCAAAAATGGATCTTTCTGCTAAAACAGGAACAGCTGAAACAGTCGCTGAAGGTCATCCCGATATTGTAACAGTCAATAGTAATATTGTGGCCTACGGACCAACAGAAAATCCTGAGATTGCGGTAAGTGTTGTCTTACCAAACCTGCTAGATGAAAAAGACCATATGAATTCGGTCATAGCCAAAGAGATTATGAATACTTATTACGATATGTTCATGGCAAACAGATAACAGAGGTCAGAGCAGAAGTATTTAGCCTCAAAAAATAAGGCGCCATCCACAAAGATTTTGTGGATGGCGCCTTATTTTCGAAGAGCTTACTTCTGCTCCCGCTGTTTATTTGGTTTTAAGTGGTGCGAGAGGACGACTGCCCCAGACAGATTTTTTATAATGAAAGTAATTTTTCAAGGTAATTCGCCAAACCGTCTTCTTCATTCGTTTGCTCAGTGACATCGTTGGCTACGCCTTTTAGTTGCTCAGTCCCGTTAGCCATTGCCACACCCCAGCCCGCATATTCAAGAAGTTCTAGGTCATTATGTTCATCACCAAAAGCAATCACATCTTTTTGTTCGATCGATAGGTAATTCGCTACTTGATGGATTCCTTTCGCTTTTTCGATCCCTTTTGAAACAATCTCTAGTATCGCCATTGGGCCACCCCAAGTCCTTACATCGATATGCTTCCCAAATTGACGTGTTAGTTCGGCAGAAACTTGTTCAGCATATTGTTTTTCTGTACGTATCAATAAGGACGTAGGGTTAGTTGTTAGATTTCGTGGAGACAGTAGGTTTTCTGGTTTAGGATTTGATGAAGCAAAGAATTTTGCGTCAAAAAAATCAAAAGTATCGATAAAGAAAGTGTCGCGATTCTCCGCAGCAATAAAATCTAGATTCAATTGATTTTTTTGCGCTAAGATCTCAAAAACAATCTCTTTGTTGATCAATGTTTCTTGTTCCCCAGCCCATTGTTGCTTTGGGATATGCACAAGCGCACCGTTAAAGTTGACCATCGGTGTTGTCAATTCTAACTGTTGATAATATTGATAACTCATTCGATAAGGACGTCCGGTTGCAATACTGACATGATGTCCAGCATCAATGGCTTTTCTCAATGTCTCTTGGGTTTTAGAAGTAATGATCGACTCAGGATTCAACGTTGTTCCATCCAAGTCGATCGCAATCAATTTTTTGTTCAATGCTGTCATTCCTTTCAAACAACGATTTGTTTTAGTCTAGCATATTTCAATGAATAAACAAGGTACAGATCTTTCTGAAAAATAAATGCTTTAAAGCAAAAATAGAAAACAATTAAACCAAATCGAACTAAACACGAACGTTAAAAGGCAAAAATGACATTTCATAAAGATTTTTGTTGAAAAACGAATGAAATGTCTATATAATCTATAAATGTTCGACGGAAAATTATATTTGGATTTATTTTTACATATTATATAGTCCGTTAGAAAAAATCAGGGAGTGGAAATTTTTATGGAAAAGTTTTTCCAACTAAAGAAAAATAATACAAATGTACCAACAGAAATAATGGCTGGTGTAACAACGTTTTTTGCCATGAGTTATATATTATTTGTTAATCCGACGATCTTGTCAGCTGCTGGCATGCCATTTCAGGCGGTCTTTTTAGCGACGATCATTGCTTCGATCATCGGTACTTTAGTTATGGGATTATTTGCTAATGTGCCTTATGCACAAGCCCCAGGAATGGGTTTGAATGCTTTCTTCACATTCACAGTTGTTTTTGGGTTAGGTTATTCTTGGCAAGAAGCATTAGCTATGGTCTTTATTTGTGGGTTGATTAATGTATTTATTACAGTAACAAATATTCGGAAAATGATCATCCATGCCATTCCTGAGAGTTTACAACATGCAATCGGCGGTGGTATAGGGATTTTTGTTGCATATGTTGGGATCAAAAATGCTGGATTTTTGTCTTTTTCTGCAGATCAATCAGCGATAACTAGTTCTGTGGTTGATAATGGTCAAGTGACGAATGTGACGATCAACGGTGGGATTGTCCCAGAACTTGCAAACTTCAATAATGCGCCAATCTTATTAGCAATTATTGGGCTAGTGTTGACATCGATTTTAGTCGTTAAAAATGTTCGCGGCGCGATCTTGATCGGAATTGTCGTTACAACGATCATCGGGATCTTGATGGGGGTCGTTGATCTAGGAACGATCGATTGGGAACAAAATTCTTTGGGGAATTCGATCAATGAACTGGGAACAACTTTTGGCGCAGCATTCGGTGCGGAAGGGATGCAATCATTATTTAGTGATAGCTCTAAGATTCCACAAGTACTGATGACGATCATCGCATTTAGTTTATCCGATATATTTGATACGATCGGAACATTCATCGGTACCGGTAGACGCACAGGAATCTTCTCTAAAGAAGATGAAGAAGCTTTAGAAGACGGGCGAGGATTAAAAACAAAAATGGATAAAGCATTGTTTGCTGATGCAATCGCTACATCGATCGGTGCGATTTTTGGAACATCAAATACCACGACTTATGTTGAATCGGCAGCTGGAATCGGTGCTGGTGGACGTACAGGGTTGACCTCAGTCGTCGTAGCTGTATTATTTGCTTTGAGTAGTTTATTCTCTCCACTGATTGCTATTGTACCGGCACAAGCAACTGCCCCAGCTTTGATCTTAGTTGGTGTGATGATGATGGCTTCGTTTGCTGATATCAATTGGTTAGATATGGAAGAAGCATTACCTGCATTTTTTGCGTCGATCTTCATGGGATTAGCTTACAGCATCTCTTACGGAATCGCTGCTGGATTTATCTTCTATACGATCATGAAAGTGATCAAAGGCAAAACAAACGAGATTTCAATTGCTTTATGGGTTGTTGATATTTTATTCATTCTCAACTTCGTTATTTTAGCAATCATTTAAAAGACATTTTTAATAGGAGTGAAGAGTAGGCTAACTCTTTGCTCCTATTTTATTTGGTCTATGTCCTCTTTGACAAAAATGAATGGTACTGGCACATACGTTGCACACACGTACAAAAATAGGTATGATAATAGAGACGAAAGAAGGGTGATAGATGAAGGTTCAATGGAGAAAAAATTTATTCGTAGCTTGGATAGGCTGCTTTTTTACTGGTTCAAGTATCAGTTTAGTTATGCCGTTCATTCCAGTTTACGTCGAACAACTAGGTACACCTAAGGATCAAATTGAATTATTTTCAGGATTAGCGATTTCAGTAACAGCCTTTGCTGCAGCGATCGTTGCGCCTATTTGGGGAAATCTAGCCGATCGAAAAGGACGGAAGATGATGATGATCCGGGCAGCAGCCGGTATGACGATCACTATGGGATCACTAGCTTTTGTCCCAAATGCTTATTGGCTTTTGGTCATGCGTTTCTTTAATGGGATTTTATCTGGATACATACCTAATGCGACAGCGATGATTGCTTCACAAGCGCCTAAAGAGAAAAGTGGTTGGGCGTTAGGCACGCTTTCTACTGGGGCAGTGGCAGGGACGCTGATTGGTCCCTCAATGGGAGGCGCTTTGGCGCAATGGTTCGGAATGGAAAATGTTTTTTTGATTACTGGAGGGTTATTACTGATCACCACGATCTTAACAATTTTCATGGTAAAAGAAGATTTCCAGCCGGTAGAGAAAAAAGATATGATCAGTACCAAAGAAGTTTTTGCTAAAATGGATCACTTTTTTGTGTTAGTCGGTTTATTTGTCACTACTCTGATCTTACAGTTAGGGATCACTACGATCAGCCCAATCTTAACATTGTACATTCGGGAATTGAGTGGTGACACATCAAATATCTTATTTGTTAGTGGTCTGATTGTTTCAGTATCAGGTGTTTCAGCAGTATTTTCTTCTCCAAGACTGGGGAAATTAGGCGATAAGATCGGAAATCAGAAAGTGCTGTTAGCAGGTTTGGTACTTTCGTTTTGTTGTTACTTACCAATGGCATTTGTGACTACACCTTTACAATTAGGGATCTTACGGTTTATATTAGGTTTTTCGACAGGGGCGTTGATGCCATCGATCAATACATTGATCAGCAAGATCACACCAGAAGAAGGTGTCAGTCGAGTATATAGCTATAACCAAATGTTTACAAACTTTGGTCAAGTACTAGGACCGATGTTAGGTTCGACAGTCGCTCATGCGTACAATTACAGTACAGTGTTTATTGTGACTAGTCTCTTTGTTCTGACGAATATTCTTTTATCACTATTTAATTTTAGAAAAGTACTTCATCAAAAACTATGATCAAGAAAAAACAGATTGGAGTATTTCTCCAATCTGTTCGGCTTTTATGAATGTGAAGCGGACGAAGTTTCTTTTTTAGGTGTTGCAACAGCGCTGATCAAAATGACGATCAATCCTGCAACCAATGAAATAATAGTCGTCATGGTAAAATCATATGGGCTACTAGACAATGCACCACCGATATAGCCAACCACTTGACCTAAAATGACTGCCCAAAATAATGTGACGATATATCGCATATCAAACACCTCTTTTCTAAGTTCAGTTTACCAGATTTTTTTTGAATGTAAAGGGAGAAACAGGCATGCAACGTCAGTGGATAGTATAAAAGTGTAGATCGTTCGTCAGATAGGAAAAGCATGAAGAAAGACGAATACACGTAACCAGTCCTACAAGATAACGAGTTGATGTTACGAATATTCCCCTAAAAAGAAAGTGAATGGAAAAGGTGGTATGTAAAAATGTTTCTTCCACAACTTTGTACGATCACCTCGTATTCTTTGTTGCAAAGTACGATTCGCATAAACGAATACGTTCAAGAAGCAAAGAAACTAGGCTATCAAACATTAGCGATCACAGATAAGGATGTGCTATCTGGGGCAGCGGAATTTTACCGCATCTGTATGAATGAAAAAATACAACCAATTATTGGACTGAACTTGACCTACCAGTTTCAAGAACGTTATTATGAGTTATTACTCTACGCAAAAGATAGAATCGGCTACCAACAATTGATCAAGCTCTCAAGCAAGAAAATGATCCGAGAAAAAATAGAGCTTCACGAGATCGATGAACTCGATCATTTGCTTGTCGTTTTACCAGCCAAAAAATCGATTGCTGATGACTACGGTGTGTCAGCATCATTTGATAGTCATTGGCAAAGTTTGCAAGGGAAAATAGCATCTTCTCATCTTTATGTAGGAGTCACAGAAGAAACGCACCTAGAAGCTCCAGAATGGCTAGCTTATTTACGAGCAAATCAATTTCAACTTTGTGCATTACATCCGATTGCTAGTTTGCACCAAGAGGAACTTTTTTCTTTAGAGACAATGAAACATCTTCGTGAAGGTACGCAACTTTCTTTTGATGAAGTGCGACAAACGACTCGCGATTCAGGTGCAGGGTTTTTGCTTCCTGAAGCAGAGTTAAGACAAAGATTCATGACCGCAGGATTGGAGGAAGCGTTAAACAATGCGCACCAGTTAGCTAAGTCAGTCACATTTGAATTTCAGTTTCATCAGAAATTACTACCACATTATCCTGTGCCAGATAATCGTGCTGCTGGAGAGTATTTACAGGAACTCTGCCAGAAGCAATTAGGGAAGCGAGTTAAAAAAATCACCCCAGCTTATCAAGAACGATTAGATTATGAACTGTCGGTGATCCACCAGATGGGGTTTGATGATTACTTCTTGATCGTTTGGGATGTCATGGCTTTTGCCCATGAAAACAACATCGTTACTGGTGCTGGTCGTGGCTCAGCAGCGGGGTCATTAGTCGCCTACGTGTTGGAGATCACGGATGTCGATCCATTGGAGTATGACTTGTTATTTGAACGTTTTTTGAATCCAGAACGATATACGATGCCAGATATCGATCTAGACATACCCGATAACCGAAGAGAAGAAGTACTGATCTATGTCCGTGAGAAATACGGGCAATATCATATGGCCCAAATCGCAACATTCGGAACTATGGCAGCTAAAATGGTACTTAGAGATGTGGCTCGAGTCTTTGGATTATCGCAAAGCGAAGCTAATCGTTGGTCCAAAGCGATTCCCAACCAATTGAAAATGACATTGAATGAGGCGTATCGGACTTCGAACAAGCTGGTTGAGCTAGTCCAGGCGAGTGAGAAAAATCAATTATTATTCCAAACAGCAAAAATACTTGAAGGTTTGCCACGACACGTTTCCACCCATGCAGCCGGAGTCGTTTTAAGTGATAAGAATCTACTAGAGTTAGTTCCTTTACAAAAAGGATCCGATGAAGCATATTTGACTCAGTATACAATGAACGATGTCGAAGCTATCGGGCTGTTAAAAATGGATTTTCTTGGATTAAGAAATCTGTCCATTATCGATTACACAGTGAAAGCAATCAAACGTGTCGAAAACAAAGTTATCCAACTCAAAGAAATCCCATTAGATGATTCTAAAACGCTACAGCTTTTTCAACAAGGCGAAACAACGGGGGTTTTTCAATTTGAATCTGCGGGGATTCGGAACGTCTTACGGAGATTAGGGCCAGAAAACATCGAAGATATTGCCGCAGTCAACGCCTTATATCGTCCTGGACCAATGCAAAATATCGATACATTTATCGCTCGTAAAAAAGGGAAGGAAAGAATCTATTATCTCGATGATTCATTGGAGCCGATTTTAAACAATACGTATGGTGTCATTGTCTATCAGGAACAGATCATGCAGATCGCTTCAACCATGGCTGGATTTTCTCTTGGCCAAGCGGATATTTTAAGGCGAGCAATTAGTAAAAAGAAAAAAGAAGTGATTGATCAAGAAAGAGATCATTTTGTTCAAGGTGCCAACCAACAAGGGTACAGTAAGGAAAAGGCTAATGAAGTGTACGAATATATCGAACGCTTTGCTAACTATGGGTTCAATCGTTCCCACGCGTTTGCTTACTCCTTTGTTGGCTTTCAAATGGCCTATCTCAAAGTTCATCACCCTGGTGCATTTTTTATGAGTTTGATGAATTCCGTCCGTCACAACACGGCAAAGTTAAAAGAGTATATTGCTGAGGCAAAAAAGTATAAAATAAAGCTGATCCCTCCATCCATCAATCAAAGCTTTTACGGCTTCGAGTTGACGGATGAAAGAACGATCCGTTTTGGATTGACAGCGATCAAAGGTGTTCGTCGAGATTTTGTTGAAGAGATCATTCGTGAACGAAAAGAGGATGGTCCATTCCGTTCTGTTGATCAGTTTCTGATTCGTATCAATAAACGTTGGCTCAAATTAGAGTTGCTACAAACATTAGTTGCATCAGGTGTTTTTGATGAATTAGTAGGAAATCGCAGACAGTTGATGTTGGATCTGGAAGGTAAGATCCAAAACATCTTATATAGTGGTGGTAGTTTAGACCTTTTAGATATCATGGCTTTAAAAGAGGAAGAGGTCGTAGATTATAGCCTTGAAGAGAAGCTTCAATTGGAAGAAGAGCATTTAGGTGTCTATTTATCTGGTCATCCGACAGAAGGGTATGAGCGACTTAAATTAGCAAAAAAAGTACATTTAGTCACAGAAATCGTACCTAAACAAGCCGCAAATGTTTTAGTGATGGTCAAAGAGGTAAGAGAGATCCGTACGAAAAAAGGCGCGTTGATGGCTTTTGTCAGCGGGACAGATAGTAGTGGAGAAATAGCTATTACCGTTTTTCCAGAGCTGTACCGCCAAGCGCGTCCATTATTCAAAGAAAATCAAGTGATTTTCGTGCAAGGACGTTCAGAAATCAGTAAATACAATCAAGAATTGCAGCTGATTGCAGAAGTAGTCGCTGATCCTGAAGAATTGCAACAGCAGTATCCAGAACAAACGTGTTATTTGAGAATCAGGGAAGAGGCAGATCAGTCAGATACGATGAAGCAGCTGCAAGAATTGTTCAAAAAATTCCCAGGATATATTCCTGTTGTGATGTATTATGAAAAAGACCAACGAAAAGTTGTGTTATCTGAAGCCTTTTGGCTCGATGGTTCAGACAGTCTTAAGAAGCAATTAGCTTACCTTTTAAAAGAAGAAAATGTTGTTTTCAAATAACTTACGGTAAAAGATACTATTTGCTTTCATTTTTTTTCATTTTTTTATCAGGAAATCAAGACAAGTGAGCAAAATAATGTTAGAATGTTAGTCGTGGTTAATACAAAGAAGGTTATAAACCTAGGTCTTGCTTAGGATAAAGTAATTTAATGAGGTGAAGATGAATATGAAACGCATCGGAATTTTGACTAGTGGTGGAGATGCTCCTGGGATGAATGCAGCAGTTCGTGCAGTCGTTCGTAAAGGTATATATGAAGGATTGGAAGTTTACGGGATCAATTATGGTTTTGCTGGATTAGTTGCCGGAGATATCCGTCGATTAGATGTTGCAGATGTCGGTGATAAGATCCAACGCGGGGGTACATTCTTATACTCTGCACGTTATCCTGAATTTGCAACAGAAGAAGGACAATTAAAAGGAATCGAACAATTGAAAAAATTCGGTATCGAAGGTCTTGTCGTGATCGGTGGCGATGGTTCTTACCATGGCGCGATGGCTTTGACTAAACGTGGTTTCCCAGCAGTCGGTGTACCAGGTACGATCGATAACGATATTCCAGGGACTGATTTTACGATCGGTTTTGATACAGCAATCAACACAGTATTAGAATCAATCGACCGTATCCGTGATACAGCAACTTCACACGTTCGTACGTTCGTGATCGAAGTAATGGGACGTAATGCTGGAGATATCGCTTTATGGTCAGGTGTTGCTGGTGGAGCAGATGAGATCATCATCCCTGAGCATGATTTTGATATGGCAGTTGTTGCCAAAAAAATCCAAGATGGCCGCGATCGTGGCAAAAAACATTGCTTGATCATTTTGGCAGAAGGCGTAATGGGCGGAAACGAATTTGCAGAAAAATTGTCAGAATATGGCGATTACCATACACGTGTATCGATCTTAGGACACGTTGTACGTGGTGGTTCACCAACTGCACGCGACCGTGTATTAGCAAGTAAATTTGGCGCACATGCTGTTGAATTATTGCAACAAGGAAAAGGTGGTTTGTGTATCGGTATTCGCGACAACGATATCGTTGAGGCTGATATCATCGACACACTAGAAAATAGCAAACACCAACCAGATTTATCATTATATGACTTGAATAATTCACTTTCTTTCTAACTAAAGAAAAGTAGTCAGGTAAATCAATAGATATATATGGGAGTGGGAAGCAGGTCTTCCCAATATCTAACAGATATTTAAGCTTTGAATGGCTTTAAATAAACAATTTGAATGGGAGAGTTTTGTAAAATGAAAAAAACGAAAATCGTTAGTACATTAGGACCAGCCAGTAATTCAGTAGAAACAATTTCTAAATTGATTGAATCTGGAGCAAATGTCTTCCGCTTCAACTTTTCACATGGTGACCATGAAGAACAATTATCACGTATGGTAATGGTTCGCGAAGCAGTGAAGAAAACTGGTAAAGATGTCGGCATCCTTTTAGATACAAAAGGTGCAGAAATCCGTACAACAGTTCAAGGCACAACTGAAGAAGATTTTGGCCGTGCAGGCTACATCAAATTTGAAGTTGGCGACAAAACACGCATCTCAATGGACCCTGAACATGTAGGTTCAAAAGAAAAAATCGCAGTGACTTATCCAGGTCTTTTTGAAGACGTTCATGTAGGTGGACATATCTTATTCGATGATGGTTTGATCGACATGGAAATCATTGAAAAAGATGAAGCAACGCGTGAATTAGTAGTAGAAGTGAAAAATGCAGGTATGCTAGGGTCACGTAAAGGTGTTAACGCACCAGGCGTTTCAATCAGCTTACCAGGTATTACACCAAAAGATGCAGACGATATCCGCTTCGGACTAGATAACGACATCGACTTTATCGCTGCAAGTTTTGTTCGTAAGGCACAAGACGTGTTAGATATTCGTGAAATTTTAGAAGAAAAAGACATGACACATGTTCAAATCTTCCCTAAAATCGAATCTCAAGAAGGTATCGACAACATTGATGAAATCATCAAAGTTTCTGATGGTATCATGATTGCTCGTGGAGACATGGGTGTTGAGATCCCTGCTGAATTAGTACCAATGGTTCAAAAACGTATCATCAAAAAATGTAACGCTGCGGGTATCCCAGTAATCACTGCAACACAAATGTTAGAATCAATGCAAGAAAACCCACGTCCAACACGTGCGGAAGCATCTGACGTTGCCAATGCAGTATTTGACGGAACAGACGCAACAATGTTATCAGGTGAATCAGCAAATGGTGACTATCCTGTTGAAGCTGTTGCAACAATGGCTCGTATCGACCAACAAGCTGAACTAGCATTAGCAGAATTAGGTTCATTCCAATTAAATGAATTTGACAAAACTGATGTAACAGAAACAATCGGTCTATCAGTGGCACGTGCTGCGAAAAACTTAGGCGTAAAAACAATCGTTGCTGCAACTGAATCTGGTTATACAGCAAAAATGATCTCTAAATACCGTCCAGATGCTGATATCTTAGCTGTCACATTTGACGAACGCACAAAACGCGGTTTGATGCTTAACTGGGGTGTGTATCCAACAGTTGCTGAAAAACCAACAACAACAGACGAAATGTTTGAATTAGCTGCGAAAAAAGCAGTCGAATTAGGTTTCGCTTCAGAAGGTGACTTGATTTTGATCACTGCTGGTGTACCAGTAGGTGAACGTGGAACAACAAACGTAATGAAGATTCAAATGATTGGTTCAAAATTGCTTGAAGCACAAGGAATTGGTCAACAATCTGTTGTAGCCAATGCTGTAGTTGCTTCATCAGCAGCAGAAGCAATCAAAAAAGCAAAAGATGGTATGGTATTAGTTGTTCCTTCAACTGATAAAGAATTCATGCCTGCAATCGAAAAAGCAGCAGCAGTAGTTGTTGAAGAAGGCGGTTTGACTTCTCACGCAGCAGTTGTGGGAATTGCACAAGATATTCCTGTCATCGTTGGTGCGAAAGATGCAACTTCAACAATCAAAGATGGTGAATTGATCACTGTTGACGCTCGTCGTGGTATCGTTTATCGCGGAGAAACAACAGCTATCTAATCGAAATCAAAATCAAAAAGAGTGTTGAGAGAAATCTCAGCACTCTTTTTTTTATTCTGTGTATGAGTTGAGCAAGTCATTTTTGGGTTTTCATAAATTCATGGATGACTTCGATCACGTTTTCATGTAAAACCGTTGGTAACTGCTGTGCGCGAGTGGCTAATGAAATCAAAAACCGTGGTTGAGCAGTATCTTCTAACGGAATAGCTACGAGATTATCTTCAGGATGAATTGCGATCTCGGTGAGAAAGCCAATCCCGATATTTTCTCGGATCATGCTTTTCAAAATAGTTAAGTCATTACTCTGATAAACGATCTTAGGTACGATATGCGTTTGCTTAGAAAGCTTTGTAAACGCAGCAGGATGGACGTAGTGTTCATTTAACAAAACAAACTGATCGTTGACTAGCTCTTTAAAAGAAACGCTTGTACGATCTGCTAGAGGGTGTGAAGGGGACACAACGATCATGAAGCGTTTATCCAACAAAGGCTCGATTGCTAGTTTTTGATCGACGATCGGTTGTGTTGATCCAAGAATCGCAAGATCAATCCGCCCTTGATGAATCATGCCATATAGATCACGAGAACCTCCGTCGATGATATCGATTTGATTCATTAATTGATGCTTGATAAAATAGCTCGATAATTTTGGAAAATATTCATTGCCGATGATAGGTGGCATACCAAAGCGCAATTTTTTCTTTTGTAGCTGAGCAATCTCTGCCTTAGCAAGTGTAATTTCTTGTAAGACGGATTGTGCATGGATCAACAATTGCTTACCAGCAGGAGTGATGATCAATTCATGATGGGAACGATCTCTTGTAATCAGTGTGGCACCAATTTCTTTTTCCAGACGTTGTAAGGCATAAGTGATCGTCGGTTGACTGACGTCAAAAAACTTAGCCACCTTAGTAAAGTTTTTTTGTTTGACGATTTGAACATAGTATTCAAGATCTCTCGTATTCATGAATCGATTCTCCCCCTTGACATATAAATAATGTTTATTGTAATCGATAATTTTGACTATAACAAACCTAAAAGACTACACTTAAAAAAGAAATAAGTAATCTACTAGGCTAGTGGCACACGAATCGTCTTTTAGATTAAAACAGAAAATAGAAGAAGCAACATGATTGAGCAGTGTTGGCTCATATCTACAAAGAGATTGCTTCAATAAATGGTTACTGAGGAGATGGAAGAAATGGTATTTTTTCAATCAATTGAAAGTGTGATCAGTATAATCTTGATGATTGGATTAGGCTACGTACTAAAAAGCTTGGGGTGGTTTGATGAACAGTTTGGGGGAAGTATCTCTTCCTTGATCACTAAAGTAGCTTTACCCGCCTCGATTTTTGTTTCAGTTATGAAGAATTTAACTAAAAGCAGTTTGATCGAATTATCTGGAAGTTTGATATATCCGATCGCTGCAGTAATCATTTCTTACCTGATTGCTTATGTGCTAACAAAATTACTTAAGATACAACCAGGTAGACGGGGGGTTTTTATGAATGCAGTAGTGAATGCCAATACGATATTTATTGGCTTGCCACTCAATATTGCTCTTTTTGGCGAAGCCTCTTTACCTTACTTTTTAATTTATTATGTGACAAATACCGTATCGACCTGGGCGTTTGGTGTTTTTTTGATCGCTAATGATGACCCGACAAAAGATCAAACAGAAAAGAAAACGAAGCTGAATTGGAAAAAGCTTTTGCCAGCGCCTTTATTAGGTTTTATCCTTGCGCTTTTCTTCTTAGTGTTAGAGATTCCTGTACCTGATTTTGTAAATTCTACACTAAACTATGTAGGCGGAATCGTGACGCCATTATCATTGATCTATATCGGAATTGTATTATACGATGCAGGGTTGAAAAGTATTCGATTTGATCGGGATACGATCGTGGCTTTGATCGGTCGATTTATCTTAGCACCAGCTATATTGATTGGACTGATGGTAATTGGTAAATATGCCTTTGGTGCGGAATTAGCTCCTCTACTGAAACAAACGTTGATCGTACAGTCAGCTACACCTATGCTAGCTGTCTTACCAATCCTTGCAAATGAAGCCCACGGTGATGTGAAGTATGCAACGAATCTTGTCACGACGAGTACCCTACTATTTGTGTTCGTTGTACCTATTTTAATGCAATTGATCCAATACATTTGATATCTGATCAAACGGTGGTAGTTAGCGACAAAGTAAACGCAGAGCGAATAAATCTCACATAGATGAGAAAAACGCTCTGTGTTTTTTTATGAAGTGTAAGGTGTCAAGAAAATTTCATTGACAACCGACTTTTTGCCCTGTATAATAGCTTTTGTTGCTTAGGAGTGATGAAACTATGAAATGGTCTTTATTGGAATTGAGAAAATACCAAGAGACACCGTTAACTTTTCATGAGACCCTTGACGTAAAAAAGGCTCTTATGAAGCGAGACGATTCAATTTTAGATGTTGCGCCTGTGGAAGTCGAAGGTCTAGTCTCAGTAGATAACAAAGGCTATCTCGTTCATTACACTGCGCAGACGACACTGACTGTTCCGTCCACTCGTTCATTGACACCAGTTGAATTACCAATCAAGCTGTCTGTGGATGAATTGTTTATGACGATGGAACAATACCAACGTAGAGATGCTCAGTTACCTTCAGAAGAAATCCTCTTAATCGAAGGAACGCATCTAGATGTGACAGAGTCGATCGAAGACAACATTTTATTGGCGATTCCGATGCGTGTACTCACAGAAGAAGAAGAGCATGCCACTGAATTACCGAAAGGGAACGATTGGGAAGTGCTATCTGAAGAAGAGTACGAAAAACGCAAAACGGAAGAAGCTGAGACAAAAGTAGATCCTCGTCTTACAAAACTATCAGAATTTTTTGATTCAGCATCAGAAGAAGATGATAACGCGTAAGATTGGAATATATTGTATCAAATATTGATACAAGACTTTACAAGGAGGTGTAGCAAAATGGCAGTACCAGCTAGAAGAACATCGAAAGCTAAAAAAGCAAAACGTCGTACTCATTACAAATTGACAATCAAAGGATTGAACGAATGTCCAAACTGTGGTGAAATGAAAAAAAGCCATCACGTATGTGCAAGTTGTGGTTACTACGATGGTAAGGACGTAATGTCTAAAGAAGCTTAATACATTTTATTTAGAAAATGTAAAACCTCAAGGCTAACCATGGAGCCTTGAGGTTTATTTTTTTGGTTTCTGAAATAACGATTGTATTCGGAATGATAATAAGTAAGAATCATCATCGATTCATACTTATTTGGTTTGCAAGTAAGCTATGTTAAGCTATAATGAGAGAGATTAGGGAGAATATCCCATATGTAGGAGGAGTTTATATGTCAAAACAACAAATCGGCGTTGTCGGAATGGCCGTCATGGGTAAAAATCTAGCCCTTAACATTGAGAGCCGCGGTTACTCTGTTGCACTATTCAATCGTACAGGAGCAAAAACAACAGATGTGGTAGAAGAACATCCAGACAAAAACTTCAAAGCAACATACACGATCGAGGAATTTGTTGATTCAATCGAAAAACCACGCCGTATCCTTTTGATGGTCAAAGCAGGACCAGCAACAGATGCAACGATCCAAGAATTATTACCACATTTAGACAAAGGTGATATTTTGATCGATGGCGGGAATACCTTCTTCCAAGATACGATTCGTCGAAATGAAGAATTAGCCAACTCGGGTATCAATTTTATCGGGACTGGGGTTTCAGGTGGAGAAGAAGGTGCGTTGAAGGGACCTTCGATCATGCCTGGTGGACAAAAAGAAGCGTATGAATTAGTTGCACCGATCCTTGAACAAATTTCTGCAAAAGCAGAAGACGGCACGCCTTGTGTAACTTACATTGGTCCAAATGGTGCAGGCCATTATGTTAAAATGGTCCACAATGGGATCGAATATGGTGATATGCAACTGATTGCCGAATCTTATGACCTGATGAAAAATATTTTAGGTTTATCTGTCGATGAGATGGCTGATATCTTCAAAGAATGGAACGAAGGTGAATTAGATAGCTACTTGATCGAAATCACTGCGGACATTTTGACACGTAAAGACGATGAAGGTACAGGACAACCGATCGTAGACGTGATCCTTGATGCTGCAGGAAATAAAGGAACAGGGAAATGGACAAGTCAAAGTGCTTTAGACCTTGGTGTGCCACTTCCGTTGATCACAGAGTCTGTATTTGCCCGTTATATCTCTGCATACAAAGATGAACGTGTACAAGCAAGCAAAATCTTGACACATACGAATGATTTTGAATTCAACGGTGATAAAAAAGAATTTATCGAAAAAATTCGTGAAGCGTTATACTTCAGCAAAATCATGAGCTATGCACAAGGGTTTGCACAGCTACGTGTCGCATCGAAAGACTATGGCTGGGATTTACCATTCGGTGAAATTGCAAAAATCTGGCGTGCCGGCTGTATCATCCGTGCTCGTTTTTTACAAAAAATCACTGATGCCTACGAAAACAATCCTGACATTGAAAATTTATTATTGGATGACTACTTTGTTGAGATCACTAAGAAATACCAACAAGCCGTGCGAGAAGTTGTTGCGTTAGCTGTCCAAGCAGGCGTACCGGTACCAACATTCTCTTCAGCGATTGCTTACTTTGATTCATACAGAGCCGAACGTTTGCCTGCAAATATCATCCAAGCACAACGTGATTATTTTGGCGCGCACACGTATGAACGTGTTGACAAAGAAGGAATCTTCCATTACTCATGGTATAACGAAGATTAATCAGCTTCTTTATTCTTCAACATGGTAAACAAATAAGTAATAAATGAAAGAGCTGAGGTCATTTATAGAGGGCGACTTCAGTTCTTTTTTAAAATAGTATTCCATGATAAAATGATTATAGATTTTAAATTAACTATTGGTATAATAATAGAGTTTAGAAGCCTAGGAGAGAAAGGACAAAATTGAATGAGTAATATTCTAATCATTGAAGATGAGAAAAACTTAGCCCGATTTGTCGAGTTAGAATTAAAACATGAAGGGTATAATGCTGAAGTACATTACAACGGACGAACAGGTCTAGATGCTGCTTTGAATAATGAGTGGGATGCAATTTTATTAGATTTGATGTTACCTGAATTGAACGGACTTGAAGTTTGTCGTCGTGTACGCCAAGCGAAAAATACACCAATTATCATGATGACTGCGAGAGATTCTGTCATTGATAGAGTTTCTGGTTTAGATCATGGTGCAGATGATTACATCGTCAAACCATTTGCAATCGAAGAATTGTTAGCGCGTCTACGTGCTTTATTACGCCGCATCGACATCGAAGGAGACAAAAATGTGGCAAAACAAACAACGATCACTTATCGTGACTTAACGATCGAAAAAGAAAATAGAGTCGTACGTCGTGGTAATGAAGTCATTGAATTAACAAAGCGTGAATATGAACTATTACTTACTTTGATGGAAAATGTCAACGTGGTACTTGCACGCGATGTTTTATTAAACAAGGTTTGGGGCTACGAAACCGAAGTGGAAACAAACGTAGTGGATGTGTATATTCGTTATCTCCGTAATAAGATCGACGTTCCTGGTGAGGAAAGCTATATTCAAACAGTACGTGGGACTGGTTACGTGATGCGCTCGTGAGCCATTACAATCAAACCGAAAAAAGAGAACTTAAAGGTCCATCCTTGACGATCAAGTGGGCCTTTGCAAGTTCTTTCTTCATATTTGTCGTCTTTACGATTTTTGCAGTGATCGCCTATAAATCATCGATCAATCTAATAGTAGCTAAGGAAAGAGCAAATGTCGAACATACCATTTCTGAAGCGGCTTCTCGTTTATCAAATTCAGATGAGGAGTTGACGTTGATCAATGCCTATCGAAACTTAACGAACGCTGACCAAGCCGGTGGCACTGGAGATGATACTGCTGTCATTGAAGGGAACTTGATGAAAATCGACTCCTTTATTTCCGAACTTGGTCAAGCATCGATGGATCTATATGTTTACGATCTGGATGAAAAATTGATTTTTAAAACACACGAAAAAAGTCGTTCATTGATCCAAACGACCAGGAAGATCCCAACGATCGTTACTTTAGACGGGAAAACTGGCTTTTTATCGATCCAACCTATTTATTCTAAACAAACAAGAGAAAAAATTGGCTATACTCAAACATTTTATGAACTTTCATCTTTCTATGATATAAGAAATAACCTTTTATTGACTTTGATCGTGCTAGAGATTGTCTCCTTGATACTAAGTAGTATCTTAGGTTTCTTCCTATCTTCCTACTTCTTAAAACCGTTAAAAGTATTACGAGATACGATGGATACGATCCGTAAAGATCCACAATCAGATATCCATATGCCAGAGATTGATACAGATGATGAGTTAGCAGACCTTGCTGAGATCTTCAATGAAATGCTAGATCGTATGCGTCTGTATATCGAACAACAAGAACAATTTGTGGAAGATGTATCACATGAATTAAGAACACCTGTAGCGATTATTGAAGGGCATCTCAACTTATTGAATCGCTGGGGGAAAGATGATCCCGAAATTTTAGAAGAATCCCTAACTGCAAGTATGCAAGAAATCAGTCGGATGAAAAGCTTAGTACAAGAAATGCTAGATCTATCACGTGCAGAGCAAGTAGATGTTTATTATGCCAACGAAACGACGAATGCAAAAGAAGTGACTTACCAAGTATTCAATAATTTTAAATTACTTTATCCTGATTATGTTATTACACTGGATGATGACTTACCTAAAGAAGTAACACTACAAATTTTTAGAAATCATTTTGAACAATTGATTATCATCATTTTAGATAATGCGGTAAAGTATTCAACGACAAGAAAAGAAGTCCATATCTCTATTTCATCGACGCTTAGCGAATTTGAGATCGCGATCCAAGATTTTGGTGAGGGAATACCTGAAGAGGACTTGAAGAAAATATTTAATCGTTTTTATCGTGTAGATAAAGCAAGAGCACGAACAAAAGGTGGAAATGGCTTAGGATTGTCGATTGCCAAACAACTTGTAGAAAGCTATAAAGGAAGAATAATAGCAGAGAGTGTAGTAGGGCAAGGGACGATTTTTAGAATTTTTGTACCAATTGTACGAACAGAAGACAAGTAAAGTGATGACTTTGCTTGTTTTTTTTATGAATTTATCGACAAACTTCACTAGGCTATTGATTTCTAAGGAGTTTTTCCATAGCCTTTCCCCTGGAAAGATACGAACTTTAATTGTGAAATACTAGAATAATACAATTAAATAACATCAAAAAACTGTTGATATTTAAACATCTTATACGAATATTCGGCTTTGAAAATAATCGTTGAAAAAAGCATTTTTTCTATTGCAATTTTTTTAAGTCCTTGATATATTATTATTTGTTCTGACAAAGCAGTAAGAAACGTCATGATAAATTATTGAAATTAAATGTTGACGAGGTTTTAATGCTATGTTATAATAACAAAGTCGTTAAAAACAAGGTGACAAAAAACCTTAATATACCAACGAAAAAGGTTGTTGACAAATAACGACTGAGGTGATATATTAATGAAGTCGCTAAGAAACAACGACAATCAACTTTCTAAGTTAAGAAAGAAAAACTTATTGACAACTTCTTAAATAAATGTTAGGATATAAAAGTTGTTAAATAAGAAAGAATAGACCTTTGAAAACTGAACAAAGTAAGACAAACCAAATGTGTAGGGCGTCTTGATTCAATTCAAGACAACAAACATTTTTAACAAGCAAGCAATATGCTAGCAAACAAATTGAGCTTAACAATCGC